>NZ_JBFRFH010000017.1:0-72594 GCF_052114725.1 Dyella sp. 2YAF14 | reverse complement strand
TTCGGGCTTATCCCAACACGATGCTGCGGGCGTTATCAGGCCATTTTCTTTGGGTTACTTTCGACGCGAAGCTAGTCCCGTGGGATCTTTTGGGCCAGCAAAAGAAAAGTGACTCGAGCGGCGGCAGCCGATCGAAACGCCCGCCGCGTAGGCGGCACCCTGGCGGTAACGCGACAACCAGAAACCGAGGCTCTGGATCCGGGCCTGCGCCGGGATGACGAGCGAGTCAGAGCCACACCGGAAAGTCGAACAAAATCGAAACCACAAAACAAAACCACGTCCGCGAGCMAAAAAAAAACGGCCCGAAGGCCGCCTTTTTTCTAGAAGGGGGCGACACCCGCCACCTCACTCCCCCCGCAACCTCACATCCCCCGGCGCCATATCGTCGCGCTCCACGCGCGCCATATGCTCGGCCTCCAGGAAGCGCCACACCTGCTGGCACACCGGAAGCGTGTTCTCGCGCGAAATCGCCGAGACCAGGAACGACGGCTCCTTCCATTCCAACCGTGCCACCACGTCAGCCGCGACAGCCTGGCGCTCATCCTCAGGCAGCACGTCGGCCTTGTTCATCACCAGCCAGCGGGGACGCTCGAGCAGCTCGGGATCGAACTTCTCCAACTCCTGCTCGATCGCACGCACCTGCTCCACCGGATCGGAACCGTCGATCGGCGCGATATCCACCACGTGCAGCAGCAGTCGCGTGCGCGACACATGACGCAGGAACTGGATGCCCAGGCCCGCACCATCCGCCGCACCTTCGATAAGGCCCGGGATATCGGCGATCACGAAACTCTGATCCGTACCCAGACTGACCACGCCGAGGTTCGGATGCAGGGTGGTGAACGGGTAATCGGCCACGCGCGGCGTGGCGGCGGAAACGGCGCGGATGAAAGTGGACTTGCCGGCATTGGGAAATCCCAGCAGGCCCACGTCCGCCAACAGCTTCAGCTCCAGCTTCAGCTCGCGCAGATCACCCGGCGTACCCGGCGTGGACTTGCGCGGCGCACGGTTCACCGAGCTCTTGAAGTGGATATTGCCCAGGCCGCCCTTGCCGCCCTGCGCCACCAGCAGGCGCTGGCCGTTCACGGTGAGGTCGCCGATGGTTTCGTCGGTGTCGACGTTGATCACCACCGTGCCCACGGGCACGCGGATATAGGTGTCTTCGCCGCCCTTGCCGTACATCTGGCTGCCCATGCCGTTCTGGCCGCGCTCGGCCTTGAACGAACGCTGGTGGCGGAAGTCGATCAGGGTGTTGAGGCCTTCGTCGGCCACCAGCCACACCGAGCCGCCGCTGCCGCCGTCGCCGCCGTCGGGGCCGCCGAAGGGAATGAATTTTTCGCGACGGAAGCTGATGCACCCGTTGCCGCCGTCGCCGGCTTTGACATTGATGATGGCTTCGTCGACGAATTTCATGGGGTGCCTGGGGGAGCGAATAGGGGATAGAGAGTAGTAAAAGCCGGGTTCTCGGGACCGTGATGAATAGCGAAACGGCCCGGCCGATTCCCTACTCCCTATTCCCTATGCCCTGCTCTCAAAAAACAAAAGCCCCGCCGAAGCGGGGCCTTCGCTGCAACGTCGCAGGGGAATTAACCCTTGATGACGTTGACGAAACGGCGGTTGTGCTCGCCGCGCACCTTGAATTCGACGGTGCCGTCGACCAGCGCAAACAACGTGTGGTCGCGCCCCAGGCCCACGCCGGTACCGGCATGGAACTTGGTGCCGCGCTGACGCACGATGATGTTGCCGGCTTCAATAGCCTGGCCGCCGTAGATCTTCACGCCGAGATACTTCGGGTTCGAATCGCGACCGTTGCGGCTGGAACCTACGCCTTTTTTATGTGCCATGACTCAATGCTCCAGTTGCTCAGGCGTTGATGCCCGTGATCTCGACTTCGGTGAAATGCTGACGATGTCCCTGCTGCTTCTTGTGGTGCTTGCGGCGGCGGAACTTGATGATGCGGATCTTGTCGGCACGGCCGTGCTTGCGCACGGTGGCGCTGACGGTGGCACCGGCCACGATGGGCGCACCGACGGTGATCGACTCACCGKCGCCGACCAGGAGGACCTGATCGAAAGTGAAGGCGGCGCCTTCTTCGGCGTTCAACAGCTCCACGCGCAGGACATCGCCCTGCTGAACGCGGTACTGCTTGCCGCCGGTCTTGATGACTGCATAGCTCATGGGATTATCCCTTCTGTCGTTATTCTCTTGGGTTCACCGGACCCATTAGGCACCGGCGAACTCGGGAGTATAACGAAGCCCTGGCGGCCTGGTCAATTACTGACCAGTCGATCCGCCAGTCGCGGCCGCCGGCTTGGTGTCGGTCTTGGCCGGCGCAGGCTTGGCCTCGGTCTTGGCCGGGGTCTTGGCGGCTGGCTTGGCCGGCGCCTTGGCTGGCGTGGTCTTCTTCGGGGCGGGCCTGGTGGTCTTCTTGGCCGGGGTTTTGGCGTGTGAAGAGGCTTTCGCCGCCGGCTTGGCCTCGGCCTTGTCGCCGCCTTCGGTCGCCTGCCTGGGCTTGATCTTTTCGCCGTTCTCGGCCGCCTGGATCGCCGCCGCACCCTCCAGCGCCGTACCCGTGATCGGCGTGGTGGATACCTTGCCCGGGCAGCGACCCGAACCGTCCAGCGTGCCCATCTGCTTGAGCTCGCTGACCATCTGGTCGCTGCGCTCATGGCTCCACTGCTGGCCGGCCTGGTTGGCCTCGGCCATGGTGGTGGGCATCTCGTTGATGACCTTCTGGCCCAGCGGCGAACGATAGAACTTCAGCAGGCCCGACATCTCGTCAGCGGTGAAATGCTTCTGGTAGACGGGCACCAGCCGGCCGATGAACAGCTGGGTCTGGTTGGCGTCCATATAGTTCTGCCAGAACTCAGGCTGCACGCAAGGCATGGACTGCTGCAAAGTGGTCACCGCCTGGGTGTTCATCTGCAGCAGCATCTTGCCGACACCGACGACTTCCATCAGCTGCCGAACCTGATCTTCCGTAGCCGGCGCCGACGACGCCATGGCCTGTCCCATGCCCATTGCAAGCGCCATGGCAACACCCCATCTCTTCAGCTTGCCCATCCGCACTCTCTGTTCGCAGGTCGGCCGGAAACCGGCCAAAGATTCCATTAAGCCATACTCGGCCGGATCTTCTCTTAAGAGTTTGTTGGGTGGCATCCGTCAGTAATAAGCGTACTGACAAGTTTGATATAGTACAGTTTTCCCTCCCCAACGACTCCGGGCGATATGGATACGATCCGCATTCGCGGCGCGCGCACGCACAACCTCAAAAACATCGACCTCGATCTGCCGCGTGACAAGCTGATCGTCATCACCGGCCTGTCCGGTTCGGGCAAGTCATCGCTGGCCTTCGACACCATCTATGCCGAAGGTCAACGCCGCTACGTCGAATCGTTGTCGGCCTACGCCCGGCAATTTCTGTCGATGATGGAGAAACCGGACGTCGACCACATCGAGGGTCTGTCGCCGGCCATTTCCATCGAGCAGAAATCGACCTCGCACAATCCGCGCTCCACCGTGGGCACGATTACCGAGGTCTACGACTACCTGCGCCTGCTGTATGCGCGCGTGGGTACGCCGCGCTGCCCGGATCATGGGATTCCGCTCGAAGCGCAAACTGTCAGCCAGATGGTGGACAGCACGCTCGCGCTGGATGGCGAAAAGCGCTTCATGCTGCTCGCGCCGGTGATCCGCGAGCGCAAAGGCGAGCACGTGCAGGTGTTCGATCAGCTGCGCGCGCAGGGTTTCGTGCGCGCACGCGTCGACGGCACTGTCTACGACCTCGATGCCGTACCGCCGCTGACGCTGCGCCAGAAGCACACCATCGAAGTGGTGATCGACCGCTTCCGCCCGCGCGACGACATCAAGCAGCGCCTGGCCGAATCGTTTGAAACCGCGCTGCGCCTGGGCGACGGTATCGCGATCGTGGTCGACATGGATGATGCGAAGGCGCCAGAGCAGTTGCTGTCCTCGCGCTACTCCTGCCCGGTGTGCGATTACTCGCTGCCGGAGCTTGAGCCGCGCCTGTTCTCGTTCAACTCGCCGGTAGGCGCCTGCCCCACCTGCGACGGTCTGGGCGTGACCCAGGTGTTCGATCCTGCCCGCGTGGTGGCGCATCCGGAGCTGTCGCTGGCCGGTGGCGCCGTGCGCGGCTGGGATCGCCGCAATGCGCATTATTTCCAGTTGATCCTGTCGCTCGCCGCGCACTACGGCTTCGACGTGGACACGCCGTGGCGCAAGCTGTCCACGGACGTCCAGAAGGCCATCCTGTACGGCAGCGGCAAGGACAAGATCGCCTTCAAGTACATCACCGAACGTGGTGGCCGGGTGACGCGCGAGCACGCGTTCGAGGGCATCATCCCGAACATGGATCGCCGCTACAAGGAAACCGAATCGCCGGCGGTGCGCGAGGAACTGGCCAAGTACATCAGCGACCGTCCCTGCCCCGACTGCGAAGGCCAGCGCCTGAATCGTTCTGCGCGCAATGTGTTCGTCGCCGACCACGCGCTGCCCTCGCTCACCTCGCGCTCGATCGATGACACGCTGGCGTTCTTCGAGAAGCTGACGCTCACCGGCTGGCGCGGCGAGATCGCGGTGAAGATCGTCAAGGAAATTCGCGAGCGTCTTACCTTCCTCAACGACGTGGGCCTCAACTACCTCACGCTGGATCGGCAGGCCGATTCGCTGTCGGGTGGCGAGGCGCAACGCATTCGTCTCGCCTCGCAGATCGGCGCCGGCCTGGTCGGCGTGATGTACGTGCTCGACGAGCCGTCCATCGGCCTGCACCAGCGCGACAACGAGCGCCTGCTCGGCACGCTGACGCGACTGCGCGACCTCGGCAACACCGTCATCGTGGTCGAGCATGACGAAGACGCGATCCGCATGGCCGACCACGTGCTCGACATCGGTCCCGGCGCCGGTGTGCACGGCGGCGAGATCGTGGCGCAGGGATCGTTCAAGGACATGCTTGCGTCGCCGCGTTCGATCACCGGCCAGTTCCTGTCCGGCAAGCGTGGCATCCGTGTGCCCGAGGAACGCCGCCAGCAGCTGGATGCCGATTCGTGGCTGCATCTCAAGGGTGCCAGCGGCAACAACCTGAAAAACGTCGACCTGGCCATTCCCGCAGGCTTGTTTACCTGCGTCACCGGCGTGTCCGGTTCGGGCAAGTCGACCCTGATCAACGACACCTTGTTCCGCCTCGCCGCCAGCGAACTCAATGGTTCGAGTGAGCAGGCTGCGCCGTACAAGTCGGTCGAAGGGCTGGAACTGTTCGACAAGGTGGTGGACATCGACCAGTCGCCGATCGGTCGCACGCCGCGTTCGAACCCAGCGACGTATACCGGCCTGTTCACGCCGCTGCGCGAGCTGTTTGCGCAGGTGCCCGAAGCGCGTGCCCGTGGCTATACGCCGGGCCGCTTCAGCTTCAACGTGCGCGGCGGCCGCTGCGAGGCCTGCGAAGGCGACGGCATGATCAAGGTGGAGATGCACTTCCTGCCGGACGTGTACGTGCCTTGCGACGTCTGCCATGGCAAGCGCTACAACCGCGAAACGCTGGAAGTGCACTACAAGGGCCACACGATCGCCGACGTGCTCGACATGACGGTGGAAGATGCGTTCAAGCTGTTCGAAAACGTGCCGACCATCGCACGCAAACTCGAAACGCTGCGCGCCGTGGGCCTGGATTACATCAAGCTCGGCCAGAGCGCGACCACGCTCTCGGGTGGCGAAGCGCAGCGCGTGAAGCTGTCCAAGGAATTGTCCAAGCGCGATACGGGTCGCACGCTGTACATCCTCGACGAGCCGACCACGGGCCTGCACTTCCACGACATCGAGCAGCTGCTCGACGTGCTGCATAAGCTGGTGGACCAGGGCAACACGGTGGTGGTGATCGAGCATAATCTCGATGTGATCAAGACCGCCGACTGGCTGGTCGATCTGGGCCCGGAGGGCGGCGCAGGCGGTGGTCGCATCCTGGTCACCGGCACGCCGGAAACCGTGGCTGCCACAGCGGGCTCGCATACCGGACACTTCCTTGCCCCGCATCTGGACATGAAGCCCGCCAAGGCGGCCAAGGCCCAGAGCAACGGCAAGAGCAAACCTGCACTACGGAAGAAGACTGCATGAGTTCCACCCAACCCGTGCCTGAGCAGCGCACGCGCAAGGCCACGACGCAGGAAAGCGCCGCGGCCGTGACCGATGCCCAGGCCACCGAGGCGACGAACACGCCGTTGTTCGTCGCCCCGATTGGCGTACGCTGGCGCGACCTTGACGCGTTCAATCACGTCAACAACGCCAACTACCTCACTTACCTGGAAGAAGCGCGTCTGCAGTGGCTGCAGCACGTGCCAGGCTGGTTCAACGAGCACTCGATGCCGGTGCTGGCCGCCAGCGAAGTGAACTATCGCCGCCCGATCGAATGGCCTGCGCAGTTGAACGTGCAGCTGTTCTGCGAGCGGCTCGGCAACAGCTCGATCACGCTGGCGCACCGCATCGTCGACGCCAGCAACGATGCGCTCTATAGCGACGGCAAGGTCGTGCTGGTATGGATGGATCCCGCCACCGGCAAGCCGGTGCCGTTGCCGCCATCGATCCGCGACGCCGCGCAAGCCGGCGCTTGAACGACCCAGCCGGCATTCGGGGTTAAGCCCACCGGCACCACGGATGCCGCAGCTTCATGCGGCATCCGTACTATCAGCGGCGACCACCCGAAAGGAGTTCGACCGTGATCCCTGTTTCGCTTCGCACCCTCGCCCTTGCCATCCTCGCCAGCACCAGCGCGGGCGCCCTTGCCGCACCGGCGGCAACCTCACTGACGCTCTATCGCAGCGACGACAACGCGCTGTACAGCGCGGGCGACAACGGCTCCGTGCCATCGGGCCATGCCGTGGCGCGCGAAACGCGCCAGCTCGAACTCAAGGCCGGCACACAGGACATAAGCCTCGATGGACTGCCGCAATACGTCGACCCGGAAGCCATTGCACTGACCGTCGACGGCGACGCCGCCAAGGTGCTGTCGCAACGTCTACGCCTGGGCCAGGGCCAGTACGCCGCCTTGGGCAGCCTGATCGGACAACCCGTCGACGTGTATGGGACGAATGGCGAAGTATTGGCCAGCGGCACCCTGCTGCGCGCCGACGCCAGCGGCCTGATGGTGCGCGACACGTCCAGCGCCAACGAACGCGTTGCATTGATCCACGAATACGGCGCGGTCAAGGCGCGAGGCGTGTTCCAGGTGGGCTCCGGCCTGCAACTGCGCGTGGATGCCAGTCGCGCCGGCAAGGCCAATGCGACGTTGAGCTATTCCACCTCGGGCCTGGGTTGGCGCGCCGCCTACGTCGGCACGCTGGCGCCAGGCGACGGCTGCAAGATGCAGTTCGAATCGCGCGCCAGCATCGCCAACCGCAGCGGTCGCGACTGGAACAACGTGCAACTGATGCTGGTGGCCGGCGAACCGCAACTGGCCCAGTCCTCGGGACCGCGGCCGATGATGTTCAACGCCCGCGCCAAGACGGCCGATGCCGCGCTGCCCGAGCAATCCACGCTGGCCGACTACCGCACGTACAGCTTGCCCGGCACGGTCGACCTGCCCGATGGCAGCGTGAGCCAGGTACCGCTGTACGACACGCGGACCATCGCCTGCGAACGCA
Organism: Dyella sp. 2YAF14; assembly: GCF_052114725.1. Taxonomy (NCBI): domain Bacteria; kingdom Pseudomonadati; phylum Pseudomonadota; class Gammaproteobacteria; order Lysobacterales; family Rhodanobacteraceae; genus Dyella; species Dyella sp. 2YAF14. The sequence goes on along the minus strand of NZ_JBFRFH010000017.1, from coordinate 64,945 downwards.
CGTCGCTGTTTGAAACGGGGACCGCCTGGGTGCCACCGCAGCCCATGATCGGCCAGGATGTCTTCACCAACGGCGGCCCTGAAGGCATTTCCAGCACGCTGCAATTCCGCGCATTCGACAGCATCCCCGCCGGCAACCTGCGCGTGCTGTCGATGGATCGCAACGGCACGCCGCAACTCATTGGCAGCGGTCGCGTCAACGACACGCCCAAGGGCAGCGACGCGCATATCACCCTGGGCATGGCGTTCGATTTGCGCGCCAGCCGCGAGCGCACCACTTTCACCGTGGACAAGAACGGCCACCGCCTGGACGAGGCCTTCCGCATCACGCTCACCAATGCCGGCGACACGCCGCGCGTGGTCACTGTGCGCGAGCATCCCCAGCGCTGGCGCCAGTGGACGCTCGCCTCCTCCAGCATCAAACCGAGTGCGCAGACCACCGACACGCTGGAGTTCAAGGTGACGGTGCCGGCCAACGGCAAGGCCACGCTCGATTACGCGGTGCGCTACCAGTGGACGGCGGACGAGCATCCGCAAGGGTGAGCTGCCAGTGAAGAGGCGCGAGTAGCAAGGGAAAGCGGCGGCCAGCCGTCTTTGCTACTCTCGTCCTCCACTCCTGCCAACTCATCCGGCCACTGCCATGCTCAACCTGATCACGCACGACGCCATCGTCGAAATCAACCTGGCACGTCCGCCGGTAAACGCACTCAATGTCGACTTGCTTCGTGCGCTGCGCGATGCGGTGGACAACGCTGTTGCCGGCGGCGCGCGCGGCATCGTGCTGTCCGGCCAGCCGGGCATGTATTCGGCTGGCGTGGATGTGCCTTCGCTGCTGGGTCGCGATCGCGACGGCGTGCGTGAATTCTGGCGCGAGTTTTTCCAGACAACGTCGACCCTGGCGATGTCGCCGATTCCCATCGTTGCGGCCATCACCGGCCACAGTCCAGCCGGCGGCGCGGTGCTGTCGCTGTTCTGCGACTACCGCGTGATGGCCGAAGGTCCGTTCAAGATCGGCCTCAACGAAGTGCAGGTAGGCCTGGTGGTGCCGGAAAGCATCCAGATGGCGCTGCGTCGCATCGTTGGACCGTATCGCGCCGAACGCCTGATGGTGGCGGGCGCCATGATCGAATCCAGCGAAGCGCTGGCGGTCGGCCTGGTGGACGAACTCACCAATGTCGAACAGGTGGTGACGCGTGCCGTGGTGTGGATGCAGGGCATGCTCGCCCTGCCCTCCAACGCCATGCTCAAGACGCGTGCGATTGCGCGTGCCGACCTTACGGCCGTCTGGGCGCGTCCGGAGGAACTGCCTATCGATGGATTCCTCGATGCGTATTTCCATCCGGAAACGCAGGCTGTGTTGGAAAAGCTGGTTGCGCGGCTGAAGAAGAAAGACTGACCTTGTAGGAGCGCACCCTGTACGCGAACGGCGCCATGCGGCGCCGGGTCGCGCACAGGGTGCGCTCCTACAAAAACCGAGGCTCAGCCGGGCTCAGCGCCCTTGGCCACGGGCCGACTCGCATCGCTCACCCAGCCGCTCCACGACGGCGCGTAAAGACGCGAGCCGGTGAGTCCAGCGTGTTCCATCGCTAGCAGGTTGTGGCAGGCGGTGACGCCCGAGCCGCACATATGCACGACGTCGCTGGGCGCATGCGCGCCGAGCAGTGTCTGGAATTCCTGGCGTAGGACATCGGCCGACTTGAAGTGGCCATCCTCTTGCAGATTTTCCGAGAAGGGCCGATTGAGCGCGCCGGGCACATGGCCACCTACCGGATCGATGGGCTCGACCTCGCCGCGATAACGCGGAACAGCACGCGCATCGAGCAACACGCGCTGCGCATCGCCGCGCAGCGCGGCGTGATCGACGATGGCTTGTTCGGCATCGAAATAGAGGCTGACCGGTTGCGGCTCGCGAACCACATCGCCCGACTCGACCGGCATGCCCGCAGCCACCCAGGCCTGGAAACCGCCATCGAGCACGGCAACGTCGCGGATGCCAGAGAGGCGCAACAGCCACCAGAGGCGAGCGGCAGCGAGCGAACCGTTGGCGGCGTCGTAGCACACGATCTGCATGCCTTCGCGCCAACCCCAGCGCGACAGGGATTCGGAGAACGCGGCTTCCAGCGGCAAGGGGTGTCTCCCCAAACCCAGCGGTTTGCGCGAGAGATCGGATAGATCGCTGTCCAGACTCGCGTAAACCGCGCCAGGGATATGCCCTTCGCGATAATCACGCTCACCCTTGCCGACATCACGTTCGCCGCTGCCGGGCGCCATCAGGTCGAAACGACAATCGACGATCAACACATCGGCTGGTGCAAGCGCCACCAGTTCCTTGACGTCGATCAAGGTGGTCTTGAGTGTCATGCGCGTCCCATCCTCTGCAGGAGATTGAACACCATGGCGGCGGTGGCACCCCAGATGCGGTGGCCGCCATGCACGAATTCCACCATGTCGCGGCGGTGACCGCGGAAATCCATGGTGTAGCGCTTGAGATTGCGCGGTTCAAGGAAGAACGACAGCGGCACTTCGAATACTTCGGCCACTTCGGCCGGCGCGGGATACAGGCGCGCGTCGCCGTCGATGCGCGCGACCACCGGCGTGACGCTGTAACCGCTGATGGTTTCGAAGCGATCGAGAAAACCCAGCGGTGTCACCAGGCGGCTTTCGAGGCCAATTTCTTCTTCGCTTTCGCGCAAGGCGGTGGCAATCGCGTCGGCATCGCCGGGGTCGGTGCGACCGCCGGGAAACGCCACCTGCCCCGCGTGATCCTGCAGATGGTCAGTACGCACGGTCAACACCAGTCGCGGCTGCACGCCGTCGCGTACACCAACCAGTACGGCGGCCGGGCGACGCGGCGTGTCGCCGATCAACTGGACCATGTCCGAATGATTCCAACCCCGGCCCGTTGGCGGTGACGACAAGGGCAATACTGCGTGACTCAAGTCGGTCAGCAGCTCACCCATCACGGTCGTTTCCGGGGAGGCAGCACGTCGCGCATGTAGCGAAGTCGCTCCTGGTCATCCATGGCCCGCCATCCGGCGATTTCAACACCTGTGCGCAGGCAGCCGATGCAATAGCCGCGTTCGTCCAGCCGGCAGATGCCAATGCAAGGACTGAGGGGATTGCCGGATGGACCAGGGGTGCCGTCTGCCGCTGTCATGCTGCGAGGAACTATCAGCGCGGCACGGAGTGTGCCAGCGAAGCCCCCATTCTATCGCAAGGGGCGCAGGCCGTCATTCGAACGCCGCCATGGGCGGCAGCGCTCAGGCGGATGCCATTACTTGATCTCGAGCAGCTCGATTTCGAACACCAGCGCTTCGTTCGGCCCGATGCGCGGCGGATCGCCCTTGATGCCATAGGCCATGGCAGGCGGCACGGTGACTTTCCACAGATCGCCGACGTGCATGCGCTGGATCACTTCCTGCCAGCCCGGGATCACCTTGTTGTTCACCACGAAACTCACCGGCGAACCATGCGCCCATGAGCTGTCGAACTCGGTGCCGTCGATCAGCATGGCGCGGAAGTTCACGGTGACCACCGAGCCTTCCGGTACCTGCCTGGTGCCGGTGCCCTGCTTCACCACTTCGTACTGGATGCCCGACGGCAGCTGGATCACGCCCGGCTTGCTGCGGTTGCGCGCCATGTAATCGGCGCTCTTGCGCGCATTGGTTTCCGCCACGCGCTTGAATTGCGCCAGCGCCTGGCTATGCATCTGCTCGTCGAGTTCGCGCAGCTGGTCGTGCATGTCGCGCATCGACACGGTGGGATGCTTTTTGGCGTAGGCGTCCTGGATCGCGCGCAGCAGCGTGGGGATATCGACGTCCGGATCGCCGTTGGCGAACTGGCTGCCGATCTGGAAACCGATGGCGTAGGACAGCTTGGTCTTGTCCAGCTTGACCTGCGACTGATCCTGCGGGGCGCCACTGACCTGAGCATGCGCCAGACCACCCCAACACAGGATGCCCAGAGCTAGCCAACGCAGTTGTGCCATGCCTTCCTCCATTGCGGCTGCAACCTGGCCATCGTAAGCGGTCCGGGCGAATCGTGCAGCGACGCCGGTCCATCCGGCGTCTGTGCCTTCGAACGCCGGAGGCGGCAAAGGTTCCCGCTGCTACCATGGCGCCTTTTCCGCCGGAGTCGAATCATGGCCTATCGCAACCTGGAAATCGCCAACCGCGGCGCGGTGCGCACCATCACCGTCAATCGCCCGGACAAGCTCAATGCGCTCAATCGGGAGACGCTCAACGAGCTGACGCTGGCCTTCACCCAGGCCGCCCAGGACGATGCGGTGCGGGTAGTCGTGTTGGCCGGCGCGGGTGAGAAGGCCTTTGTGGCCGGTGCGGACATCGCCGAGATGAATGGCTATACGCCTGTGCAGGCACAGAGTTTCTCGCGCACCGGGCAGCGACTGATGAGCCTGGTCGAGCGACTGGGCAAGCCGGTGATCGCGCGCATCCAGGGCTTCGCCCTCGGCGGCGGCATGGAGCTGGCGATGTGCTGTCACCTGCGCGTGGCCAGCGAAAAGGCCAAGTTCGGCCAGCCCGAAATCAACCTGGGACTGATCCCCGGCTTCGGCGGCACCCAGCGCCTGCTGCGCCTGGCCGGCCGTGGCGCGGCGTTGGAGCTGTGCCTGCTGGGCGCCACCATCAACGCCCAGCGCGCCTATGAGCTGGGCGTGGTGACCCGCGTGGTCGCGCCTGAGGCGCTGGATGAAACGGTCAACGCCATGGCCGATCAGTTGGCCGCCGCCGCGCCGCTCGCCGCTGCCGGCATCCTGGACGCCGTGCTGCAGGGTGGCGAAACGAGTATCGATCAGGGTCTGGAGTTTGAAACGCAGGCGTTCGCGCTGGCCTTCGCCACCGAAGACATGCGCGAAGGCACTACGGCCTTCCTGGAAAAGCGCAAGGCGGACTTCAAGGGTCGCTAACGCAAAAAGCGACGGCCAGCGCAGGGCTGGCCGTCGTTGTCATGGCGCGGATCGGGCAGCGCTCAGTGATGGCTGCCGCGGTAATTCTTCTCGCCCGCGGTCACGGCCAGATCCAGACGGTTCTCCGGCGGCGCCAGCGGACAGGTGGCGTACGGCGTGAATGCACACGGCGGGTTGTAGGCGCGATTGAAGTCGAGCACGACCTTGCCGTCCTTCGGCAGATCCGCATACATGAAACGGGCTGCGCCATAGGTGTCCTTGCCGGACGTGCGATCGGCGATGACGAAGAACAGCGAATCGGGTTCTTCCTGGATCGGCATCAGCTCGTAGGTGTGGCCGTCGCGATGGAACACCGCCTTGCCCGGCACCTTTTCCTTGTTGACCGTGCCCAGCACCGAGCCGATCTCCAGCTCGTGCGGCGGGTCGAACGGCACCCAGTCAGCCTCGATGCGCCACGACGGATCGGGCGTGTAGTAATCCAGCCCCAGGAAGTGCGTGCGCGTGTCGGCGTTGCTGTCCTTCACGCGCAAGGCCTTGCGGCCATCGCGCTCGATCACCAGGAAGCTGGCCGAACCGAACGCCACCACCGACGGCGCGCTGTCACCGGCGTGCATGTCGTCGACCAGCGCCGCTTCGGGCACGCTCTTGCCATCCACGGTGGCCGCGCTGTGCTTGTCGAACACGATGTGCATGCTGCCGTCCTTGGCCAGGGTCACCACACCCAGGTGGGCCGGACCGGCTTTCAGCACGATGTCGTTGTCGGCCGCGCTGCCCACGCGATTGGCGCCTTCCTTCAGCCACTCCAGGCCGATCAGGCTGAGCCAGCCATTGGGTGCGGTGAGGCCGGCAAGACGCTTGTTCTGCCAGTTGACGTTTTGCTGGGAGAAATCCGTCGCCGCAGCGGAGGTAGGGGTCTGAGCTTGCACGGTGGCAACTCCAAGGCTCAAGGCAAAGGCAAGAACGGCGGTACGCAACATGGCAGGCCCCGTCGGAATGAAACAGCAGTATGGCCGTCCATTTACAAACCGGGCAAGCGCCGCTCGGTACAGAAACTCGTCAGCGACCGCGCAGGAACAACTTGTCCAGCTCGGGCAGGCTCAGCTGGGTCCAGGTCGGACGTCCGTGATTGCACTGCCCGGAGCGCTCGGTCGCTTCCATTTCGCGCAGCAGCGCGTTCATTTCCGGAATGGTGAGGCGGCGCCCCGCACGCACCGAGCCATGGCAGGCCATGGTCGAGAGCAGCTCGTTCTCCAACTCCTGCAGACGACGCGAACTGCCGTGCTGGGCCAGCTCGGAAAGCACGTCGCGACAGAGCTGCGCCACATCGGCGCCTTCCAGCAGGGCGGGAATGCGCCGCACCACCACACCGGACGGACCGCTGCGCGAGAGCTCCATGCCCCACTCCGCCAAGGCCTCGGCGTGTTCCTCGGCCGCGGCGGCCTCTTTCGCACTCACCGCCACATTCATCGGCACCAGCAGCATCTGCGAACGCAGGTTGCTGCAGACGCGACCAGCCTTGAGCTTTTCGTAGGTGATGCGCTCGTGCGCGGCGTGCATGTCCACCAGGATCAGGCCGTGCGCATTTTCAGCCAGGATATAGATGCTCTTGAGCTGCGCGATGGCGAAGCCCAGCGGCGGCGCTTCCTCTTCGGACGCGTCCGGCATCGGCGCATTGGCAGCGAACGACAACGGTGCGGACACTGTCGAGGGTTCGCCCAAGAGAGCGGCGTAGCCAGCGAGCGGCTCGTCTCGCACGCCCAGGCTCAAGCGGCTCTGGCTCAAGGCATTGGGCCATGCGGGCGCGGCGCTGGCCGATCCCGACGACGGGGCCATGCTGTAACTGTACGACGGCGCCGCTCCCGCCATCGGCGACTCGGCAGCAGGCAGACCCACGTTGCCTGCGCGCGTCTGCGCGAGCGCTTCGTGCAGCGTGCGAAACAGAAAATCGTGCACGAGCCGCTGCTCGCGAAAGCGCACTTCACTCTTGGCCGGATGGACATTCACATCCACCCCGACCGGATCCAGTTCCAGATACAACACAAAGGCCGGATGACGGCCATGGAACAGCACGTCCGCATAGGCCTGGCGCACCGCATGCGCCACGATGCGATCGCGCACCAGCCGGCCGTTGACGTAGAAGTACTGCGAATCAGCCTGCGAACGCGAGGCGGTGGGCAGACCCACCCAGCCCGACAGATGCAGCCCGGCCGCTGCATGATCGATACGCAGGCTTTGCGCGGGGAATTCCTCGCCCAGCACTTCGGCCACGCGCTGCAAGGCGGCGCTTTCGTCGCGCGCGGCCTTGAGCATGCGCACCGGCTTGCCGTTGTGGCTCAGGCGAAATTCCACCGAGCCGCGCGCCAGGGCGAGCGATTTCAGCAGATCGTCGATATGCGCGAATTCGGTGCGCTCGGCGCGGAGAAATTTGCGGCGTGCGGGCACGTTGTAGAACAAGTCGCGCACTTCCACGCTGCTGCCCTGCGGATGCTGCGCGGGACGTGCCGCCTGCAGCTTGCCGCCATCTACTTCGATGCGGAACGCCGTATCCAGTCCCTGCGCGCGCGAGGTCAGCGCAAAGCGGGCCACCGACGACACCGAGGCCAGCGCCTCGCCGCGGAAGCCCATGCTGGCCACGTGCTCCAGATCGTCGAAGCTGCCGATCTTGCTGGTGGCGTGCGAGGCCACCGCCAGCGCCAATTCGTCGGGCACGATGCCGCAGCCGTCGTCGCGTACGCGGATCAGGCGGGAACCGCCTTGTTCGATATCCACTTCAATGCGCGTGGCGCCGGCGTCGAGACTGTTTTCGACCAGTTCCTTCACGACGGAAGAAGGCCGTTCGATCACTTCACCGGCAGCGATCTGATTGATGAGTTCGGGAGGCAGGGGACGAATGACTGGCATCGGCGAAGCTTAGAACCTGACGGCCCCCGGCGAAAGCAGAACGCCGCCCGGAGGCGGCGTTGTTGGTGATTCGTTGAGCAGCCGCTTCAGCCGGCGGGTATGGCCAACATCATGCCCACGCGCACCGAACTGTCGCTTTCCAGCTTGTTCGCGTTCTTGATCGCATTGACGCTGACGCCGTACTGCTTGGCGATGCTGCGCAGGCTTTCGCCCCGCTCCACCCGGTGCAGGTCCTGCACACCGTCATCGGCGCGACTCCCGGCACTGGGCGTGGAGGCCATCGCCTGTGCCACGGCACGTGTGGCCTTGGCAGCGGTCTCGTCGTCGCCCTGCGAGCTGGCGACATTCGCCATGCCGTTGCGACGCGAGGCTTGCGCGGCAAACCAGCTGCCCGGCGGCGGCGTGGCTTCGAAATAGCCGCGCACGCCCGTCATCACCGCCGCGGCGAGACGCGACTGGTGCGAAGGATCGCGCAGCTTGCGCTCTTCGTCCGGATTGCTGATGAAGGCCGTCTCGACCAAGATCGAGGGCACATCCGGCGAGCGCAGCACCACGAAGTTGGCGCGCTCTACGTAGCCGCGATGGGTGGGGCCGAGATTTCCCAGCGCCTTCAGCACGTTGCCTGCCACCGATTCGCTGGCCTGCATGGAATAACCCTGCTGCAGGTCGAGCAGCACGGCCGCCAGGCCGTCGTTCTTGTCGTCCAGCGTCACGCCGCCGATCAGGTCGGCCCGGTTCTGGCCGTCGGCCAGCCAGCGCGCAGCCATGCTGGTTTTGCCGCGTGGCGAGAGCACCCACACGGACGAACCCTTGGCGTCGCCGTTGATGAAGGCGTCGGCGTGGATCGAGACGAACAGGTCCGCCGAGTTGTTGCGGGCGATCTGGTAGCGCTGCGCCAGCGGGATAAAGAAATCGGCGTTGCGGGTCAGGACGGCACGCATGCCGGGCTGCTGGTTGATCTGGTCCGCCAGCTGGCGCGCCACCGCGAGGGTGACGTTCTTCTCCAGCGTCCCGCCCGGACCGTGAGCGCCCGGGTCATCGCCGCCGTGACCGGCATCGATGGCGATCACCACCTTGCGCTCGCCATTGAGCAGGCTGGCTGCCGCACGCGTCGAGGCCATGCCGCTCTGGGTCGGCTTCAGCGAGGAGCGGGTCGAGCTGCGCGACTCGGGCATGGGTGCCGGCGGCGGCATGGCAGCCGGCGGCGGAGCAGCTTCGGGCGCTGCGGCAGCCGAGGCGGAGGCGGAGGCGCTGTCGCCGTCGTCATCCGATGGGGCGGCAGCCGGGATGGGAATATTCGGTACAGGCCGCTTTTCCGGCGACGAGGCCTTAGCCACCGAGCCGCTGCCCGGATAAAGATCGACCACCAAGCGGTAGCCGTACTCCGCCTGCGGCTTGAGCAGGAAGCTTTTGACGTTGCTCGAGGGATCGACCTTGGCGGTCAGGCGGACGTTATTGCCCTGCTTGGCGCCGCTCATGCCCTTGTACAGGCCCGTGGCCGCCGGGTAATTGAAGCCGCCAACGACCGAGCTGCCGTTGATGTCCACGGTCAGCTCGTCGCCGTCCTGGTCGACCTTGTAGGTAACCGGGCCGGAAACATCGAGCACCACGCGGGTGTATTCGGGGCCTGCCCAGACGCGGGCGGACTTCACATCGGCCGCGCGCGACGCGCAAAAAGGCACCACGGCCAGCAGGGCCACGGCACTGAGCAGAGCAGGATGCGTCCTATATCCCTTCATGGAGCGGAATTGAAGCCCACCCGCCCGGGGATTGCAATAGGTTTTCCCTTGAATATCCATAACCTGCGTAAGTTTTGTCAGGCGACATCCAGCTATCGGCCGCAAGCCACGCAAACTGAAGGCGAATTCCCTTATGCCTGCCGAGGGAAAAATCTCAGCAAGTACCGATACTTAGGTGATTCGGGCCGCGTTTACGTCAGGCCAGACGCGAGGTGACCGCCGCGCCGCGGGGGGTGCGCACTTCCATGCGGGCATGGCGCCCGCTCCCGGCATAACTGAGGTGCACGACCAGGTCAGGGGCCGGCAAGGCGCCCGCACCACGCTCGGGCCACTCCACCAGCACTAGGGCCGAGGGATCGGACAGCGCGTCCAGACCCAGCCATTCCAGCTCGCCGGGATCGGCGATGCGGTAGAGGTCCAGATGCCAGGCCGGCCGTCCGTTGGCGCGATAGGACTCAACCAGGCTATAGGTCGGGCTCTTGATGCGCTCGCCGACGCCCAGGGCGCCGAGCAGTGCACGGGCAAAGCTGGTCTTGCCGGCGCCCAGGTCGCCATGCAGATAGACCACCAGGCCATCATCGAGCGCGCCGGCCAGGCGGGTGGCCAGCGCGGCGGTGGTGGCTTCGTCGGGCAGATTCCAGCTCGGTTCCGTCATGCGTCGATTCCGTTGAGCAGCCGGCGCAGCGGCTCCAGCAAGTCGCTGGCGATCAAGCCACGCTCACCGCCGTGACGGGCCGCCAGATCGCCCGCGCGGGCATGCAGGGAGACACCCAGGGTGGCGGCCTGCCAGGCGTCGCAGCCTTGCGCCAGCAGCGCGGCGACGATGCCGGTCAGCAGATCCCCCATGCCGCCGCTGGCCATGCCCGGATTGCCCCAGGGACAGACGGCAACACGCCCCTGCGGATCGGCCACCAGGCTACCTGCGCCCTTCAGCACCGCGACGACCCGATAGCGCCTGGCCAGTTCGCACACGGCCGCAAAACGGTCGGCCGCGATGGCCTTGGTATCGCATCCCAGCAGGCGCGCTGCCTCGCCGGGATGCGGCGTGATCACCGCCGGGCGGGAGAACTCGCGCGGCTCGAGCGCGAGCAGATTCAGGCCGTCCGCATCGAGCACCAGCGGCAGATCGGCGTCGAGCGCGGTCAACCACAGTGCATGCCCCCACGCTCCCTGCCCCAGTCCGGGTCCCACGGCGAGCACGCTGGCACGCGGCAGCAAGGCCTCCAGCGCCTGCGGCCCGTTTACCTCATGGGCCATCAGCTCTGGCCGGGCGCTGTTGAGTGCGATCAGATGTTCGGCACGGGTCGCGACGCTGACCAGTCCGGCGCCACCGCGCAGGGCCGCTTCACCGCACAAGCGGATCGCACCGGCCGTGCCGTGATCGCCGCCGATGGCCAGCACGTGCCCGTTATTGCCCTTGTGCGATTGTCGCGGACGCGGCGGCAGCGTCCACGGATGCATCAGTTCTGCAGCCGCACGGGCGTGCTGCCAAAGCGTTTCCGGCAAGCCCAACGACTCCAACTGCACGGTTCCCACATAGCCCGGCGCCAGCCCCGTATAGAGCCCGCGTTTGGGCGCGATGAAGGTCACGGTGACGCTGGCCTGCACCGCCTCGCCCGGCACATCACCGGTATCGGCATTGACGCCCGAGGGCACGTCCAACGCCAACACCGGCGCGCCGGTCGCATGTATGTGCCGGACCAGCGCAGCGACCTCGGTTGCCAGCGCGCGTTGCAGGCCGGTGCCGTACAAGGCATCGACATGCACATCGACCGACGGAAGCGCGACGGCGTCGCTCCACACGTGCACCGTACCGCCGCCGTGCTCGAACTCGCGACGCGCGCGACCAGCGTCGTCGCCACGGCTCTCGCCCAGCGCAAAAACGTCGGCATGCAGTCCGGCCTCACGCGCCAGCGCCGCCAGCAGGAAGCCGTCGCCACCGTTGTTGCCGGGGCCGCAGTACACCGCGATGCGCCGCGCCTGCGGCCAATGCTGGCGCAGGCAAACCAGCGCCGCAGCGGCGGCGCGCTGCATCAGTTCGTAACCGGGAATGCCGAGCTCTTCGATGGCGCGGCGATCGAGCGCTCGCACCTGTTCGACGGTATAGAGCTCGTGACGATGGGGGTGGGCAGTCATGCGGGAATTATAGGCATGCCAGCGCAGGCCTTAGCGCACGGACCGCCTACAATAGCCACATGTCCCCTGTTGCCGCCCCACCTGCCGACTACGCTGCGCTTGCGCTCGATATCAAGCGCTGGGCGCAGGAGCTTGGCTTTGCCGATTGCGGCATCGCCGGCACCGAGCTGGGCGAGGACGAGGTGCACCTGAAGCGTTGGCTGGACGACGGCCATCACGGCGAGATGGATTACATGGCCCGCCACGGCGACAAACGCAGCCGCCCGGCGGAACTGGAACCGGGCACGCTTCGCGTCGTTTCCGTGCGCATGGATTACATTCCGCCGGGCACGCGCAACGCGTGGAATGTCCTGGGCGATGCCGAAGCCGGTTATGTCGCGCGCTATGCGTTGGGCCGCGACTATCACAAGCTCATGCGCAACCGCTTGCAGAAGTTGGCCGAGCGCATTCATGGCGCCATCGGCGACTTCGGCTATCGCGCCTTCGTCGATTCGGCTCCCGTGCTCGAAAAAGCGCTCGCCCGAAATGCGGGACTGGGCTGGATCGGCAAGCACACCGTGCTGATCAACCGCAGCGCCGGTTCGTACTTCTTCCTCGGCGAGCTCTACACCAATCTGCCACTGCCGGTGGACGCACCTGCCAGCGCGCACTGCGGGAGCTGCCGTCGCTGCATCGATATCTGCCCTACCCAGGCGATCGTCGCGCCATACAAGCTCGATGCGCGACGCTGCATTTCGTATCTCACCATCGAATTGCGCGGAAGTATTCCCGAGGAACTACGCGAGCCGATCGGCAACCGCATTTTCGGCTGCGACGATTGCCAGCTGATCTGTCCCTGGAACAAATTTGCGCAGGATGCGACTGAACCGGATTTCGCGCCGCGTCATCGGCTTGATGGCGCGAAGCTGGTGGAGCTGTTCGGCTGGAGCGAGCAGGAATTCCTGCAGCGCACGGAAGGCATGGCCATCCGTCGCACCGGCTACGAAGGCTGGCTGCGCAATATCGCGGTGGCGCTGGGCAATGCGCCTCATTCGGATGAGGTGCGGGATGCGCTGCTAGCGCGCAGCGATCATCCGTCGGAGATCGTGCGCGAGCATGTAGCGTGGGCGCTGGCGAAGCATCCTGCCTGACACGCACAACAATGCTTATCCTGTGGGAGCGCACCCTGTGCGCGACTGACGCCTCGCGAGGCCTGTCGCGCACAGGGTGCGCTCCCACAGTGGCGGCTCAGACCTTGCGGCGCTCGTGGATCGCCTCGATCAGCGCCTGCGTGGACGAATCCAGTCCTGCGACCTTCTTCGCCCCGCCCTCTTCCAACGCCGGCAGAATCTGCCGCGCAATCGACTTGCCCAGCTCCACGCCCCACTGATCGAACGCGTTGACACCCCACAGGTGGCCAAGCATGAACACCTTGTGCTCGTACAACGCGATCAGTGCACCGAGGCTTTCCGGCGTGAGCGCGTCCAGTAGCATCACCGTGCTGGGTCTATCGCCCGGGAAAGTGCGCTGCGCGGCCAGCACGCGACGCTCTTCGTCAGTACCCGACTTCGCTTCGGCGAGCGCTTCGTCGAACGTCTTGCCCAGCGCAAGCGCAGCCGCCTGGGCGAGCAAGTTCGACAACAGCGCCTCGTGGTTTGCGGTGAGATCGTGCGCCGGCTTCACCACGCCGATGAACTCCAGCGGCACCACATCGGTGCCCTGGTGCAGCGACTGGAAATACGCATGCTGCGCATTGGTGCCCACGCTGCCCCACACCACCGCCGAGGTCGGTTGCGCGACCGGCTGTCCCTGCTTGGTGACCTGCTTGCCCAGGCTCTCCATTTCCAGCTGCTGCAGGTAGGAGGTGAGATCGGTGAGCAGGTCGGCGTAAGGGATCACTGCGCGACTGCCGCGGCCCTGGACGTCGCGGTTCCAGTACTCCACCAGACTCAGCAGCACCGGCAAGTTCTCCGACCAGGCCGCGCTGCGGAAATGATCGTCCACCAGCGCCGCGCCTTTGAGCAGCTCGTGGAAGTTGTACGAGCCGATAGCCAGCGCGAGCGACAGGCCCACGGCCGACCACACGGAAAAGCGGCCACCGACGAAGTCCCACATCGGATAAACCTGTGCCGCCGGAATGCCCCACTTTGCCGCCTCGGCGACATTGGCGCTCACGGCAAGAAAGTGGCGCGACACGGCAGCCTGGTCGCCGTCGTAGGCGCGGCTGATCCACTCGCGCATCACGTTGCCGTTGAGCAAGGTTTCCTGCGTGGTGAAGGTCTTGGAGACCACGATCACCAGCGTGCGCTTGGGATCGAGCTGATGCATCAGCTCGTAGGCGGACTGGCCGTCCACATTGGTGAGGAAATGACTGCGCAGCCCCGGCACGTGATACGGCGTGAGCGCGCGGGCAGCGAGGCGCGGCCCGAGGTCCGAGCCGCCGATGCCGATGTTCACGATGTCGGTGATGCCGGGCGCCACGCCGAAGGCGCTGGCGTCGCCGAGTTCCACGGCCTTGACCAGCGCATCGATGCGCTTGAGCGTGGCGTCGATTTCCTTGAGCGCATCGCGCGGTGCGGGCGAAGGCAATTGCGAACCGCCGGCGCGCAGCGCGGTGTGCAGCACCGCACGGTCTTCGGAGGTATTGATGGGCTGGCCGGAGAACATCGCATCGCGCGCTGCCTGCCAGCCGCTGGCTTCGACGTGCGCGCCGAGAGCGTCCAACGCAACCTGGTCGAGCTTCTGGCGACTCAGGTCCAGCAGGATTGGCCCGAGGCGATGGCGCAGGCGCTTGCCGCGGGCGGCGTCCTTCAGCAATTCCCGCAGGTGCGTGCCTGCGAGCCGGTCAACGTGTTCTGCAAGAAAAGACGGACGGCGCTCGGACGACATGGGAACTCATGCTCGGCGAAGGGGGACGTCGATCTTACGCAGCTTCGCGCACCCTTTGCCAGCAGATTGTTGCACCGCACCCAGGCCCCGCCCTGAGGCGAGGCGCAAAGCTTCAGGCCGCGGCCATCTGCTTGGGAATCGAGCGATTGGTGTGCGAGATGGCGTTGTTGGCGTCCACGTACACCAGGGTCGGCTGGAACTGCTCGAGCTCGGCCTCGGACAGCTGGCAGAACGCGGCAATGATGACCAGGTCGCCCGGCTGTGCGCGGTGGGCGGCGCTGCCGTTCACCGAGATGATGCCCGAGCCTTCCTCGGCACGCAGCGCGTAAGTGACGAAGCGCTTGCCGTTGTTGATGTTCCACGCATGGATCTGCTCGTACTCGCGAATGCCGGAGGCATCGAGCAACAGGCCGTCGATGGCGATGGAGCCTTCGTAATGGAGCTCGGCATGGGTCACCGTCGCACGGTGGATCTTGGCCTTGAGCATGTTCAGGTTCATGACTTCAGTTTCCGGCAGGAATTGCCCGCGTAGCCCACTATTATCCCGCCGAGACGCGCCGCGTCGCAACATGGGGTCCCGGCAGGCCCTTGATGGGGTCGGTCAGTCGAAAGGCAAGTTGTCGATCAGCCGGGTCGAGCCCAGCCGGGCCGCGATCAGGGCGACCAGGCCTTCGGTCTCGCCGTCGACCGGTTCAGCCAGGTCTTCGGAGCGCCGAATGACGGCGTAATCAGGGTCGAAACCGGCCCGGGCAAGCTTGGAAGCCGCCGCCTGCTCCACCACCGACCAGGCGTGCCCCTTGGCGATGAGATCGCGCATCTGCTGCAGGGTGGCGTAGATCTGCGGCGCCAGGGTGCGGTGTTCGGCCGAGAGGTACTGGTTTCGCGAGCTCAAGGCGAGGCCGTCCTCGGCACGCAGCGTGGGCGCCGCAATGATCTTCACCGGCAGCGAGAGATCGCGAACCATCCGCTCGATCACCTTGAGCTGCTGGAAATCCTTCTGGCCAAACACGGCCAGATCCGGCTCCACCAGGTTGAACAGCTTGCACACCACCGTAGCCACGCCGTCGAAATGCCCCGGGCGGTGGGCACCCTCGAGCGTTTCGGTGAGTTGCGGCACATGGATGCTCACGCTGTTCTGCGCGCCGAACGGGTACAGCGTGGGCACTTCCGGGGCAAACAGCAGGTCGCAGTCCTGTTCGGCCAACCCCACCTGATCCTGCACCAGGGTGCGCGGATAACGCTCGAAGTCTTCGTTCGGGCCGAACTGGGTGGGATTGACGAACACGCTGGCCACTACCCGATCGGCGCGGGCTCGGGCCAGTTTGATCAACGAATGGTGACCGGCGTGCAGGTTACCCAGGGTGGGCACGAAACCCACCGTAAGGCCCTGGCCGCGCCAGCCGCGGATGGTGGCGCGGAGCGCCGCGGCATCTTGCACAGTCTGCATGTCTTTGAGCTCTGCTGCCTCAGTCGAAGCAATGTTCCGGCGCCGGGAAGGCGCCACTGCGCACATCCTCGGCATAGGCCGCGATCGCCGCAGCCACAGAGTCGCGTCCTGCGAGGAAATCCTTGCTGAACTTGGGTCGCTTGCCGGGCGTCACCGCCAGCATGTCGTGGATCACCAGCACCTGCCCGTCGCAATGCGGGCCGGCGCCGATGCCAATGGTAGGAATGGACACAGCCTGCGTGATGCGCTCGCCCAGTGCGGTGGGAATGCCTTCCAGCACAAGCAGGTCGGCGCCCGCGGCTTCCACCGCCTTGGCGTCCTCGACCAGGCGGTCGGCGGCGTCCTGCGCGCGGCCCTGGATACGGAAACCGCCGAACTTGTGCACCGATTGCGGCGTCAGGCCCAGGTGCGCGCATACCGGAATGGCGCGTTCGACCAGCGCGGTGATCACTTCGAGAATATGCGGCGAGGCGCCCTCGATCTTCACCATCGCGGCGCCACCCTCGCCCACCAGCTGCGCGCCAGCTTCCAACGCGTGGGCGACATCGCGATCGGCCATGAACGGGAAGTCGGCGATGAGCAAAGTGGCGTTGAGTCCGCGCGACACGATGCTGGTGTGATAGACCATGTGGTCCAGCGTCACCGGCAGCGTGCTTTTGTGCCCCTGGATCACCATGCCGAGCGAGTCGCCCACCAGCGCCACGTCGACGCCAGCCATTTCCAATTGCGCCGCGAAACTCGCGTCGTAACAGGTGAGCATGACGATGCGTTGGCCTGCTTCCTTCATCCCGCGCAACGCCGGCACGGTGACCGGCTTGCGCGTGGGGGCGTTCGCTTTTTGCGAGTACACGACAATTCCCTAGAACGGAGGCAGGCGCGGATTATCCCGCGTGTGGCGTGAAGGGCTCAAGGCAGACGCTCGCAACCGGTGGTTTCGATGCCTGCCAGCAGATCCGCCACCTTACCCTGGCCCGGCAACTCCAGCGTCGGCGCCAGGTCGTTCAGTGGCAACAGTACAAAAGCACGCTCAGCCATGCGCGGATGAGGCAGCGTCAGGCGATCGTCCGATAGCACGACGCCGTCCATGTGCAGCACATCGAGATCAAGCGTGCGCGGGCCCCAGCGCTCGCCATCGCGCACCCGGCCGGCATCGCGCTCGATCTTCAGCAAGGCATCGAGCAGCTGGTGCGGCGTCAGTCCGGTATCGATCTGAGCGACCGCATTGATGAAAGCAGGTTGATCGAGCACGCCCCAGGGAGGCGTGAGATACAGCGCTGAGCGGGCGAGCAAGCGGGTTTGCGGGAGTGCATCCAGCGCGCCGAACGCGCCCAGCACGTGTCCTTGCGCGTCGCCTAGGTTGCTGCCCAACGCAATGAACGCAACCGTCACGCGGGATCCGACTTGTTGCCCGACTTCGAGCTCGGCTTGCGACGACGGCGCTTGCGCGGCTTGGCGGCCGGCGCAGCGCTTTCCACTGCCGAACCCGACGCGCTGCCCGACAAGGCCGCCGCCAGCGTTTCGTGCGGCAACTGCTGCGCGTGCTGCCACCATGCGCCGAGCTCGCGCACCGCGGGGGATTCCTCCGCACGCAGCAGCAGGAAGTCGAAGGCGGCACGGAAACGCGGATGCGTCATCAGGCGGAATACGCGCTTGCGCTGCACTTGTTCAAAGCGCGGCTGCATGCCCCAGATTTCTTCCATGGTCAGCGTGAAACGACGCGGGATCGCCACGCGCTGGCATTGCTCGACGATGACGTGGGTGGCGGCGCGTTCCCACGCGGCCACTGGCTCCATGCCCTTGGTGATCCAGGTATGCGCCAGGTCGCGCACTTCGCCCCACAGCAGCACGGCGAACAGGAAGGCCGGCGTCACCGACTTGCCTTCGGCGACGCGTGCATCGGTATTGGCCAGGCCCTGCTCGATCAGCGCACGCAGCGCCTTGTCGCCGCGCTTGAGCGCGCGTGCCGTGGCCGGAAACATGAACTTCAGCAGGCCGGTCTGTTCGAGCATGTGGAAGCTCTTGAGGCCATGCCCTGACAGGAACAGCTTGAGCGACTCGTCAAACAATCGCGCCGGCGCAGCGTCGGCCAGCAGCGGCCCGAGCTCGTCGAACGGCGCCGCGGCGGCCGCGTCGATGCGGAAATTGAGCTTGGCCGCGAGGCGCACGGCACGCAGCATGCGCACGGGATCTTCGCGGTAGCGCGTTTCCGGATCGCCGATCAGGTGCAGCACGCGGTCCTGCACGTCCTGCATGCCGCCGACATAGTCGCGCACCGAGAAATCGCTGATGTCGTAGTACAGCGCGTTGACGCGGAAGTCGCGACGGATCGCGTCCTCTTCGATCGAGCCCCACACGTTGTCGCGCACGATGCGGCCGTCGACGATGTGGCGATCGCCCTCGCCTTCTTCTTCGCCGGTGCCACGGAAGGTGGCCACTTCGATGATTTCCGGACCGTACACCACGTGGGCCAGCCGGAAACGGCGGCCGATCAGGCGCGAATTGCGGAAGAGTTTCTTGACCTCGTCGGGCGTGGCGTTGGTGGCCACGTCGAAGTCCTTGGGATGACCGCCCAGCAGCAGGTCGCGAACGGCGCCTCCCACCAGATAGGCCTGGTAGCCGGCCTCGTTGAGGCGATAGAGCACGCGCAGCGCTGCCTTGCTGATGTTCTTGCGCGAAATCACGTGCTGCTCGCGCGGGATGATGCGCAATGCAGGCGTGGCGTTGGTCCTTGCGTCGTGATTCAAGCGGTCTGGATCCTTGCAGGCGCTTAGCGCCATTCAAAGCGATCAATGCGGCATCGTTCCGCCGCCTCCACATTCCACCATGCCCCATCGGGCCGGTGGCCGTCCGCCCGGTCGGTCCTTGAGCCCCTGAGGGCATTGCCGGGCGAAGCAATTCCGCTATACTAGCGCGCTCCGGTGCATTTCGCTCCCTTCGTCTAGTGGCCTAGGACACCGCCCTCTCAAGGCGGGAACACGAGTTCGAACCTCGTAGGGAGCGCCACTTCCGGCCTGGCACGGGCCCCGGCTCATTCAAGACAGGCACGAGAGCGTATGACTTTTGTCGTCACCGACAACTGCATCAAGTGCAAATACACCGACTGTGTCGAAGTTTGCCCCGTCGACGCCTTCCACGAAGGCCCCAACTTCCTCGTGATCGATCCGGACGAGTGCATCGACTGCACCTTGTGCGAGCCGGAGTGCCCGATCAACGCGATCTATCCGGAAGACGACGTGCCCGCCGGACAGGAAAGCTTCACTGCCCTGAACGCGGCGCTGGCCAAGAGCTGGCCGGTCATCACCGAGCGCAAGGACGGCCTCGCCGACGCCAAGGACTGGGAAAACAAGCCAAACAAGCTCGACCTGCTCGAACGCTGAACGCCATCCCGGACGCTGTACCCCTCCGCAGGACACCCCGGTTCGCGCATAAAAAAACGCCGCCCTTGAGGCGGCGTTTTTATTGGCCGTAAGGCAACGGATCAACCGCCGCCCATGCGACCCTTGAGGGTATCGATCACCTTGGCCACCGCGGCGGCATCGCCCTGGGCGCGCACTTCGCTGGCCTTCTCGCCGCTGGTGCCCACGGTCAGCAGCACCTGGCGCGGCTTGGCGCCCGGGGCATCCGCAGACTCCTTGGACTTGCCGTTGAACATGCTGCTGAAGAAGCCCTTCTTCTGGGTCGGCTGATCCGATGCGACCACGCTAAGCGTATAGGTGTGCGCGTCATCGTCGTGCCCCACCACCTGGCCAATATCACCATTCTCCAGGGCCTGGCCCACGCGGCGATAGGTGTTGTCGATGCTGTCGTTCAGCACAAAGCCGTCGGCGATCTGGGCGCTGCTGTTGCCCACGCGCGCGGTCGCACCATTGGAGGTCGGGTTGTTGGCGCCCGCTTCCGGAATGACCAGCGCGGCGCTGGTGGAAGGCGTATCCAGGCCCGGCGGAATTTCCAGCGGCGACTCCTGTTTGGCCGTTTCCCAGGCCTTCTGCGAACGGAACATGCCGCAGCCAGAGAGCAGCAAGGCAGACAGGGCCAGTACCGGCAGGGCCACGACAAGCGGGGATTTCTTCATGTAAGCAGATTCCGTAGGAGTATCAGTTGCCCGAAATGTCAGGCCGCATTCGCCAAGGATGCCAGACCCGCCAGCGCTTCGCGAAGTCGCGCGCGGTCCGGACCATCCTCCAATTCAACCAAAGGCAGGCGTGGCGCCGCCAATCCCAAGCCCAGCGGCGGCAATCCGGCCTTCACAGCAATCGGGTTCGGCGCGCAGTTGAGCGCCGAAACCAGCGGCGCCAGCACGGCGTCGCAACGCTGTGCTTCAGCCCGATCGCCTGCCGTGGCGGCATCGCACAACATGCGAAACGCGCGAGGCACCAGATTGGCTACCACCGAGATCGTCCCCGCCGCGCCAGCGAGCATCGCCTTGCAGGCCGTGCCGTCGTCACCGGACAGATAGACGAAATCCGGCCGCGCAAGTTCCGCGATGGCGCGAATCCTTTCATCGGTGCCCAGCGCTTCCTTGAGGCCCACGATGGCCGGGTGGTCGCGCAGTTCAGCCACCGTTGCCGGCAGCAGGTCGCAACCCGTGCGCGCCGGCACGTTGTACAGCACCACCGGCAGGCCGCCATGGTCAGCCACTTCGAGGAAATGGCGACGCAGGCCTTCCTGGGTCGGTCGCACGTAGTACGGAGCCACCACCAGGGCCGCATCAGCACCCAGCGCTTTCGCACGCCGCGTGAGCGCCACGGTCTTGGCCGTGCCCGCCTCGCCGGTCCCGGCAAGGACCAACATGCGGCCGGCCACCCGTTCCACGGCAAACGCGAGCAGGCGCTCGTATTCGTCGTGCTCGAGCATATGGGCCTCGCCGGTTGAACCGGCCACGACCACGCCTTCGGTTCCGCCGTCGATCTGGTAGTCAAGCAGCTTTGCGAAAGCCGCAAGATCAAGCGCCCCGTCCGCCGCGAACGGCGTGACCAGCGCACAGATGCTTCCGCGAATGTTCAAGACCGGCTCCGCCTGAAACTCAAACCCGGCATGTTACCGGAAAAGCTTGTTCAGCCAATACAGAGCCCTGGGCCGGCCCTGCCAGCGCTATCCCGCGTCCGAATTCACCCTGGACAGCCCGCCCAAGTCCATGGAGCGGGCGCAGTCCTGGATTCCCCCTCAATGGGCGTTCGGACCGATCAGCAGGGGTTTCGGGATGGTGGTATGCAACATCTCATCCTTCATCTGCATCGTGGCCGCGCGATCGCGCTCCATATCGCTGTACTTGCGACAGGTGGTCTTCGGAAGATGGGACCCGGTGGGTTGTTCGTGTACGCAGATCTCTTTGTCGCCATCGCGGCGGGTAAGGATCGCATTGATCTCGGACTGGTCGTTGTAGAGCTGGATCTTGGACTTGTCGTCCATGGCGTCGACCTTGGTGAACCGATCCAGGAGCGACTGCATATCACCAAGGTCCTTGGTGACGGTGCCGCGCTCCTCAGCGTTGACGAACTCAAAGCGGCCGCCTGCCTGCATCTGTTCGCGCACATGGTCGGCCACAGGGGCGAATGTATCCCTCGTATCGGCCTTGACGTCAGGCGGTGGCGGGCTCTTCGCCAGCAGCGAAGTCGCAGGAACAAGAAACACCAATACCGCAACAGCAAGCTGCGCACGCACCAACTTCATGATCTAACCCCCTGGTTGTCTTAGCCGAAACAAACGCCATCCCGATGCGTCAATGCGTACCCAGCGCCGAGGACGGAGCCGCCTCTCGCATCGTATGCAGCATGGCATCCTTCATGTTGAGCATGTCCCGCCGCTCGCGCTCTATCTGGGCGTAGTTGCGGCAGGTGGTCTTGGGAAGATGAGATCCCGTCGGCTGCTCGTGCGTGCAGATTTCGCGTTCGCCGTCGCGCCTGGTGAGCAGCGCGTTCACTTCCGACTGATCGTTGTAGAGCTGGATCTTGGACTTGTCGTCCATCGCATCGACCTTGCCGAAGCGGTCGAACAAGCCATGCATGTCATTCATATCGTGCTCGACCGTCTCGCGCTCTTCCGCGGTCAGGAACTCGAAACGTCCGCCCGCGCCCATCTCCTGATGGACATGGTCCATGACCCCTTCGAACTTCTCTTTGGTATCTGCCTTGACGTCCGGCGGCGTTGGATTCTTGGCATACGCCAGCGCCTGCGAAAACGGGATTGCCATGGCGGCAACCATCAACCACGCATGCACGTGCTTCATAATCCGCTCCCCATTGATGAGCCCCTAGGACGGCGGCGCGACCGCCAAAATGTTACGCCCGGCCTGGCAGGCAGTCAAAAAGCGACTTTCAGCCGGCCAGAGGACTTACTTGCGGGTCTCTGGCAGCGGCAAGTAAGCTCAACCGACGTGCTTTCTTGACCCGCATCGTGCGGGAGCGCCACAGGTGGACTCCTTGAATCGTTCTTCCGCGCGCACCGGCAGCGACAACCAGCTGCTGATCCAGACCCTGACTCCCTCCACAAGCGCGCCCTTGCTGACGCTGGCCAAGCGTATTGCCGAAGCCGGCTGCAACCTCGCCGATGCGCGGGTGTCGGCGATCGGCGCCGATACCTCGCTGACCCTGCTCGCCACCGGCGCATGGGACGCCGTGGCCAAACTCGAAACCGCGCTGGCCAAGACGGCCCGGGACGAAGATCTGCGCCTTTCGTTTTATCGCACCGGTCCGCGCGAGCACCACTCGCACCTGCTGCCGTATCTGATCGAGGTGATCTCGGCCGATCGCCCGGGCATCCTGGTGAAGATCATCGACTTCTTCGACCGCCGCGACATCGTCATCGAGCAGCTGAGCTCGCTGCGTTACCAGGCGATGCAGACGGGTGCGGACATGTTCCAGGCACAGATCACCATCGGCATTCCGGCGGCCACGCATATTGCGGCGCTGCGCGATGACTTCCTGGAGTTCTGCGATGGCCTGAATCTCGACGCCATCATGGATCCGGTGAAATTCTGAGCGGCGGATGTCGCGCGGAAAACCGGTTTTCCGGCGTGCTCGCCGGGTCCTTGAGCATGCTCCCTGAGGCGCCCTGCTGCAAGGACTGTCATTCCCTACACGGCAAGCGCTAGTCTCTGACCTCAAGAGCAGTACCGGAGAGATGGCATGCAGCAGGCGGGTCGATTTGCACCGATCGCAGGGCGAGCCCTGACCGCCTTCGCACCCACCTCCGCTGTCTCGTTTCCCTTGATTGACGACACCCAGTCGAAGCCGGCCGCGGCCTCGCAGGAGAACCTATGCCCGAAGTTGGCAAGAAAGTCCCCAAACTCAAAGGCCTCACCGGCGATGGCAGCGAACTGAAGCTGGACAGCCTGAAAGGCCACTGGGTGGTGGTGTACTTCTACCCGAAGGACAGTACCCCCGGTTGCACCAACGAGGCCAAGGATTTCCGCGACCTCTATCCGAACTTCAAAAAGCGTCACGCGCAGATCATCGGTGTTTCGCGTGATTCGGTGAAATCCCACGCCAACTTCGCCACCAAGCAGGAACTGCCGTTTCCTCTGGTTTCCGACCCTGATGAGACCTGGTGCAACGCTTTCGACGTGATCCACGAGAAGGTGCTGTACGGAAAACGTCATATGGGTGTTGTACGAAGCAGCTTCCTGATCGATCCCGAAGGCAGGCTGGCCCAGGAATGGCGCAACGTGAAAGTCCCAGGGCACGCCCAGGCCGTGCTCGACGCCATCCCCGCCCAGTGACCCGCGATCTCCTTTTTCGCCATGCCGCTGCCCGTCCCGCCGGGACGACTCCCTATCGTGCATGGCATCCCGGCCCATCGGCCGACTTCCCGCGGCACGCCGCATGCCGCGGTTCTTCCACCTCGCACTCTCAAGAGGTTTCTTCCGTATGACCGGAAGCAAGCGCATCTACGCTCTCGACACCAATGTGTTGCTGCACGATCCGACTTCGCTGTTCCGCTTTGAAGAACACGATGTCTTCATCCCCATGACGGTGTTGGAGGAACTGGACGAAAAGAAAAAGGGCGCCTCCGAGGTTTCGCGCAATGGTCGTCAAGTCAGCCGCTTCCTCAATGAACTGATCGTGCGTGGCAACGGCCACGGCATCAGCAACGGCCTGGAGTTGTCCAACCCCGAAGGGGTCAATCTCAAACGCGGCGGCGCGGTAGGCAGGCTGTATTTCCAGCAGCGCACCACCAACGGCCACGGCAAGGCAGACAACCTGATCCTGTCGGCGGTGATCGAACTGCGCGACCAGAATCCCGACCGCTCGGTCGTGCTGGTCAGCAAGGACATCAACCTGCGCATCAAGGCCAAGATCTACGGCATCGATGCGGAAGACTATGAAAACGACCGCGCGCTGGATGACTTTGCGCTGCTCTACACCGGCTCCACCGAGCTGGGCGAGGATTTCTGGGACAAGCACCCCGAAGTGCAGTCGTGGAACGAACGCGGTCGCACCTTCTACAAGCTCGACCGTCGCGACGACGAAGACTGGTATCCCAATCAGTGCCTGTTTTTGCCTGGCGACAACAGCGTGGAACTGCGCGTGCTGCACGTGGACGACGCCAAGGCCACGCTGGTGTTGCTGGATGATCACAGCCACGCCAATCACGCCGTGTGGGGCATTGCAGCGCGTAACCGCGAGCAGAATTTCGCGCTCAACGTGCTGATGGATCCGGATGTCGATTTCGTCACCCTGCTTGGCACTGCCGGCACCGGCAAGACCTTGCTCGCCCTTGCCGCCGGCCTGGCGCAGGTGATGGACCAGCAGCGCTATCGCGAAATCATCATGACGCGCGCCACCGTCTCGGTGGGCGAAGACATCGGCTTCCTGCCCGGCACGGAGGAAGAAAAGATGACGCCGTGGATGGGAGCGCTCACCGACAACCTCGAGGTGCTCGCCAATCCGGAGGAAGGCGGCAGCTGGGGACGCCAGGCCACCAACGACCTGCTCGCCTCACGCATCAAGATCCGCTCGCTGAACTTCATGCGCGGCCGCACCTTCCTTTCGCGCTATCTGATCATCGACGAAGCGCAGAACCTCACGCCCAAGCAGATGAAGACGCTGATCACGCGTGCAGGTCCCGGCACCAAGATCGTCTGCCTGGGCAACGTCGAGCAGATCGACACGCCCTACCTCACGGAAACCACTTCGGGCCTCACTTACGCGGTGGATCGATTCAAGCACTGGGAGCACTCGGCGCATATCACCTTGCGTCGCGGTGAGCGTTCGCGCCTGGCGGATTTTGCGTCGGAAGCGTTGTAAGAGAAACCGAGTTGCTCCGACGACCGTCGGAGCAACTCCTCTGTGGGAGCGCACCCTGTGCGCGACGGCACGCTGGGCGTCACCGCTCCGTAGGCTTGTCGCGCACAGGGTGCGCTCCCACAATTAGCGCCTATGATGCGCTGTTCTTCGACACGCCCGTCATTTGGCGCGCAGCAGAATTCGAAGACACCCATATCCAAATCCAAGACACACCATGCCCCACATCGCCCCGCCCATCGCCCTCACCATCGCCGGCTCCGATTCGGGTGGTGGCGCCGGTATCCAGGCCGATCTCAAAACCTTCCACGCCCGCGAGGTGCATGGTCTCTCGGTGATCGCGGCGATCACTTCGCAGAACACGCAGGGTGTGACCGCGGTGCACACGGTTCCGCTGAAGCACATTCGCAGCCAGTTGGACGCCGTGTTCGACGACTTCGCGATTGGCGCCGTGAAGACCGGCATGTTGGGAAGCGCTTCGGTGACCAGGCTCGTGGCGAAGGAGATGCGCGCACGTAAGCCCGCATGGCTAGTAGTCGATCCCGTGATGATTTCCACCAGCGGCGCGCGACTGCTCGATGAGGACGCGGTTGAGGCCATGGTCGAAGAACTGATTCCGCTGGCCGACGTGCTCACGCCCAACCTGCCCGAGGCCGAAGCCTTGCTGGGTAAAAAATTGCGCAAGGCGCAGGATTTCGACCGTGCCGGCAAGGCCCTGCTGGCCCTCGGCGCACGGGCCGTGCTGCTCAAAGGCGGCCATTCGGACGAACGTCAGGTGATCGACCGTTTCTACGACGAAAGCGGCGTGATGGAGTTGCGGCACCGACGCCTCCCCATCGAAGGTCATGGCACCGGCTGCACGCTGGCCTCGGCCATTGCGGCGGAGCTGGCCAAGGGCCATGCGCCGCGCTCGGCCGTGCGTCGCGCCGTGGCCTACGTGCAGCGCGCGCTCGAACGCAGCTATCGCCCGGGCGGCGGCGAGGTTCATGTGCTCGGCCATTGATGCGGCCAATCCGCACGGTCGCTGAATCGGCGTCCGGGCGGGCACGGCCCCAGGGAGTAGAATGGCGGCTTCCGCTCGCCGCCATGACTCGTCCATGATCCTTGCCCCGCGCCTCGTACTGTTGATCCTGTTCGCACTGTTTGCATTGTGCGTGCTGCTGGTGCATCTGCGCGGTCGCGCCAGGCTGCGCTTCGATCGCCAACTGGTGGATCACTCGGCGGTGTTCGCGCCGTACAACCTGCTGATGTACGCGTTCTCGGCAGTGCCCGCCACCCCCATCCTCGATCGCCGCGGCTTTCCCCAGCTCGATCTGCTGCAGGCCAACTGGCAGGCCATACGCGAAGAAGCACTGCACCTGTTCGACGAGGGCTTTATCCGCGCCGCGGAAAAGAACAACGACGCCAGCTTCAACAGCTTCTTCAAGCAGGGCTGGAAGCGCTTTTATCTGAAGTGGTACGGCGAGCCGCTGGCCTCGGCCGAAACGCTGTGCCCCCGGACAGTAGCCCTGCTCAATGCCATTCCCAGCGTGAAAGCGGCGATGTTTGCCCTGCTCCCGCCCGGCAGCAAGCTCAACCCGCATCGCGACCCGTTCGCCGGTTCGCTGCGCTACCACCTGGGCCTGATCACACCCAACTCCGAAGACTGCCGCATCTTTGTCGATGGCGAGATGCACAGCTGGGGCGATGGCAAGGACGTGGTGTTCGACGAAACCTACGTGCACTGGGCGGAGAACCGCACCGACCAGACGCGCGTGATCCTGTTCGCCGACGTGGAACGTCCGTTGCGCACGCGCTTCATGAATGCCATCAATCATCGCGTGGGTGCCTTCATGGGCAAGATCACCGCGTCCCCCAACACCGAATCGCCGGAGGAAAAAACCGGCTTCGTCAACCGCATGTTCGCGCTCAACCAGCGCAGCCGCGATCGCAATCGCGCGTTCAAGAAGAAACATCCCAAGCTGTTCCGCACGGCGAAATACATCGGCATGCTGGTGCTGATCTGGATCATCTTCCTGGCGCCCTGGCCGTTCTTTCGCTGAGCGGTCACGAATCGCGATACTCGCGCGTCCTTGAGGTGTCTTCCTGTCGGAGAACGTCATGGACGCTGCCACCACCACCTTCCAGCACCACCGCCCTCGCCTGCTGGGCCTGGCCTACCGCATGCTCGGCACCCAGGCCGATGCCGAGGACGTGTTGCACGACGCCTGGCTGCGCTGGCACCAGCAGGACGCCACCGCCCTGGACGACGCCGAGGCGTGGCTGGTCACGGTGACCACCCGGCTGTCGCTCGACCGCCTGCGCCGCGCCAAGACCGAACGCCAGCACTACACCGGCCCCTGGCTCCCCGAGCCGCTGGTGGAAGAGACGCAGCAGCCGGAAGCGGTGCTGGAGCGCACGGAAAGTCTCAGCCTGTCCTTCCTCGCCCTGCTAGAACGCCTGAGTCCGGAAGAACGCGCCGCCTTCCTGCTGGTCCAGGTGTTCGATTACAGCCACGGCGAAACGGCCCAGATGCTGCAGATCGGCGAAGACGCCTGCCGCCAGCGCGTCCATCGCGCACGCCAGCGCCTGCGCGAAGGACGCCCGCGCTTCACCCATGCGCCGGACGTGCAGCGCCGCCTGCTGGCCAAGTTTCGCGATGCGCTGGAAAGCGCCAGCGTCCAATCCCTGCAGGCGCTGTTTGCCGAAGACGCCGTCCACCTGGCCGATGGCGGCGGCAAGGCTCGCGCCACGCTGCGCCCGCTGCATGGCGCTGACCGCATCGTGCGGCTGTACGCCATCATCGCCCAGCGCTATCGCGACTATTCGATCGTGCACCGGCTGCAGTGGCTCAACGGGGCGCCCGCGCTGCTGACCTGGGTGAATACCAAGCTCTCGACGGTCGCGTGGATCGAAACGGACGGCGAGCGCATCACCAGCATCCACTCGCTGCGCAACCCGGACAAACTCGCGCGCCTGGAAGCTGTCACGAATCCGCAGGCTGGTACGTCTTTGTCATGAGCGGCCACGGTGGCCGCATGCCAAGGAACCCGTCATGTCCAAGCGTCTTTCGTTTATGAAGTACCCCCAGGCCCTCAAGCCGCTGCTCGACTTCAGTGCGGCGATGCATGAAAGCGGCCTGGAAGCCCCGCTGGTGGAGCTGGTGTTGATGCGCGTGTCGCAGATCAACGGCTGCGCCTATTGCATGGATATGCACAGCAAGGATGCGCGCGCCGCCGGCGAGACCGAGCAGCGTCTGTACGTGCTGGCGGGCTGGCGCGAAGCGTCGTTCTACAGCGAGCGCGAATGCGCAGCGTTCGAGTGGGCCGAAGCAGTCACGCGCCTCGGCGAGCATGGTGTGTCCGACGCCGTCTACGAGCGCGCCCGTGCCTCGTTCAGCGAAGCGGAACTGCTGAGCCTCACCCTGCTGGTAGGCCTGATCAACACCTGGAACCGCATCAACGTAGCGTTCCAGACGCCGGCCGGCAGCTATAAGCCGGCGGCGAAACAGGTGGCCTGATATCGAGCAAAGAGGGCGGGAGGCATTCCCGCCCTCTCAGGATGCGCCCGAAAATCTAGGCCTGGCCCATCGACCAGCGAAGGCGCCATCGGCTTGGCCACCCCTTGAATGCCAATGCCGGTTTCTCGACGAAATGCCATGAGAGCACGGCCATCGCACATGCCAGCGGCCAGGCCAGCAACGCGTTCAAAGCGACGATCGACCCTGTTGCATGGCTGGCAACCAGCTGCTGCATGGGGAATCCCCAGAGATAAATCCCGTACGAATAGTCGCCAAAACGGTTGAAGCCGCGCCAGGGTGTGAGATAGGCAAAGGCAAAGACGAAGGCGACCAAGGCCAGTCCCATCGCAAACGGATAGAACATCGTCTGACGCAGCAGGACAGCCATGATCGCCAATCCGATCACCCACCACCAACTGATGCGCAACCATTGCCGGTTCACGTAGCAAAAGACGCCCGCAGCGAAATAGGCGGCCAAACGCACGAACGACTCCAACGGAACCAGCGGCAGGCGACCCGGTGCGAGGATGCCGCAGACAAACAAGGCAAACAGCAGCAGGTTGCACCAGCGAGGTCGCGCCAGTAAGCCGAGCACACCGGCGATCAGCACCCACAAGTACATGCGCACTTCGGCAGGCAGCGTCCAGATCGAGCCGTTCACGACGCCAGCCAGGGGATTGCCAGTGAATACACCCGGCAGATACCAGGCCAAGCCCTTGCCCAACTCCAGATTCTTGGTCACATAGCGGAGCGCACCGTGATCGGCAAAATACGCCGACGGAGCTAGGGAAGTCATCAGCGGCCCGAGCACGAATGCTGATGCCAACAGGCAGAAAACATAGGCCGGATAGATGCGCAGCACGCGCGCCCAGAGGAATTGGAACGGGCTGCGGCGGCGCAAATAGCTTCCCGCAATCATGTATCCGCTGGTGACGAAGAATACGTCGACCGCCAGGTCGCCGGAGTATGTCCCCCAGCCAAGCCAGGTAAACAAATCAGGCCACACGTTTCCGCCGCCGATGGCAGGCCCGTGACCGTAGATCACCAGGCTCGCGGCAAGGAAACGCAGCAGCAGGAAGTTGTCCTGCCCCAGCTCCAGCGCTTCCGCCAACGTCCTTGTACGCAGCACGATTTCCCCTTGCGCAAGACGGCTCGAGCCGTCACAGCGTCTTGCATCAGACGCACCCCGGTGCGGGATGCGCCTGATGGTACGAGAGCCAGAGCCCTGGGGCGAGCCGCAAGAGCTCCGGCGGTGCCGGTTATTACGCCTTGACGCGCTTGACGATGGCGTCGCCGAAGCTCGACGTGGTGCCCTTGCCGCCGATGTCCGGCGTGACGCTGTCGCGGTCGTTGGTCATGGTGTCGCGGATGGCGTTGCGTACCTTGTCGCCCTTCTCCACCATGCCCAGGTGATCGAGCATGTCGGCCGCGGCGAGCAGCAGCGCGCACGGATTGGCGATGCCCTTGCCGGCGATGTCGGGCGCCGAACCATGCACGGCTTCGAAAATCGCAGCTTCCGTGCCGATGTTGTCGCCCGGGGCCAGGCCCAGGCCGCCGACCAGACCGGCGCACAGATCCGAGAGGATGTCGCCGAACAGGTTGGTGGTGACGATCACGTCGAACTGTTCGGGCTTCATCACCAGCTGCATGCAGGCGTTGTCCACGATCATCTCGTTGAACTCGATCTGCGGGTATTCCTTGGCGATTTCGCGCGCCACGTTGAGGAACAGGCCCGAGGCGGTCTTGATGATGTTGGCCTTGTGCACGGCCGTGACCTTCTTGCGGCCCTTCTTCACGGCCAGGTCGAAGGCGTAGCGCACGATGCGGCTGGAGCCCTTGCGCGTATTGCGGATCATCGAGATGGCGGTTTCGCCGTCTTCGGAAATCGACTGGCCTTCGGACAGGTACGCGCCTTCGGTGTTCTCGCGCACCGTGATGATGTCGATGTTGTCGAAGCGCGCCTTGGTGCCCGGGAAGCTGATCGCCGGACGCACGTTGGCGTACAGGTCGAAATGACGGCGCAGGGTGACGTTGATCGAGGTGAAGCCACCGCCCACCGGGGTGGTCAGCGGGCCCTTCAGGGCCACCTTGTGCTTGGCGATGGCGTCGAGCGTCGGCTGCGGCAGCAGGTCGCCGCTCTTTTCCAGCGCGACCATGCCGGCATCGACGAACTCGTAGGACAGGCCGCAGTCCAGGGCGTCGAGCACGCGCAACGTGGCGTTCATGATCTCGGGGCCGATACCGTCGCCCGGAATCACGGCAATGGTCTTGCTCATGGGGACACTCCTTGGGATATGAATCGAGCAACCCTGTGGCGGGGTACGACAGGGTTATAAAACCCGTCGATTATCCCCGATGCGTCGCCAAGCGGCCAGAGCACAAGCCCTGGCCGCCGTTGCAAATCCTCGCACGCAGCATTGAATAAACTCGCATGCGTCAACGGGGCGGCAAGGAGGGAGCCGCCCCGAAGCAATATCAGGCGTGGCTGGCGCAGTCCGCAGCCGGCGTGGCGCCCTGGTCCGATTCCAGCTGATCCAGGAAGTCCACCGCCCGGCGCAGGTGCGGAATCACGATGGAGCCGCCCACCACCAGGCCGACGCTGAAGGTTTCGAAGAATTCCTCGCGCGTGACGCCCGCTTCTTTGCACTGGGCCACGTGGTAGCTGATGCAGTCGTCGCAGCGCAGCACCATGGAGGCGACCAGGCCGAGCAGCTCCTTGGTCTTCACGTCCAGCGCGCCGGGCTTGTAGGTCTGCGTATCGAGCGCAAAGAAGCGGCGGACGACCTGGTTGTCCTCCGACAAAATGCGCTCGTTCATGCGCTGGCGAAACGCGGTGAATTCGGCAACGCGGTCCTTGCCGGCCTCGTCCTTCAGGTGGCTCATGCATTGATCTCCAGCAGTTGGGCAAGCTTGCCGCTGCGGTCAGCTGCGACCAGATCGTCGAAACCGCCCACATGGTGGTCGTTGATGAAAATCTGCGGCACGGTGCGACGACCGCCGCTGCGGGCCAGCATGGCGTCGCGCTGCGCCGGGTCGGTATCGATGCGCACTTCGCTCCACTCCAGCCCCTTGGACTTGAGCAGGTTTTTGGCAGACACGCAGTACGGGCATACCGCCGTGGAATAGACCTCAATCTTGGGCACAACACACCTCGAAAATCCGGGAACCCTACGGCAGCCCTACATGGGGTCCGCCAGGGGCGTAAACAACAGTGAACTGACACCGTAAGCTGGTGTCACTAATGCTATTGTCGCTGACCTATGCGCATGGCACCACGCCCCGCCCCGGAGACAATCCGTTTCCCCGTAAAACGGGGGCGGAATGCCGCAGGGCGGGCTAACGAAAACGGAACAATGACGACGCACAGCCCGCGGGCGGGACGCCCATGAGCCGCTTCACGCCCACCCGCCTGCTGGCCGCCCTGCTCTGCGCCGGCCTGACGCTGAGCGCCGCCGCGCAGGACAAGGACGTGCGCCTGCCCGACCTGGGCAGTTCGGCGAACGCCCTGATCTCGCCGCAGGAAGCCCAGGACTACGGCGCTGCCATGCTGCGCCAGATGCGTGCGCTGAACATGGTGGTCGACGACCCCATGCTGGACGACTACATCAACGACCTGGGCTACCGCCTGGTCTCCGGCAGCGAGAAACCGAAGGAACATTTCCAGTTCTTCATCGCCAATGACAACGTGATCAACGCGTTTGCCGCGCCTGGCGGCTATATCGCGGTGAACTCGGGCCTGATCATCATCACCAACAGCGAGAGCGAGCTGGCCGGCGTGATCGCCCACGAAATCGGCCATATCACGCAAAACCACCTGCAACGCGCCTTCGAAGCCTCCAAGAAGGACACGCCGTTGATGGCGCTGATCCTGCTGGGCGCCATTGCGGCCGGCGCCGGCGCCGGTGCGGGCGATGCGGCGGGTGCGATCATGATGGGCGGCCAGGGGCTGCTGATGCAGCGCCAGATCAATTTCACCCGCAAGGACGAAATCGAAGCGGATCGCGCCGGCATCCATACGCTGGCCAACGTTGGCTACGACCCCAACGCCATGGCCTCGTTTTTCGGCCGCATGGAAGACACCTTGCGCGTCGGTTCCGGCGGCGACCTCGGCGACGTACCGGCGCTGCTGCAGGACCATCCGGTCAGCATGGACCGCATCAGCGACGCCAAGGCGCGCGCCGGCACCTTGATCGCCCAGCAAAAGCAGCGGCCGAACGGCCCCACGCTGGACAAGGCGCAGTGGGAAAAAAGCACGGCGCCCATCTCCTTTGTCAAAGACCCTACCGCGATCGCCTCCCGCGACAACAAGGGCGGCCTCGACGTGTACCTGCTGATGCGCGAGCGCGTCCGCGTGCTTTCCGGCGACGCCGGCCAGCTGTCCACCTACTACGCCACCAACCTGCAGAACGAGCGCAGCTTCGATACGCCATCCAATCGCTACGGCTATGCCTTGGCCCTCATCCGCAGCAATCGCGGCGCCAAGGCCGTGGACGAACTGCAACCGGTGCTCAGCGCGCATCCCGACAGCCAGGTGGTACGCCTGGCCATGGCCGACGCCAAGCTGCAGGCGGGCCGCCGCGCGGAGGCCCTGACCCTGTATGCCGAGCTCAACCAGCAATCGCCGCGCAATCGAGCCATCGCCATGGCTTATGCCAAGGCACTGACCGAGGGCGGTTCGCAGGATGAAGCCAAGCAGGCGGCCAGCATGGTGCTGCCGATGCTGGACAACAACGACGAGCCCGAGCTCTACCGCACCTATGCTCGTGCGGCGGATAAAGCCGGCGACAGCGTGCGCTCCGGTGAGGCCTATGCCGATGCCTCCTACCTGTCCGGCCGCCCCTTCGACGCCATGGAACAGCTCAAGAACCTGCTCAAACGCCCCGATCTGGACTATTACGCCCGCGCCCGCATCCAAGCCCGCATCAACGATTTGACGCCCCTGGTGATGGAGCTGCGCAAGCGGCGCGTGCAGACCGACGACAACCCCGACGGCCGCAGCCAGCAGCTGCAAAACAACGAGAATTGCCGGGGCCGGCTCTGCTTTGGCGCCACCAATTCGGTGCGCTGATTTCAGCCAAACCTGAGACGCCAGACACGCCATGTTGTTGCGACCGCGTGAAATGTCATCCGGGCGTAACATTGGACCGCTGCAATAAATGCGTCACAGCCCCTCCCCCAGCGGACCTCAAGCGTGCATAAGCGCATTCTGATTGTCGAAGACGAAGCTTCGATCCGCGACATGGTCGCCTTTGCCCTGCGCAAGGCCGGCATGGACGCCATCCACGCCGCTGACGCGCGTGCGGCACAACTGGCCATTGCCGAACAGGTACCCGACCTCATCCTGCTCGACTGGATGCTACCGGGTACCAGCGGCCTCGAACTGGCCCGCCGCCTGCGCAAAGAGGAGCTGAGCCGCGAGGTTCCGATCATCATGCTCACGGCGCGCGGCGAAGAAATGGACCGCGTGAACGGGCTGGAGGCCGGCGTCGACGATTATGTCGTCAAGCCTTTCTCCACCCGCGAACTGGTGGCGCGCATCAAAGCGGTACTGCGCCGCAGCCAGGGCGACGACGGCTCGGGCATGGTGGAGCTGGGTGGCCTGCGCATCGACGGTCCGGCGCACCGCGTGTTTGCCGGCGATGAGCCGGTGACCATCGGGCCCACCGAATACCGCTTGCTGTATTTCTTCATGACGCATCCCGAACGCGTGTACTCGCGCGCACAGCTGCTCGACCATGTGTGGGGCGGCAGCGTGTACGTGGAAGAACGCACCGTGGACGTCCATATCCGCCGCCTGCGCAAGACGCTCGAACCATGGAAGCTCGATGACATGGTGCAGACCGTGCGCGGAGCGGGTTATCGATTCTCCGCCAGCGTCTGACTTTCCTATTGCGGGATCGCAGGCTTTTGCCGATGCTGGCGCACCGCCAGCCCGGCACGACTGAATCCTCCCTATGCCAACAACCTTCGACCGACCCTGGAAGCTGCCGGCCGCGCTGAGCGCCGGACTGCTGCTGGGCGCTGTCGCCGGCTGGCTTGCGGGAGGCCACGTAGCCACGGGTTTGGCGCTGGTCGCCGTCGTGGAAATCGTCTTTTTAGTGACCCGAATCCGTCATCAAGCGCAGCTCATGATGACGCAAGATCCTAGGCTGACCTCTCTCCAGCATGACCGTTTCATGACGCGCTCCCGCCGAATCGCTTCCAGTTTGCGCGACCTGCGCAGTGCCGCCGGCAGTCTGCCGGATGCGGTCGTCTTGCTCGACAACGAGCAACACGTCCGCTGGTTCAACCATGCTGCCGAAGACCTGCTCGGCCTGCGCCGTCCGCAGGATCGCGGTGCGCATCTGGACGAACGCCTGAGCACCACCGAACTCGCCACCTGGTTGAAGGAAGGCGCACGCGAGCCGCTCAACGACGTGGCCGCGCCAGGCCATCCCAACCGCCACATCAACGTGACGCTGCTGCCGTTCGGTCGTCGCCAGCGCCTGCTGCTGGCACGCGACATCAGCCATCTCACGCGCCTGGAACAGATCCGCCGCGATTTCGTCGCCAACGTGTCGCACGAATTGCGCACGCCGTTGACGGTGATCCACGGCTATCTCGAACTGATCGATCCGGAAGACGTGCCGGAACTCGCGCCCGTGCTCAACGAAATGCGTGCGCAATCCAAGCGCATGGGTCAGATCGTCGAAGACCTGCTCACGCTCTCGCGCCTGGAAACCCAGGAGCACGTGCAGGACGAGCGCGTGCAGATGACCCCGCTGCTCGCCACCATCCGCAAGGAGGCCGAGGCGCTGAGCCAGGGCCGCCACCAGATCACCATGGAATCCACCGCCGAAGCCGACTTGCTCGGCTCGGTGAAGGATCTGCACAGCGCCTTCTCCAACCTGGTGAGCAATGCCGTGCGCTACACGCCCACCGGCGGCCGCATCACCATCCGCTGGCGCCGCACGTCCGAGGGTGCGGTCTACTCCGTCACCGATACCGGCTACGGCATTCCGGCTTCGCACCTGGCGCGTCTCACCGAACGCTTCTACCGCGTCTCCTCCAGCCGCTCACGCGAAAGCGGCGGCACCGGCCTGGGCCTGTCCATCGTCAAACACGTGCTGAACCTGCATCAGGCGCGCCTGGACATCCAGAGCGAACCGGGACAGGGCTCGACTTTTGCCTGCTGGTTCAGCGCCGAACGCCTGCTTGCGCCGGGCGTGGGCGACCCTGAATAAGCGGTATCCGCGGGCGCCCCGGCGTCTCAGCTGAACGGCCGTCACACTACGCGGCACTGCGCCATGTAACAAAGTGCGGGATCGGCCAGAATGCACGAATGCGTCGCAAGCCTGCCACCCCTCCTCCCGTCATCGACCGCGCTGCTCCCGAGCTGTTTCTCAGCCGCGAGCTGGCTGCGCTCGAATTCAATTTCCGTGTACTGGCGCAGGCGCGCGACGAGCGTATTCCGCTACTGGAACGTCTGCGCTTCCTGAGCATCGTGGCGAACAACCTCGACGAGTTCTTCGAGGTGCGCGTGGCCATGCTCAAGCACCACCACATGTTCGGCTCGGCCGCGCCCGGCCCGGACGGCATCTCCTCCGGCGAGTTGCTCACCTGCATCCGCAAGCGCGTGCTGGATCTGGTCGACCTGCAGTACGAAACCTGGCAGGCCGAACTGCGCCCCGCGCTCGATGCCGAGAACATCCACTTTCTAACGCGCGATCGCTGGACGCCGCGCCAACGCTTGTGGCTGCAGGGCTACTTCGAGAATGAAGTGATGCCGGTGCTGTCGCCGCTGGGCCTGGATCCGGCCCATCCGTTCCCGCGCATCCTCAACAAGACGCTCAATATCGCCGTGGTGCTGAAGGGCCGCGATGCATTCGGTCGCGAAGGCCATATGGCACTCGTGCGCGCGCCGCGCTCCTTGCCACGCATCATCCGCCTGCCCAGCGAAGTGTGCGACGGCGGCGAGCACTACATTTTCCTGGCCGAACTGCTGCAGGGTTTCGTCGATCTGATGTTCCCCGGCTTCAAGGTGGCCGGGTCTTACCAGTTCCGCGTCACCCGCAACAGCGAGCTCATGGTGGAAGAGGCCGAGGTGGAAAACCTCGCCCGGGCGCTGAGCGAAGAATTGATCGGCCGCGGCTATGCGCGACCGGTGCGACTGGAGATCGGCAACGACTGCCCCAAGGCGATCGTGGCCATGCTGATCGCCAACTTCGAGCTGGAAGAAACCGACGTCTATCGCTGCGACGGTCCGGTCAACATCATCCGCGCCGGCACCATCTATGACGGCCTGGATCGCCCGGATCTGAAGTTCCCGCGTTTCATCCCGCAGCTGCCGGCCGCCTTCAACGGCAGCCGCTGCAAGTTCGAGGTGCTGCGCCAGCGCGATGTGCTGCTGCATCACCCGTACGAATCGTTCGCCACCGTGGTCGATCTGTTGCGCCAGGCGTCGCAGGACCCCGCTGTGCTGGCCATCAAGCAGACGCTCTATCGCGCAGGCGCCGACACGCCGCTGGTGGACCTGCTGGTGGAAGCGGCGCGCAACGGCAAAGACGTGACCGTGGTGATCGAGCTGCGCGCGCGTTTTGACGAAGAGGCGAACATCCGCCTCGCCACGCGCCTGCAGGAAGCCGGCGTGCAAGTGGTCTACGGCGTGGTGGGCTACAAGACGCACGCCAAGATGCTGTTGATCGTGCGCCGCGAAGAAGAGGTGCTGCGCCGCTACGTGCACCTTTCCACCGGCAACTATCACCAGGGCAATAGCCGCAGCTACACCGACATCGGCCTGATGACCTCGCATGCGGGCATCGGCGAGGATTTGCACAAGGTGTTCCAGCAGCTCTCGGGCCTGGGCCCGATGATCGAGCTCAAGCACCTGCTGCATTCGCCTTTCACGCTCTACCGCTGCGTCCTGGCCAAGATCGAGCGCGAGACGGCACACGCCGAAGCGGGGCGGCCGGCGCGCATCGTGGCCAAGCTCAATGCGCTCAACGAAGCCCATGTCATTTCGGCGCTTTATCGCGCCTCGCAGGCAGGGGTGGAGATCGACCTGATCGTGCGCGGCGCGTGCACCTTGCGGCCTGGCATCCCCGGTGTGTCCGAACGCATTCGCGTGCGCTCGATCGTGGGTCGCTTCCTCGAGCACAGCCGCGTCTACTGGTTCGGCAACGATGGTGCGCCCGAGATTTATTGCGCCAGCGCCGACTGGATGGAACGCAACCTCAAGCGTCGCATCGAAGTGGCCTTCCCCATACTCGACCCGGTGCACGCCGCGCGCGTCTACGACGAAACCCTGGCCAACTACCTCGCTGACAACACCGAGGCATGGCTGCTCGATGGCGACGGCCGCTACACCCGCGCGCAGCCCGGCGACCAGCCGCCGCACAGCGCGCAGCAGTCGCTGCTGGAGAAGCTGACGCCCGGCACGGTGTAGCCCAACGTAATTTGCGCTACTCGCCCCGGTTCCCGCGTGAGAGAATTCACACTCTGCAGCCCGGAACGAGCCCCGCATGAGTCAAGGCGATCAGATCCAGATCAAGGACGGCGAACTGATCGCTGCCGTCGACATGGGCTCCAACAGCTACCACATGGTGGTGGCGCGCGTGGAACACGGCGAGCCCCGTGTGATCGATCGCCTGCGTGAAACCGTGCGCATGGCCGCCGGCCTGCGCGCCGACGGCACCCTGGATGCCGAGCATCGCGCCCGGGCGCTCAATTGCCTTGCCCGCTTCGGCCAGCGCATTGCCGGCGTGCCGTCCAGCCGCGTGCGTGCGGTGGCCACCAATACCGTGCGCCGGCTCGCCTCGCCGCAAACTTTCCTCACCGCCGCCGAGGCCTCGCTGGGCCATCCGGTGGAAATCGTCTCCGGACGCGAAGAAGGCCGCCTGATCTTTCTCGGCGCATCGCACGACCTGCCCGCTTCGCGCGAAAGCCGACTGGTGATCGACGTGGGCGGCGGCAGTACGGAATTCATCATCGGTCGTGGCTTCGCGCCCATGCACACCGAAAGCGTGCAGGCGGGCTGCATTGCCTCGACCCTGCGCTTCTTTCCTGGCGGCAAGCTCAACCGCAAGCGCTGGCAGCGCGCCAACAATGAAATCGGCGTGTTGCTGCAGCAGTTCGCCGAGGATTACCGCGAGTCCGGCTGGGTCGAGGCATTCGGCTCGTCGGGCACCGCCAAGGCGATTGGCTCGGTGGTGCAGACCATGCGCTTTTCCGATGACGGCATCACGCCGGCGTCGCTGGCCCAGCTGCGCGACGCCTTGCTCGCCCAGGGTCAGATTGAAACACTCAAGTTGCCGGGCCTGGCGGACGATCGCGCTCCCGTCATCGCCGGCGGCGTGGTGATTTTCGAAGCGGCCTTTGAAGCCCTCGGCATCGAGCGCCTGCGCGTCTGCGAAAGTTCGATGCGCGAAGGCCTGCTGTGGGATCTGCTCGGCCGCGCCGGCGGCAGCGATCCGCGCACGGCGAGCATCGACGCGCTGGCCAACCGCTACGGCGTCGATCGCGCGCAGGCGCGTCGCGTGGAATCGACGGCCTTGAGGTTCTTCGACCAGATCGCACGCATCTGGAAGCTCGACGCCGAAGCGCGCGAGTGGCTGTCGTGGTCGGCACGCGTGCACGAAATCGGCCTCGCCATCGCGCACAGCCAGCATCACCATCACGGCGCGTATATTTTGCGCAACGCCGATCTCGCCGGTTTCTCGCGACAGGAGCAGCAACTCCTTGCGGCCATCGTTGAGTCGCACCGCCGCAAGCCGGACAAGGCCACCTTCTCGGCGCTGCCGCAGCGCTACCGGCAGCTGGCGCGCTATATCACCGCCCTGCTCCGCCTGGGCGTGCTGTTCCGGCGCGCACGCCGGGCCGAATCGCTGCCCCAGATGCAGCTGGCGGCCACCACGCAGCGCCTGCGCCTCACCGTGCCGGCCGCCTGGATCGACCAGCATCCGCTGAGCGAGGCCGACCTGGACCAGGAACAGGCTCCGTTGAACGAGCTCGGTCTGCTGCTCGAAGTCCATCCATCCTGAGCTCTGCTGGTACGGGCCGCCGGTCGGCCCGGCCATGGAGCCTCTTCGCCGCGTATGATGTCCTGATGCCACACGCCGCCCGACCTGCCATGACCCGACTCCTGCTCGCCGCGCTCCTGCTGCTGCCCTCGTCCCTGCTGCTCGCCCAGGCCAACAAGCCTGCCGTGGCCGCACCTGCCGTCACGCATCCGGAAGTGGTGCTGCATACCTCGCAGGGCGATATCACGCTGGAGCTCTACCCCGACAAGTCGCCCAAGAGCGTGGCGAACTTCCTGCAGTACGTCCGCGACGGCTTCTACAGCGGCACCGTGTTCCACCGCGCCATTCCCGGTTATCTGGTGCAGGGCGGCCTGTATACGCGCGACCTGCAGGCCAAGCGGACCCACTCGGCGATCCCAAGCGAAGCGGACAACGGCCTGTCCAATGTGCGCGGCACGGTTTCAGTGGCGCGCAGCGCCGATCCGAATTCGGGCACGGCGCAGTTCTTCTTCAACCTGGTCGACAACCGCCGTCTCGATTTCGTCGGCAACCAGAGCGGCCTGACCTGGGGCTATGCCGTGTTCGGCAAGGTCATCAAGGGCATGGACGTGGTCGACAAGATGGCTGCGCTGCCGACGCGCGGGCTCGGCCCGTTTGCCGGCGACGTGCCCAATCCGCTGGTGGTGATCGACAGCGCCAACGTGGTTGGCGAAGAAGCGGCCGCCGCTCCGGCCACCCCGCCCAAGCCCGCCGCGCCCGCCACCGAGCCGGCCAAGAAGCCAGGCAGCAAGAAGGGCTGACGCAACATGGCAACACTGTTCATCGCGGATCTGCATCTGGACGATAGCCGTCCGCAGATCACTCGCCTGTTCGAAGATTTTCTCGCCAGCGACGAGGCGCGCTCCGCCGACGCCGTCTATATCCTCGGCGATCTGGTCGAAGCGTGGATCGGCGACGACGACGATGCCGAACTCCCCAGCCGCATCGCCCGCGCCACCAAGGCGCTGCGCGACCATGGCGTGCCCGTATATTTCATCGTGGGCAACCGCGACTTCCTGCTCGGCCAGACCTTTGCCGAACGCGCTGGCATGACGCTGCTCGAAGACGGTACCGTTCACGAACTCTATGGTCGTCCCACCTTGCTGATGCATGGCGATGTGTTGTGCACCGACGACCTCGCCTACCAGGCGGTACGCAAGCAGGTGCGCACGCCGGAGTGGCAGGCGCAGATCCTGGCGATGCCGCTGGAAGCGCGCCGCGCGTTTGCCGCCAAGGCACGTGCCGACAGCAAGGCGCATACGGGCGCCACCATGGAAACCATCATGGACGTCAATGCCGATGCGACGGCGGACACCATGCGCAAGGCCGGCGTCTCGCGGCTGATCCACGGGCATACCCATCGCCCCGCCATCCATCGATTCGATCTGGACGGCCAAACGGCGGAACGCATCGTGCTGGGCGACTGGTACGAGCACGGCTCGGTGCTGCGTGTCTCGCCTGAAGCCGTGGAGTTGCGGGGACTCGCACTCTCCTGACGTCGAACGATCACCCGCCGCGCGCGGCGAGTGATCGTCCCTCTCCCGCCATCAGGGCGCTTGCATCGCGCTCCGGAAACCCTGGCTGTTGAGCATGCTGTTGCTGAGCTTCAGTACGGCGTTGGACAAGGTCTCGTAGTAATTGTCCGCCTTGTACGAACGACCAAAGTTGTTCGCGCCGCCGCCAGCCACGCCCTGCCACAGCACCTTGCCAGACTGGTTCGTCATCGTGATGTAGACGGTGACATTGCCCACGTACTGCTCGGTCTCGTTGACGAAGAAGTCGCGGATCTCGCCCGACACGATCACGTCACCACCGCTATCGACCACGTTGATGCCGGCCTTGCTGAAAGTATCTTTCACGTGGTCGGTAACGAATGCCGCCACGTTGTCCTTCGTGGTGACCTGGCGCGCCGGTTCCTTCTCATGGTTCTCGGCGATCAGTGGCGGATTCTTGCGCACGTCGGTGAAGCCGTTGAACTGCACCTTCACCTTGCCGATGCCGTTCAAGTCCACCGCACCAAATTCCGCGAAGCTCTGCGTGGGCGACCACACCAGCGGAATATTGCTCGGATCCTTCGACGCCATGGCGCTGCCTGACGCCACCAGCAGCGCTGCAAATACGATACGTTTGAACATCGACTCCCCTCTCCTTGTTTCGATGGTTTTGTGGAACGGCTACTCCCGTATCCGTTCGCGGTCCTGGAGAACCGCACACCATTCTAGGGGCAGGAGGCCATCATTCCTCGCTGTTTGCGACGTAGGACGCCGGCTAAAAGAAGCAGCTGGCGTTTTTCAGATTGTTCCCGCGGCCGGCCGGTCAGCGATGTTCCGGCCCACCATGGGGCGCCCCTGCCGGCGCATGCCCCTGGGGATGCGGTGCGGCGACCGGACGAGCTGCCTGCGGGTGATAGGCCGGCATCGGCGACGCATGCGCTGCGTAGGCCGGCTGGGGGCGACTGCTTGCGTGATAGCCCGCCGGAGGATTGGAAGGCCCACGCGTATACGCCGCGTGGCTCGTCGTCGCTGATGGATGGTAGGCAGGCGCGCCGCCAGCTGCTGTCGTCCCCCTGCTGCCATGCGGCGCGAAGCCCGCCGAGTGCAGCGCCATGGGATTGTTCGATGCGGCCGCCGGCGCAGCAACGCGCGCTGCATGGGCAGCAGCCGGCGCCGCCTGGACTGCCGGCGCATGAGCCGCTCCGCTCGCCGCATTGAAGGCGCCCGCGCGCGGCGTGGCGGCTACTGCAGGCGCACCGTGGTTGAAGGAGGCACGCATGCCCTGGTTCTGGCTCGCCAGCGTCCGCTGCTGCTCCTGCGCGGCAACCGGAGCGACGTGTTGCTCATGCGCGTAGCCCAACTCCCGAGATGAAGGTCGCGCGGCGATGCCGCCCTGACCGCCGTTGAAACTGGCCCGATTGAAGTTGTTGTTCACCACCGTGCGGCTGTAAACGTTGGTGATGTGCACGTTGTCGATGTGGTTCACCGACCGGTTGTAGTAGAACGCGCGGCCTCGCCAATAGCCGCCAGCGTAGCCGACGCCCGTGTAGCCATAGCCATAGTTGATGCCGCCGTAGAAGCCCACGTGCGGGCCCCAGTAGCCGCGGTGGAACACGTACACGCCACCGCCCCAGCCCCAGTAACCCGGGGTCCATAGCGCGCCGACGTAGGGCGGATAGACCCAGGTGCCAGGCACCCAGTAATAGCCGTCGCCATCCCAAGCCCAATAGCCCGGCACCCAGATGTAACCGGGTGCGGGAATGTCTGGTTGCACGTAGATCGGCAGGGGTGGTGGTGCGATGCCGACGGAGACGCCGACCGAGACTTCGGCGTTTGCATTCAGTGGGAGGGCGGCTGCCGTGGCGAGTGCCAGGGCGGCGAGGAATAGGCAGCGTTGCGACGCTGCGCGTCGGCGGGGTTTGAGCCATTCCATAACGCCACTCCCAGTGCGGGGACCTGCTGACCATAACGCGGGAGATGGTGAGAGGTTATACGCGGTGGTGAGGGGTGGGTTCGTTAGGGTTCAGAAGGTGAGACGGGAGATGAATGCGATCTTGAGTGGGAGTCTCAAGCGGTGTGGCTGCGCGAGAAGCTCTACCTTCGTTGCGAGGCGCGGTCGCTGGAAGGTGGGATGGTTTGGCCCATCCATGGCGCTGCGCGCTACGGGGGCCAACCTTCGGCTGTCCA
Organism: Dyella sp. 2YAF14; assembly: GCF_052114725.1. Classification (NCBI taxonomy): domain Bacteria; kingdom Pseudomonadati; phylum Pseudomonadota; class Gammaproteobacteria; order Lysobacterales; family Rhodanobacteraceae; genus Dyella; species Dyella sp. 2YAF14. The sequence continues at coordinate 21,474 of NZ_JBFRFH010000017.1, read as the reverse complement.
AATTTGTTCCAGACAAATTTGTCGAACCCTGGAGGGTTCGTCCACAACTCTCTTTCCGCCAGATACGCAAAAAGCGTCTGCCTTCGTTGAAGGGCGCGGTCGCGTGGAGGGTGGGATTGTTCGGCCCATCCATGGGCCTCACCCTTCCGCGCTGCGCGCTCCAGGGCCAGCCTGCGGCTGTCCAACTAGTTCCAGGCAAATTTGTCGAACCCGGGAGGGTTCGTCCACCACCTCTCTCCGCCAGATACGCAAAAAGCCCCGCGAGGGGCTTTTTGCGTATCTGGCGGAGAGAGAGGGATTCGAACCCTCGATAAGGCTTTTGACCCTATACTCCCTTAGCAGGGGAGCCCCTTCGGCCTCTCGGGCATCTCTCCGTTTTTTGTCCGCATCTCTGCGGAGCCGGCAAGGATACTAACCGGCGCGCTCGAGGTAAAGCGTTTCTTGCCTGTCAGTGTTCGCCAGTGCCGCCGGAGGCTGTGCCGTCCGGCTCGTGCTCGTTCTTGATCCGCTGATAGATCTCTTCGCGATGCACGGCAACGTTCTTCGGCGCATTAATACCAATGCGCACCTGGTTGCCCTTGACGCCGAGAACGGTAACGGTCACCTCGTCACCGATCATCAAGGTTTCACCGACCCTGCGGGTCAGAATCAACATGTTTGCCACTCCATGAATACTTTGGTCACAGGCCAACAGACGGTTATGCCTCACCCCTGAGCTTCACCATCTGGACATTTCGACGATGCTACCGCCGAAGGCCCTACCGCCTTCCCGGTTACACAGACGAGGCATCCCCTGTGATGCCATGTCAAGCGACACCGGCGCAACCATCGGTGTCAGCAGTATTTGGATACTAGCCGAGCGTCCGATGGCAGCGCAATGCGTAAACGGCAACGGACTCCCGGTGGTTGACCCGCTCAGGACGCCAGGCGCTGACCGATCCAGTCGGCCAAGCCCTCCAAAATGCCGGGCAATTCGGCAGTGTCGTTGCCACCGCCCTGGGCCATGTCGGGACGACCGCCGCCCTTGCCGTCGATCTGGCTGGCGACATGCGCCACCACGTCGCCGGCCTTGACCCGACCCAGCGCCGTACCGCCGACGCCTGCGACCAGAGAAACGCGGCCGTCAGCGGCACCGGCCAGCAGCACCACGCAATCGTTCAGCTGCTGCTTGAGCTGATCCATGCTGTCGCGCAGTGCCTTGGCGTCCAGGCCTTCCAGGCGCGCGGCGATGACCTTGATGCCGGCCACGTCCTTCGCCGTGGAGGCCAGATCCGCCGTCGCCGAACCGGCAGCCTTGGCGCGCAGCGACTCCAATTCGCGCTCGAGTTTTTTCTGCTTGTCGAACAGCTGGCGCAGCTTCTCCACAGCATCGTCACCATTGGAGGACAACAGCTGCGCAAACTCGCCCAGGCGACGCTCCTCATCAGCCACATAGGCCAACGCGCCCGCACCTGTAACAGCTTCGATACGGCGCACGCCGGAGGCTACGCCCGCTTCGCTGACGATCTTGAACAGGCCGATGTCGCCAGTGCGACCGACATGCGTGCCGCCGCAGAGCTCGGTGGAGAACTCGCCCATCTTGAGCACGCGCACTTCGTCGCCGTACTTCTCGCCGAACAGCGCCATCGCGCCGAACTCGATCGCCTCGTTGTAGCCCATGTGATGCACTTCGGCGGCCGCGTTGCGGCGCACTTCGGCGTTCACCTGCGTCTCGATCTGGCGCAGTTCGTCCGCGCTCATCGGCTTGAAATGCGAGAAGTCAAAACGCAGGCGCTCGGGGGCGACCAGCGAACCCTTCTGCGTCACATGCTCGCCCAATACCTTGCGCAGCGCTGCGTGCAGCAAGTGCGTGGCCGAGTGGTTGAGCACGATGGCCTGACGGCGCGAGCCGTCGACATTGGCATCGACCACGTCGCCGACGCGCAGTGCCTGCTTGCCGTTCCAACGGCCGGCATGACCGAAGAACACGCCGCCCATCTTGAGCGTGTCGGCCACCGCGAACGAGCCCGTCGTGTTCACCAGCACGCCGGTATCGCCCACCTGGCCGCCGGACTCGGCGTAGAACGGCGTGCGGTCGAGCATGACGAGGGCTTCTTCGCCCTCGCCCAGCTGGTCGTACTGCTTGCCGCCGCGCACGATGCCGACCACCTTGCTGCCCTGGCTCATCAGCGCGTCGTAGCCCAGGAAAGCGGTCGGCGGCAGCTGGCTGGCCAGCTCGGCCGGCATCTGGCCCTTGGCTTCAAATTTGCCGCCTTCGCGGCTGCGTTCCTGCTGTTCCTTCATGGACTGCTCGAAGCCATCCATGTCCACCGTGAGGCCACGCTCGCGCGCGATGTCGGCGGTGAGGTCGACCGGGAAACCGTAGGTATCGTACAGACGGAAAGCATCGGCACCGGGAATGCTGCCGTTGGACTTCACTGCGACCGCATCGAACAGACGCATGCCGTTTTCCAGCGTTTCGCCGAAGCGGCGCTCTTCGGTGCGCAGCGCTTCTTCCACGAAGGCCTGCTTTTGCGCCAGTTCCGGATAGGCCTCGCCCATTTCCTCGACCAGCGGCTGCACCATCTTCCAGAAGAAATCGCCGCGCACGCCGAGCATCCAGCCGTGGCGCAATGCGCGACGGATGATGCGGCGTAGCACGTAACCACGACCTTCATTGGACGGCAGCACGCCATCGACAATCAGGAACGAGCACGCGCGGATGTGATCGGCGATCACGCGCAGCGACTTGTTGGCCAGATCCTTGGTGCGGGTGAGTTCGGCAGCGACCTTGATCAGGTGCTGGAACAGGTCGATCTCGTAGTTGGAATGCACGTGCTGCAGCACGGCCGCCAGGCGTTCCAGGCCCATGCCGGTATCGACGCACGGCGCCGGCAGCGGCGACAGCGTGCCGTCGGGCGCGCGGTCGAACTGCATGAACACCAGGTTCCAGATCTCGATGTAGCGATCGCCGTCTTCATCGGGCGAGCCCGGCGGGCCACCGGCGATGTCTTCGCCGTGGTCGTAGAAGATTTCCGTGCACGGACCGCAGGGACCGGTGTCGGCCATCTGCCAGAAATTGTCCGAAGCGTAAGGCGCGCCTTTGTTGTCGCCGATGCGCACGATGCGCTCGGCCGGCACGCCCACTTCCTTGTTCCAGATGTCGAAGGCTTCGTCATCAGTGTGATAGACGGTGACCCACAGCTTGTCCTTGGACAGCTTGAGGACGTCGGTCAGCAGCTCCCACGCATAGGCAATGGCATCGCGCTTGAAATAGTCGCCGAACGACCAGTTGCCCAGCATTTCGAAGAAGGTGTGGTGACGCGCGGTATAGCCCACCGAGTCGAGGTCGTTGTGCTTGCCGCCCGCACGCAGGCAGCGCTGCACATCGGCGGCGCGCACGTACGGCAGCTTTTCGCTGCCCAGGAACACGTTCTTGAACTGCACCATGCCCGAGTTGGTGAACAGCAGCGTCGGATCGCTGGCCGGCACCAGCGAGCTGGACGGCACGATGGTGTGCCCTTTCGAACGGAAATAGTCGAGGAAGGTCGAGCGGATTTCGGCGGTTTTCATGCGACTGGGGAGGACCTGGCGGATGGGTCACGCCGGGAAGCACCGCCGAAGCGACACTCTCCCGTCCCAGCAGTGGGGAGGTCAGGCGTCGTCGGCTGCGTCGTCCACGTCGGCGTGGGTAACACTCCGTACTGTGGCGGCGGGAAAGCCCCGGCGCAAGAGGAATTGCGCCCGACGTGCCTTTTCTGCGTGATCCGGCGGCGATTTGCCGCCAAAACGCCGCCGCAGCACGTTCAGGGCGTTGGCGTCCCAATCCACGCCTGCTTCGTCCAGAACGGCCCGGATGCGGGCGTCGGACAAACCGTGACTCTTGAGTTCGGCACGCACGCGCATGGGTCCGTAACCCTGGGACGCTCTGCTGCGCACCAGCGACCCGGCGAATCGTTCGTCGTCCTGGTAGTGCTGCTCGCCCAGCCGGTCGATGGCCTCGCCGGCTTCGTCGCCCTCGTAGCCCTTCTGCCGCAGCTTGAGCTTCAGCTCACGCCGGGAATGCTCACGGCGCGCAAGCAACCCCAACGCCCGGTCATAGGCTGAGGTTTTGGGTTTGTCACCGGGTTCTCGCGGCATGCGTGACCTATGGTCTTGCCATCAGAAGGGCGACGTGCGCCACCCTCCCGGCTGATCTGGAACGGGTACCCGCTAAAGCGCGCATGGGCGCGGCCCAGCGGGTGCCCGATGTCCGATCAGGCTTCCTCGGTTTCCACCGCCGGCAGCGGCGAAGTGCCGTTCGACACCAGCAGACGCTTGCGCAGTTCGGCATCGACTTCATTGGCAATGGCCGGATTGTCGCGCAGGAACTGGCGCACGTTCTCCTTGCCCTGGCCGATGCGGTCGCCCTTGTAGCTGTACCAGGCGCCGGACTTGTCGATCAGGTTCTGCGCCACGCCCAGCTCGATGATTTCGCCTTCGCGCGAGGTGCCCTCGCCATAAAGGATTTCGAATTCAGCCTGTCGGAACGGCGGCGCCACCTTGTTCTTGACCACCTTGACGCGGGTTTCCGAGCCGATCACCTCTTCGCCCTTCTTCACCGCGCCGATGCGGCGGATATCCAGGCGCACCGAGGCGTAGAACTTCAGCGCGTTGCCGCCGGTGGTGGTTTCCGGGCTGCCGAACATCACGCCGATCTTCATGCGGATCTGGTTGATGAAGATCACCAGGCAGTTGGACTTCTTGATGTTGGCGGTGAGCTTGCGCAGCGCCTGGCTCATCAGGCGGGCGTGCAGGCCGACGTGCGAGTCGCCCATTTCGCCTTCGATTTCAGCCTTGGGCGTGAGCGCGGCGACCGAGTCGACCACCACCACGTCCACCGCGCCGGAGCGCACCAGCATGTCGGCGATTTCCAGCGCCTGTTCGCCGGTGTCGGGCTGGGAGACCAGCAGGTCCTCCACGTTGACGCCCAGCTTGGCGGCGTAGGTGGGATCGAGCGCGTGCTCGGCGTCCACGAACGCCGCGGTGCCGCCGTTCTTCTGGCAGTTGGCGATGACCTGCAGGGTCAGCGTGGTCTTGCCCGAGGACTCCGGACCGTAGATCTCGACGACGCGGCCGCGCGGCAGGCCACCGATGCCCAGCGCGATATCCAGGCCCAGCGAGCCGGTGGACACGGTGTCGATGGCGTCGTCGACGCGATCGCCCAGGCGCATGACGGCGCCCTTGCCAAATTGCTTCTCGATCTGGCCGAGGGCGGAAGTGAGCGCCTTGCGCTTGTTGTCATCCATCGTCTTGAATCCCGGAGTGGCAGTGAATGAAGACATGATGCCCGCGGTTTGTCTCACGGGCTGCGATCTGTGACTGACGAGTATCCCACACCGGTCAAGCGACCCAGTGGCCGGCTTTCGACTCAGTCCGTCAGCGCCTTGATGACGCCATTGAGCGCCGCGGCCACGGTCTGACGGCGCACCGCTTCGCGGTCGCCGGCGAACTGGAAGAGGCTGGCGTGGGCGTAGCCGCCGCGCCGTTTCCAGCTGATCCAGACGGTGCCGACGGGTTTCTCCGGAGTTCCGCCGGTAGGTCCGGCAATGCCGGTGACGGCTACGGCCATGCCGGCGCCAAATCGGGCCAGCGCGCCCGAGACCATTTCCAGCGCGGTTTCCTCGCTGACCGCGCCAGTGCGCTCCAGCGTGCGCGGATTGACGCCGAGCAAGGCCTCCTTCGCCCCATAGCTATAGGTGACCACACCCGCGTCGAACCAGGCAGAGCTGCCCGACAGGTCGGTGAGCGCCTTGGCGACCCAGCCGCCGGTGCAGGACTCGGCGGTGACCAGCATCAGGCGCCGCTGGAGGGCCGCAGCGGCCACCTGTTCGGCCAGGGCATAGAGATCGGCATCAGTGGGAACAGACAAGCTCATGGGGATTCCGGGGGGGACAGGCGGAAGTGGACTCTTCTACCGCGATGGGGGCACCGCGCCAAGAGTCCAAGGATCGATGGGCTGGCCCGTCCGGGAGGATGGAGGCGCTCAGCTGCCCCAGACCAACTCGGCGTAGCGCAGGAAATTCAGGCCCAGGATCTTCTCGATGCGCCCCGTCGAATAGCCCTTCTGGGCAAGCAGCTGCGCCAGTTTGTGGAATTGTTGCGGCCCGCGCAGATCGACCACGAAGGGATAGGTATCCGGCCGCTCGCCCGCCGCGCTGATGCCGGCCGCCTGACGCTGCGCAATCTCTTTGGCCAGCGTCGCCTGATAGGCATGCAGATCATCGATCTGGGTCACCGAGCCGTCGGTGCCAATGCCCACATGATCTTCGCCGCAGATGTTCACCGCGTGGTCGATATGGGCGACCACGTCCTCGGCATGCGCGTGTCCCGAGGCGTTGACGAAGGGCATGAAATAGATGCCGATGAAGCCGCCCCGCTCCGCCACCAGTTTCAGTTCGGCGTCGGTCTTGTTGCGCGGCAGGTCGGTCACCGCGCGGCAACCGGTGTGATTGATCGAGATCGGCGCGGTGGATACGCGGGCGGCCTCGAGGCAGGTCTGCTCGCCGCTGTGCGACAGATCGACCATCACATGACAGGCATTGAGCCGCGCCACTACCTCGCGACCGAAGGGCGTCAGTCCACGGTTTTCCTTCGCCATCGAGCCATCACCCAGCTGGTTGGCCGGGTTATAGGTGAGCTGGAACACGCGCACGCCAAGGTCCGAAAAGATGTCGACGCGTGTGGCGTCCTTGCCCATCATGGCGCCGTTCTGGAAGCCGTAAATCAGGCCGATCTTGTGCTCGGCCTTGGCGCGGCGAATGTCGGCGGCAGTGAGTATCTTCAGCACGTCGCGCTCGTGCTTGCGCACCAGAGCATCGGTGGCGGCGATATCGCGCACGCTGGCCTCGAATGGATCGTCGGGGCCCGAGACATAACCCAAGGTGATGTTGACCGCCGTCAGCCCTGATGCATGCGCTTCGGCCAGCACGCGCGGGGTGAGCTCGGGCACCAGTGCGTCGGACGCGCGATTGGGATCTCCCAGGCCACCCAGCGCGTTGATGATGATGCCGCCATCGGCCGCGGTTGCACGCGGTGCCTCTGCGCCGCGCGCATCCCACGGCAGCATGGAAGCGGCGGCAGCCCAGCTCAGGCCGGTCAGGAAGGTTCGCCGATCAATCGTCGTCATTGCCCATTTCTTCCTTGGTCACTGGTCGATAGTCGGCACGCGGATACACATGGCCGCGTTTTACCGTCATTCGGATGCTGCGCAGGTTGCCGATGTTCTTCAGCGGATCGGCTAACAACACGGCGAAGTTCGCCAGCTTGCCTGCCTCGATCGAACCCATGTCGTTTGCCTGCCCGGCCGCTTCGGCGCCGATCAGCGTCGCGGAACGAATGGCCTGCAGCGGCGGCATGCCCACGTCGTGGGTGAGGAAAAAGATCTCCTCGTAAACGGACGGCCAAACGTCTTTGAAACCCGGGTCGCTGTCTGTGCCGGTCGAGATCGGCACGCCCGCCTGCCACGCCTGGCGGACCAATCGGATGGTGGTCGGTCCGGTGCAGCGAAGTGGCTTGCGCTCGGGATGCGTCTTGCGTTCGGCGTCGTAGCGCACGAACAGGCTGCCGGTGGCGTCGAGGATGGTGCCGTGCTTGAGCATGTCCTGGTAAAGACCGGCCATCACCGGATCGTCGCCGTCCTTGGCCAGCAGGTTTTCGTGGAACGGCGTGTGATCCTCATAGGCCTTGAGCATCACCGGTTCGAGCTGATAGGCCTGGTAGCAGGCGTGGCTGACCACGTCGACACCAGCGTCGATCACATCCACCGGCCTCGTGGGAAACACGGCGCTGTGCGCCCACACCATCAAGTGCTGGCGATGCGCCTCAGCCGTGATCGCCTTCACCAGGTCGGGCGGAAGGTCGGCATAGACCTTGAGGGCGGTCGCCGATGTGCCACGCGCCAGCGTCACCGCTTCGCGCAGATCGGTCTTCTCGTCGATGGCCTGCATCCATGGGCTCGTGCCCGGCTTGACGCCGTAGCTGGCGGCGGCCACGCGTGGATCGGCAAAGAACTCCGGACCGGCCATCACGGCGGCGTAGTAGATGTCGGGCGAGGGAATCTCGCCGGCACGCGCCTGACGGGCCAGCTCGCCGACCGAGCGCAGATCGTCTGCCATGTCGCGCACAGCGGTCACGCCGGCGTAGAGATTGCGACGCAGGATGGCCTGTGCACGCTTGGCATCGGGCGGCGTGGCCATATGCACGTGGCTGTCGATCAGGCCGGGGATCATGTAGCGGCCGTGCAGGTCGACGGTTTTCACCGCGGCGCCCTTCGCCTCCGCCAGCGACCCGTGCGGCCCCACCGCCAGGATGCGTTCGCCGCGCACCAGGATGTCCTGATCGGCACGTGGCGCCGCTCCCGTGCCATCGATGACGGTGGCGCCGGCGTAGAGCGTCAGCGCATCGGCAGGCGACGGCTTGGCCTGCTTGTCGGCGGCAAACGCGGTGGACGCAGACAGCGCGACCAGCAGCGCTGTCACCAGTGAAGTCGCGGATCGTGGGCGTCTATGCATGGCGGTCGATCCTACACAGCCGATTCCGCCCATCACAAGGACGCCCGCGGCAAGCACCGGCGGCCGGCCAAGCTCAGGAGTCGCGCTGCGTCTCGCGGGATACTTGCCGGGCCAATTCGGTTATCTTGGCGAGCATTTTTCGTTGGCGCGCAGCGCCTTCCCGCCACGGCCGGTTTCAGCATAAGGCCCGACAGAACAGCACGTTATGGTCGCCCAGGATTTCGAAAGCCACACTCCCTTCATGCGCCAGTACCTTGGCGCCAAGGCTCAGCACCCGGATGTGCTGCTGTTCTTTCGCATGGGCGACTTCTACGAGTTGTTCTATGACGACGCGCGCAAGGCCGCGCGCCTGCTGGACATCACGCTGACCCAGCGCGGCCAGTCCGGCGGCCAACCGATCCCGATGGCAGGCGTGCCCTATCACGCTGCCGAGAACTATCTGGCGCGGCTGGTGCGGCTGGGCGAGTCGGTGGCGATCTGCGAGCAGATCGGCGACCCGGCCACCTCCAAGGGTCCGGTGGAACGCAAGGTGGTGCGCATCGTCACGCCGGGTACGGTGACCGATGCCGCGCTGCTGGAAGAACGCCGCGACAACCTGCTGATGTCCATCGCCGCCGGCGCGCACGGCGCCTATGGCCTGGCCTGGGTGGATCTGGCCAGCGGCCGTTTCCTGCTCAGCGAAGTACCCAGCGCCGAAGCGCTCGCTTCCGAACTGGCGCGCCTGCAGCCGGCGGAAACCCTGGTGGGAGAGGACGTGGCGTGGCCGAAACTGGTCAGCACCCTGCCCGGCCTGCGCAAGCGTCCACCGTGGCACTTCGACGGCGATGCCGCCAGGCGCGAACTCAACCGCTTCTTCGGCACACGCGATCTCGGCGGCTTCGGCGTCGATCGGCTCCCGCTCGCGATTGCCGCCGCAGGCTGCCTGCTCGGCTATGTGGAAGAAACGCAGAAGAGCGCGCTGCCGCATCTCTCCGGCATGTCGGTGGAAAGTGCCAGCGACACCATTGCGCTGGACGCCGCCACGCGCCGCAATCTGGAACTGGATACGCATCCCAGCGGGCGCACCGAGCACACCTTGCTCGGTGTACTCGACGAAACTGTCACCCCGATGGGCGCACGCCTGATGCGCCGCTGGCTCAATCGCCCGCTGCGTTCGCGCGAGCTGTTGCGCGCACGCCATCAGGCCATCGGCAGCCTGATCGATCAACGCCAGCACGAGCCCCTGCGCGAGCAGCTGCGCGGCATCGGCGACCTGGAACGCATCCTGGCGCGTGTGGCGCTGCGTTCGGCGCGTCCGCGCGATCTGTCCACACTGCGCGATGGCCTGGCCGCTGCACCTTTGCTGCGTGCGTTGATCGCGCCGCTCGACAGCCCGCTGCTGCATGCGCTGGTCGAGCGCATCGGCGATCACGCCGACGCGGCGGCGCTGCTCGGCCGGGCCGTGGTGGAACAGCCGCCCGTCCTGCAGCGCGACGGCGGCGTCATCGCCGACGGCTACGACGCCGAGCTCGATGAACTGCGTCGCCTCGCCACGCATGCCGACCAATATCTGGTCGAGTTGGAAGAACGCGAGAAAGCCGCCAGCGGCATCACCACGCTGAAGGTGGGCTACAACCGTGTGCACGGCTACTACATCGAGATCAGCAAGGGCCAGTCCGACAAGGCGCCCACGCATTACACGCGTCGCCAGACCACCAAGAACGCCGAGCGCTATATCACCGAAGAGCTGAAGAACTTCGAAGACAAAGTGCTCTCGGCCAAGGAGCGCTCGCTGATGCGCGAGCGCGCGCTGTACGAAGCGTTGCTCGACACCCTGATCGCGCAACTGGAACCGCTCAAGAGCGCCGCGACCGCGATGGCCGAACTGGACGTGGTGGCCACGCTCGCCGAGCGCGCCATGACACTGGACTGGAGCGCGCCCGAACTCACCGACGAGCCCGGCATCGCGATCGAGCGCGGCCGCCATCCGGTGGTGGAGAAAGTACGCGAAGAACCGTTCGAACCGAACGACCTGATGCTGGACGACAATCGTCGCATGCTGGTGATCACCGGTCCGAACATGGGCGGTAAGTCGACCTATATGCGCCAGAACGCGCTGATCGTGCTGCTGGCGCATATCGGCAGCTACGTGCCGGCGTCGCGTGCGGTAATCGGCACTATCGATCGCGTGTTCACGCGTATCGGCGCGGGCGACGACTTGTCACGCGGCCAGTCCACTTTCATGGTGGAAATGAGCGAAACCGCCAACATCCTGCACAACGCCACCGAGCACAGCCTGGTGCTGATGGATGAAGTCGGCCGCGGCACCAGCACGTATGACGGCCTGGCGCTCGCACGCGCGGCGGCGGTGCATCTGGCCGCCAGCAGCCGCTCGTACACGCTGTTCGCCACGCACTATTTCGAGTTGACCGAGCTGGCCAACGAATACGCCACGATCGCCAACGTGCATCTGGACGCGGTGGAATACGGCGAGCAGCTGGTGTTCATGCACGCGGTGAAGGAAGGCCCTGCCAATCGCAGCTTCGGCTTGCAGGTGGCCGCGCTCGCCGGCCTGCCCAAGTCGGTGATCGCCGATGCGCGGCGCACGCTGGCCGAGCTGGAACGTGGCATGTATCAACACGCCTCGGCGACGGAAACCAAGACGCCAGCGCAGGAGTCGCCGCAGATGGGCTTGTTCGCCGCGGCGCCGTCCGTGGTGGAACGTGCACTGGAAGGCATCGATCCCGATGCGATGACGCCGCGCGACGCGCTGGAAGCGCTTTATCGGCTCAAGTCGCTGGCCTGAGAGGCAGCGGACATCGGCTCGCCGGAGAGCGAGTCGATATCACACAGCCGGATCTAGTGCGGATATTCCGACTTGCGGGCGTTGCCGATCGCTTCGAGCACCGGCGTCGGCAAATGATCGAGGTCGAGCACGACCTTGCCTGAATGCACGGCGCGCACGGCGCTCACCGGTATCTCGAAGTCGCCGCCGTTCTCGATATAGACCAGCAGTGCATGGCCGCCTGCCAGCAGCCGGCGTACCGAGCCGATGCCATCTTCGCCGTCGGCCACGAAAACCATGTCGCCTTCCTGGATGTGCTCTGCCACGACGACTCTCCGCTGGGATCAAGAGGCAGGCATCGTCAGACAGGCATGGTGGTGTGTGCGTGAAAGCCGTGATGCAACGTCATCGGTGGCCCTGCTTCCACTGTCCAAGCCAGCGGGTACACGGCACGAGCCTCTCTCCATAGGCCGCAGCTATGGGCGACATCAAAACTATCGAATTCCACAAATGGGAGCAGCTACCTAGAGTCGGGTGCACGCAGCCATTCACCCACGTGCAAGGAGCCACGCATGACCGACCGCCGCAAGACCCTCACCACCTCATCCGGTGCAGCCGTCCCCGATAACCAGAACGCCTTGACCGCCGGTCCCCGCGGCCCGCTGCTGGTGCAGGACCACCAGCTGTTCGAGAAGCACGCGCACTTCAATCGCGAGCGCATTCCCGAACGCGTGGTGCACGCCGTCGGCTCCGCAGCGCACGGCACGCTGACCATCACGCACGACATCACCAAGTACACCCGCGCCAAGTTGTTCAAGCCCGGCACGAAGACGCCGTTGTTCCTGCGCTTCTCCACCGTGGCAGGCGAGCGCGGCGCCGCGGATGCCGAGCGCGACGTGCGTGGTTTCGCCATCAAGTTCTACACCGAAGAAGGCAACTGGGATCTGGTTGGCAACAACACGCCGATATTCTTCGTGCGCGATCCATACAAGTTTCCCGATTTCATCCACACCCAGAAACGCCATCCGCGGACCAATTTGCGCAGCCCCACCGCCATGTGGGATTTCTGGTCGCTGTCGCCCGAGTCGCTGCACCAGGTCACCATCCTGATGAGCGATCGCGGCCTGCCGGCGACGCTGCGCCATATGCATGGCTTCGGCAGCCACAGCTTCAGTTTCTGGAACGACCTGGGCGAGCGCTTTTGGGTGAAGTTCCACTTCAAGACCCAGCAAGGCATCGAGAACTGGACCAACGACAAGGCAGCCGGCGTGATCGGACGCGATCGCGAGTCGCACCAGCGCGACCTTTACGAAGCGATCGAGCGCAAGGACTTCCCGAAGTGGACGATGTACGTGCAGGTGATGCCCGAAGCCGAGGCGCAGAACACGCCGTACAACCCGTTCGACCTCACCAAGGTATGGCCTCACAAGGACTATCCGCTGATCGAAGTGGGCGTGCTCGAGCTCAATCGCAATCCGGACAACTACTTCGCCGAAGTGGAGCAATCGAGCTTCTCGCCGGCCAATGTGATTCCCGGCATCGGCTTCAGCCCGGACAAGATGCTGCAATTTCGCATCTTCTCTTACGCGGATACGGCACGTCATCGCCTGGGCACCAATCACGAAGCGCTGGAAATCAATCGCCCGCGCTGCCCCGTGCACAACTACTACCGCGACGGCCAGATGCGCTTCGGCGGCAACGGTAGCGGCAGCGTGAATTACGAGCCGAACTCGTTCCATGGCCCGGTCGAAGACAAGTCGGTGCAGGAGCCGCCGCTGGCCATCTCCGGCGATGCGGATCGCTACGACCATCGCGATGGCAATGACGACTATACGCAGCCGGGCGATCTGTTCCGCTTGATGAGTCCGGATCAAAAGAAACAACTATTCGGCAATATCGCCGCGTCGATGCGCGGTGTGCCGGAGGTAATCATCCGTCGTCAGATCGCCCACTTCAGCAAGGCCGATCCGGCCTATGGCGAAGGCGTCGCCAAGGCGGTGGGCATCACGCTCTAAGCTGCTGGAAAAAACGAAGGCGGCGTCTCTTGCGAGCGCCGCCTTCTGTTTTGCTTGCGAAGAGAACGCTCAGGCCGCCATTTCGGGAACGGTCACCAGGACCGGTTCGTCCGTGGCATTGGCCAGCAGGGCTGGAATGGTTTCCACCGGCACCGACACCGGCAAGGACACCACCTTGGCCGCTTCGCGCGCGGACAGCCGCCCGAAGCCCACCAGGCGATCGATGCTGCGCGCGACTTCTGCCTGACCGAACGGCTTGCTGATGAAATCGTCCGCGCCAAAGCGCTGCACGTAGAACTGCTCGGTCGCCTGCTGGTTGCCGCTGATCATCACGATCGGCACGTGCTGCGTGGCCGGGTCGTGGCGCAGCGCGCGCAACACGGCAAAGCCATTCATGCCCGGCAGCACGATATCCAGAAAGATCATCGCCGGCGGCTCGGCGCGCGCCATTTCCAGCGCACTTTCGCCATCAGCCGCTCGCACAACATCGTAGCCGTCCACTTCCAGCATGCGGCCGAGCACGGCACGGATCGTCGCCGAATCGTCCACCACCAGTATCCGTGCACCATGCGTGGTCTTGCGCCACGTCTGCTCGACCTGCCCCGGCGTTGCGCTCGAAAGCAGTCGCTTTAGAAATCCCATCCCCGCCATTGTCGCCCTCCCACCTCAATTCCTAAGGGAAAACCACGCGCCCGCGCAGCTTTCCTTGGAGGACATGCTTACCCAGAACGGCGCTGCGTTCTGAGATGGGTGACTCACATGGAATCCTTAAGCCGTCGCAATTCTCGACGTGCCTGCTTATCCGGACGCCCTGGAGGAGCCATGGTGCCCAGTAACTTACGCTGAGCCTTCGCCGCCTCACGCGCGGCGATGCTGGCCTCGCTTTCGCGATACAACGCCTGCGCAACCAGAGCGGGGCCTCGTTTCTCGGAGAGCGCCAGAACTTCCACTTCCAGCCGCTCCTCGCCCCGGTTGATGCGGAACACGTCGCCCACATGCACCGCCTTGGCGGGTTTGCAGCTGCCGTCGTTGAGGTCGATCCGACCGCCCTCGATGGCCTGCTTGGCGAGGCTACGGGTCTTGTAGAAGCGCGCCGCCCAGAGCCACACATCGGCGCGTAGAGGGGCTGCAGAAGAAGATTCGGGCCGTGACATGCCCTCAATTATCGCGCATCCGATCCCCTTGTAGGAGCGCACCTTGTGCGCGACAGCCTTGCGCGAGGACATCCAGGACTGAGCTAAACCGAAGCGTTGCGGTCGCGCACAAGTGCGCTCCTACAACCATCCACGCAGCCCTTTTTGTAGTTCGCGACAGCCTTTCGCGCGGACATCAAGGACTGAGGTAAACCGAAGCGCCGCGGTCGCGCACCGGGCGCCCCCAATCACCCGCGCCCTCTGTGGGAGCGCACCCTGTGCGCGACAGCCTTTCGCGAAGACCTTCAGGACTGAGCTACACCGAAACGCTGCGGTCGCGCACAGGGTGCGCTCCTACAAGGGGGTGCCTTGGTGGAAGAGCATCTGCCACTGGCCATCGCGCAGGCGCCAGATCGAGCTGCGCAGCGAATCCGACGCCGGGCGCTGCGGCGTGGCGAAGCGATGCCCACGGTAGGTCACCAAGGCCACATCCGCAGCCAGCATCGTCAGCCGAAAATCGCTGACCTCACGCGGCGAAAACGATTCACCGCGCAGCGCTTCCACGACCGCATCGCGTGACCAGACGGTGCCCGAGACACCGAACTCGAAGAAGTCTTCGGCGATCAGCTGCCGCAGCGCCGCCTCATCGGCACGCACGTCCTGTCGATGCAGCTGTGTCTCCAGATCCAGCAGATGCGCGGCGAGATCCATGCGCGTTCCTCAGCTGCCCAGCAGCAGATTGCCCAGCGGTATGGTGATCAGCGACAACACGATGCCGGCACCCAGCAAGGTGTTGGCGAGCGACGGTTCCAGCTTGTACTCGTCGGCAAGAATCGCCGCGGAAATCATCGGCGCCATGCCCGCCTGCAACACGCCCACGGTCAGCGTAAGGCCACCGACGCCCGCCGTCATGCCCAGCAACAAGGCTGCGATGGGCGCGAGCAGCAGCTTCCAACCCAGACCCAGCAGCAACGGCGGCAGCTGGCGCTCGCCCAAGTGGAACTTGATCTGCAAACCCACCGAGAACAGCGCCAGCGGCGTCAGCGTGGCGCCTACGGGCAGCAGAACCTCATCGACGATCGGCGGCCAGCCACCCAGCGCGCCGACGATCGCGGCGAGCACCAGGGCCAGGAAAGACGGGAAGGTGAGGATGCGACGCGCAATCACGGCCGGCTGCGGCGATCGCCCGGCATACAGCGATGCCACCGCCACGCCGGCCGAGGCCAGCAAGGGAAAACAACCCAGCTGATCGGCCACCACGGCGAGTGCCAGGCCCTCCTTGCCATGCAAGGCCTGCATCATCGGATACCCCATGAACGAGGTATTGCCAAGGCCGCAAACCAGCGTGAGGGCGCCGATGCGTTCGCGCGACCAGCCCAGGATTTTCCCGAGCACCGCGAACAGCAGCCACGCGCCAAAGAAGGTCACCCACATGGACGCCACGGGAAACCATAGCTGCGTGTCCACCTTCACCTTGGGCACCAGCGCCAGAACCAGCGCCGGCAGCGCGATATTGATCACCCACCAGTTGATGCCATGGACGAGGCCGGCCGGCGTTCGGGCGAAACGCGCGACCAGTACGCCAAGCAAAAGGCAGGTGAACAACAGTAGCAACGCGCCCATGGGCTTCCTGGAAAACGAAACGGCCGCAGTATAGCGGCCGTTTGTTGGGGGGCTTGGTGACGTCGAATAACGTCACGCCACCCCATCGTCATTCCGGCGCAGGCCGGAATGACGAGCCCTGGATCATCACCCCACGATCAGGCGATTCAAACGCTGCACAAACGCCGCCGGATCCGGCAACTGCGCGCCCGCCGAAATCTCGGCCTGGTCAAGCAGCAGGTTGGCGAGATCGGCGGACTTGGCCGGATCGCTCTCGCTCTCCACACGCTGGAGCAAGGGATGGTGTGGATTCACTTCCAGCGTCGGCTTGGCCAGCGGCACGTCGTGGCCGGCCTCGCGCAGCAGGCGTGCCAGGTGCGGCGCCATCTCGTAATCGGACAAGGCCAGACACGAGGGCGAATCGGTGAGGCGCGCCGACACGCGCACGTCGCCGACGCGGTCGCCCAGCAACTCCTTCAGCTTGAGCACCAGCGGCTCGGCTGCCTTGCTCGCCTCTTCCTGCTGCTTCTTGTCCGCCTCGTCCAGCGGCAGTTCGCCCTTGGCCACGTTGCGCAGCTTCTTGCCGCTGTATTCGGTGAGGCTGTTGAGCATCCATTCGTCGATGCGGTCGGACATCAGCAGCACTTCGATGCCCTTGGCCTTGAATGCTTCCAGCTGCGGGCTGCCGATGGCGGCGGTGTAGCTATCGGCGGTGATGTACCAGATGGTGTCCTGGGTGAGCGGCATGCGGCCGATATAGTCGTCGAGCGATACGGTCTGCGCGGCGCCATCACCCTTGGTGGAGGCAAAGCGCAGCAATTTGGCGATGCGTTCGCGATTGGCGGGATCTTCGGCAATGCCTTCCTTCAGCGTATTGCCGAAGGCCTTGTAGAAGGTGGCGAACTTCTCCGGCTCATCGCGCGAGAGCT
The DNA here is from genome assembly GCF_052114725.1 of Dyella sp. 2YAF14. NCBI lineage: Bacteria > Pseudomonadati > Pseudomonadota > Gammaproteobacteria > Lysobacterales > Rhodanobacteraceae > Dyella > Dyella sp. 2YAF14. Next base: position 4,500 of record NZ_JBFRFH010000017.1, on the reverse strand, counting down.
TTTCCAGCAAGTCGAGCACGCGCTTCACGCAGGCCGCACGGATACGCTCCAGCTGGCGATTGTGCTGGAGGATTTCGCGGCTCACGTTGAGCGGCAGGTCGTCTGCATCCACCACGCCTCGCACGAAGCGCAGGTAGTTGGGCAGCAGTTCTTCGGCCGCATCCATGATGAAGACGCGCTTGATGTAGAGCTTGAGGCCCTTGCGCTCGTCGCGGCCGCCCATCATCAGATCAAACGGAGGTTGCTCGGGGATGTACAACAGCGTGGTGAAGCTCTGGCTGCCCTCGACGCGGTTGTGCGTCCAGGCCAGCGCATCGTTGAAATCGTGGCCGAGCGACTTGTAGAAGCTCTGGTAATCCTCGTCGGAAATCTCGTTGCGCGGCTTGGCCCACAGCGCCGAGGCGTCGTTGACGGTCTCCCATTCGTCGCCCGGCTTGCCGTCCTCGTCCTTGGGGCAGCGGATCGGGAAAGCGACGTGGTCGGAATATTTGCGGATCAGCGAACGCAGCTCCCAGCCCTTGAGGAACTCGTCCTCGTCGGCCTTCAGGTGCAGGATCACCGCGGTGCCGCGCTCGGGCAGATCGACCTGGGCCAGGCTGTATTCGCCCTTGCCGTCGCTCTCCCACTTCACGCCTTCGCTCGCCGGCAGGTCGGCGCGACGGCTCAGCACGGTGACGCGATCGGCCACCACGAACGAGGAGTAAAAGCCCACGCCGAACTGGCCGATCAGACGGGCATCGGTTTTCTGCTCGGCGCTCATCGCTTCCAGGAAACGGCGCGTGCCCGAGCTGGCGATGGTGCCGATGTTGGCCACCACTTCATCGCGGCTCATGCCGACGCCGTTGTCGCGCACGGTCACGGTGCGTGCCTGCGGGTCCCAGCTCACATGGATCTGCAGCTCGCCGTCACCGCTGAGCAGGTCAGGATTGGCGATCGATTCGAAGCGAAGCTTGTCGCAGGCATCGGAGGCGTTGGAGATCAATTCGCGCAGGAAGATCTCCTTGTGCGAATAGAGCGAATGCGTGACCAGGTGCAGGACCTGGGCCACTTCGGCTTCGAATTTGCGGGTTTCGGGCGCGGTAGTGGTCATGCGGAGAGACTCATGCAAAGGTCAGTCGAAGGAGTAACAAGCGAAGGGGCCGACGAATCGGCCCCTTATGATGCCCGCTCTGCGTGGGAAAGCGGGTGAATTCAGGCGTTGGCCGAAGGATTCTGCAAGGCGGCAATGCGCTCTTCCAGCGGCGGGTGGCTCATGAACAGCCGCTTGAAGCCCATCGCCAGGGGACCGGAGATGCCGAACGCGGCAATCGTCTGCGGCAGCGTGCTCTCGCCGTGCTGCACCTGCAGGCGCTGCAGGGCGGAAATCATCGCGCCGCGGCCTGCAAACTTGGCGCCGGCGGCGTCGGCGCGGAATTCGCGCCAGCGCGAGAAGGCCGCCACGATCATCGAGGCGAACAGGCCGAACACCAGCTGCAGCACCAGCACCGACACGAAGTAGCCGATGCCGCCGCCACCCTCGCGGTCGCGACCGCCGGACATCCAGCTGTCCACCAGGCGGCCGACTACCCGAGCCGCGACGATCACCAGGGTGTTCACCACGCCCTGGATGAGGGTAAGCGTGACCATGTCGCCGTTGGCCACATGGCCGATCTCGTGACCGAGTACGGCGGAGACCTGCTCGCGGTCCATCTGCTGCAGCAGGCCGGTGCTCACCGCCACCAGCGAACTGTTCTTGGTCATGCCGGTGGCGAACGCGTTCATTTCCGGTGCGTCGTAGATCGCCACCTCGGGCATGCCGATGCCGGCCGCCTGGGCGTGGCGGCGCACGGTGTCCAGCAGCCAGCGCTCGGCTTCGTTCTGCGGCTGCTCGATCACGCGGGCGCCGGTGGACATCTTCGCCATCCACTTGGACATGGCCAGCGAGATGAAAGCGCCGCCCATGCCGAAGACCGCGGCGTAGAGCAGCAAACCGCCCATGCCACCGTAACCACGGGCGGCAGCCCACTGATCGATGCCGAACAGGCGGCAGACGATGCTCAGCAGGAAAAGGACGGCGATATTGGTAAGCAGGAACAATGCGATGCGACGCATGGCTGTCTCTCGGGCAGTCATGAAAGGGGATGCGACTTTCGCCGCTGTGAAAGGATCGTGGCGAATTCTTGCGGTTTCAAGGGCTGTGAGCCGGGAATCTTCTTACCCGACGTCCAGCTTTCAACTGCGCGTCAGCTAAGGACCCACTCGCCGACCGCGCGCCAAGCGTTCCTGCGGGCCATCGACGGCCCGTAAAATGGCCCGATGAACTACCGCGGACGATTCGCCCCTTCTCCGACCGGCCACATGCATTTCGGTTCCCTCGTGGCTGCCGTGGGCAGCTGGTTGTGCGCCCGCCACGCCGGTGGCGCGTGGTTGCTGCGGGTGGAAGACATCGATCCGCCGCGGGAGATGCCCGGTTCGGCCGAAAGCATCCTGGCGGCCCTGCCCGCCTTCGGGCTGGTGGCCGACGCGCCCGCCCTGTTCCAGTCCCACCGCCAGGCGGCCTATGACGCAGCGTTCGAGCGGCTCAAGGCGGCCGATCTCGTCTTCCCTTGCTGGTGCAGCCGCAACGATCTCGCGGGCGGCCTGCATCTGGACGGCCACTGCCTGGCGCCGCCCATGGAAGGCCGAACCCCGGCCTGGCGTCTGCGCGTGCCGGATATCGAGCTCGATTTTGTCGATGCCTTGCAGGGCCCGCAGTCCCAGAATCTCCGCCTGGCCGCAGGCGACTTCGTGATACGCAGAGTGGAGGGCTACTACGCCTACCAGCTCGCCTGCGTGGTCGATGACGCTCACCAGGGCATCACCCAGGTGGTACGCGGCAACGATTTGCTGGACTCGACGCCGCGGCAGATCTTCCTGCAGCGCTGCCTGAAGCTTCCGACGCCCGGATACCTGCATCTGCCGCTGGCCCTGGATGACGACGGCCGCAAGCTGTCCAAGTCCGAGCGCGCCCATCCGGTGGACCCTACCGACCCGCTGCCCGCACTGCGCCGCGCGCTGGCTTTTCTGGATCTGCCGGTGGCGCCGGCGGCACGTGAGCCCTCGGCCCTGCTAGCGCACGCCCTCGCCGAATTCACGCCGGATCGACTACCGCATTGCAGCGAACGCGCGGCAGCCTAAACGGCCATCAACGCATTCATCGTCCAACTGCCACACAGAAGCGCAAGTCGGCGTACTCTGCGTAGACGATTTGCCACGTATGGCGTGGTAGACATGGCAGCGTCCCGGTTGCACGATCGGGGTTGAATGGTCACTCGCATCCTTGGAGAACAGGCATGACGCAACGCACGGCATTGGTCACTGGCGGCACGGGCGGTATCGGTACGGCCATCATTCGCTACCTCGGGCGCCAGGGACACCGGGTCGCCACCAACTATCGTGACCAGTCCAAAGCCGAAGCCATGAAGGAAATGATGGCGAAGGAAGGCATCGAAGTGCTGCTGGTGCCGGGCGACGTGAAAGATCCCGATTCCTGCGAAGCGATGGTGCGCATCATCGAGAGCGCGATGGGCCCGGTGGAAATCCTGGTCAACAACGCCGGCATCACGCGCGACACCACCTTCCACAAGATGACCTATCCGCAGTGGATGGAAGTGGTCAACACCAACCTCAACGCCTGCTTCAACGTCACCCGCCCGGTGATCGAAAGCATGCGCCACAACAAGTGGGGCCGCATCGTCCAGATCAGCTCCATCAACGGCCAGAAGGGCCAGTACGGCCAGGCCAACTACGCCGCCGCCAAGGCAGGCATGCACGGCTTCACCATTTCGCTGGCGCAGGAAAATGCCAAATTCGGCATCACCGTGAACACCGTCTCGCCGGGTTATGTCGGTACCGATATGGTGATGGCCGTGCCTGAAGAGGTGCGCGAAAAGATCGTCGCGCAGATTCCTGTCGGTCGACTCGGCAAGCCTGAGGAAATTGCGCATGCGGTGGCGTTTCTGACCGGCGAAGAAGCGGCGTGGATTACGGGCGCGAATTTGTCGATCAATGGTGGGCATTACATGGGGTGGTGATTTGCCACCCGCCATCTTCCCCTCGGGCGGATTGAAGATAAACGCCCGTGCTGAGAAGGTTGGTTTGAAGAACCAGATCAAAGCTCGCTCAGTCGATGCCTCCCCGCGAGCACCCGCCCCTCACCCCAGCCCTCTCCCCGCAGGGGAGAGGGAGAAGTGGCGTGCACCGCGAAACCCGATAGCCGATAGCCGATAGCCGATGCGCAGCGTGGCCCCGCTTTAAGTCCTCAGGGATTCGGGCGCGTTGCGCAACGCTTTGAAGTATCCCCTCTGTACCCTCGGAGGTTGTCCCACGACGGCGCGCCTCGAGCGTTCGGGCTTATCCCAGCACGATGCTGCGGGCGTTATCAGGCCATTTTCTTTGGGTTACTTTCGACGCGAAGCTAGTCCCGAGGGATCTTTTGGGCCAGCAAAAGAAAAGTGACTCGAGCGGCGGCAGCCGTTCGAA
>NZ_JBFRFH010000016.1:0-73789 GCF_052114725.1 Dyella sp. 2YAF14 | reverse complement strand
CACGATGCTGCGGGCGTTATCAGGCCATTTTCTTTGGGTTACTTTCGACGCGAAGCTAGTCCCGAGGGATCTTTTGGGCCAGCAAAAGAAAAGTGACTCGAGCGGCGGCAGCCGTTCGAAACGCCCGCCGCGTAGGCGGCACCCTGGCCCAAACGCGACAACCAGAAACCGAGGCTCTGGATGACCAGCCTTAGGCTGTTGAAAAGCGCCTCCGGCCTGCGCCGGGATGACGAACTAAAAAGAAAGGCGCAGCGATAAAGACTTAGCTGCCCAGCAGCCTCTCCATCACCCGCCCCACCGCCGCAAAAGCGAACGCGCCGGTGACATGCGTAGCAGCACCCAAGCCCCCACCACACGCCAGATTCAAAGCCTCCGTCCCATCCGCCACCGGCGGCCGCGTCCCACACACCGTCCCATCCGGCTGCGGATACTGCACATTCTGCAGCGAATACACCGCCGACACACCAAAGTAGCGATCCGGGTTCTTGGGGAAATTGAAATCCTGCCGGAGCTTCTTGCGGATCAGACTGAACATCGCGTCGTGCTCCGTACGCGACAGATCGCGCACGCGGATCTGCGTCGGATCAGTGCGCCCACCCGCGGACCCCACCGTCACCATCGGCAGCTTGCGGCGACGACACCACGCAATTGCCTCCAGCTTCACGCGGAAGGCGTCGCAGGCATCGAGCACCACGTCGTAGCCGCGATCGAGCAGTTCATCGAGCGTGGACGTCGTGAGGAAACGTTCGATCGCGTCGATCTTGATGGCCGGATTGATCGCGCGCAGGCGCTCCTCGATCACCTTCACCTTCGACTTGCCGAACTGGCCATCCAGCGCATGCAACTGGCGATTGGTGTTGGAGACACAGATCTCGTCCGCGTCGATCAGCGTGAGATGGCCCACACCCGTGCGCGCCAGCGCCTCGGCGGCCCATGAGCCCACGCCGCCGATGCCGATCACGCAGACGTGACTGTGCATCAGCCGGTCGAGGCTGCCCACGCCATACAGGCGCTCCACGCCGGCGAAGCGCTCGCGCGGAAACGCCACACCCGCCTCATCGGCGGGCGGTGTGATGGGGTCTGCCACCGGAGCGGCGATTTCGGTCTGCATCGTTGAAGCCATGACAACACCTTGAAGTGACGCATTTTATCGGGAACTGTCCGCCGCTGCAGGGCTGCCGTTATGCTGGCGGCTTCACTCTGCGCCCACAGGGATCCACCCCATGCGTTCCGCCCTACTGCTCGTGCTCGGCCTGGTCATTGGCATCGTCGGCACCGTTTTCGCCATGAACGCGCTGCACGAGCACGAACCGTTCTCGCATACGGTGATGACCCTGATGTCCCACCATGCCGGCGCGCTCAGCGCCGCCGTAAAGAACCAGAAGTGCGACGCCGCGCAGGTGCAGCGGCATCTTTCCCGCCTGCTGGAAACCCAGTCCGACCTGGATGAGGCCTTCCCGGGCGTCGATCAACCGTTCAAGGACGAGGAAGCCAAGCTGCGCGAGAAGACTCAGGCGGCCCTGCAGGCGGCGCCTGCCGATTGCGCGGCGCTGGCGAAGGCGATCAAGCCCATTGGTGAAACCTGCCAGTCGTGCCATCAGCAGTATCGCTAGATCGCGGCGGTTTTCTGTGGGAGCGCACCCTGTGCGCGACTGAGTCTGACCGATGGCGTGCGTTCCAGTCGCGCACAGGGTGCGCTCCCACAACAACAAGATTCCGTCCGATCAGATCTTTACCTTGCCGCGCAGGATCTGCCAGTACATCACCCAATCGCCGAGCAGGCTGTACAGCGGGTGGGTGAAGGTGGCCGGGCGGTTCTTCTCGAACACGTAGTGACCGATCCACGCAAAGCCATAGCCTGCCACCGGGGCCAGTAGCAGCCACCAACCATTGCCGGTGACGATGGCGGTGGCGAGCACCGCCAGCACCAGCGTGCTGCCAACGAAATGCATGCGGCGGCACTGCACATTGYTGTGCTCGTTGAGATAGAACGGATAGAACTCGCGGAAGCTGGAATAGCCGGCCATGCGGATCGCCCTGGATGATTCCTGCTCAGCGTAAACCGCCCTGCCAGCCGAAGCATGCGCGCATGCAGCATGCGGCGCATCACGCCGGCAGCGGGATGAACTCCTCTTCGTCGCCCACCACCTTGCCCATGCGCTGTGCCGCCCAGTCGGCCTTGGCCTGCTCGATGCGCTCGCGCGTGCTGGCCACGAAGTTCCACCACAGGTGGCGCTCGCCATCCAGCGGCGCACCGCCAAACAGCATCACGCGACTCTTGGCGCGCGCACGCAGCGGCGGCGATTCCGGGCCGGTCTGCACGGCGGCATGCATGGGCACGACGCTGACGCCGTCCCATTCCACTTCGCCGTCGACCACGCAGACACCGCGTTCCACGTGCTGTTCCGGCCAGGGCAGTTCGGCGCCCTCTTCCAGCGTCGCCTCGATAAAGAACATCGGCGCGAACACTTTGACGGGCGACTCCTTGCCGTAGCCAGTGCCCGCGATCAGCACCAGCTCGACACCGGGCAGCGATACGCGCGGCAGCTCATCGGCGCCATGGTGATGAAATTCAGGCTCGACCTCGGCGTCCTTCTGCGGCAGCGCCACCCATACCTGGATGCCGTGCGTACGAAAACCGCCGCCGCGCGCTTCCGGCGGCGTGCGCTCGGAATGCACGATGCCGCGGCCGGAAGTCATCCAGTTCACTTCGCCCGGGCGGATATCCGCAATGCTGCCGAGGCTGTCGCGGTGGCGAATCACGCCATCGAACAACCATGTCACCGTGGCCAGACCGATATGCGGATGCGGCCGCACGTCCATGCCCTTGTCGTCGAGAAAGGTCACCGGGCCCATGTAATCGAAAAACACGAACGGGCCCACGTGGCGCGCCTGCAAGACCGGCAGCAGGCGACGCACGTTGAAGCCGTCGCCCAGGTCGTGCACGCGTCCCTCGATCAAGATCGGTTGCTGTTCCATCGTGTCTCCTTACCAGGCGCGCTGGTATTGTTCCGGCGCGCTGATCGTCACGCCCAGTTCCTGTGCGGCACGACGCGGGAAATACGGATCGCGCAGGCTTTCGCGCGCAATCAAGACCACGTCGGCCGATCCTTCGTCGATGATGCGCGCCGCGTGTGTGGATTCGGTGATGAGACCCACGGCGCCCGTCGCGATGCCCGCATCGTGACGCACGCGCGCCGCAAACGGAACCTGGTAACCGGGCGACAGCGGAATCTTCACGTGCGGGATCAGGCCGCCGCTGGACACATCGATCAGGTCCACGCCCATCGACTTCACCTCGCGCGCAAGTTGCACGGTCTGCTCGACATCCCAGCCGCCTTCGCTCCAGTCCGTGGCGGAAACGCGCAGCCACAGCGGCAGATGTTCGGGCCACACTTCGCGCACGGCCGTGATCACTTCGCGCACCAGGCGCGTACGGTTCTCGAAACTGCCGCCGTATTCGTCGGTGCGATGGTTGCTCAGCGGCGAAAGGAACTGGTGCAGCAGATAGCCGTGCGCGCCATGCAGCTCGATCAGCTGGAAGCCGGCCGCGAGCGCGCGCTCAGCCGCGGCGCGGAAGTCGGCAATCACCTTGGCAATACCGGCACGATCGAGCGCCAGAGGCACGTGCCAATGCTGATCGAACGGTATGGCCGATGGCGCCACGGTCTGCCAGGCACCCGCATCGGCAGCCAGCGGACCGCCACCTTCCCACGGACGCATCGAACTGGCCTTGCGTCCCGCATGGGCCAGCTGCACGCCGGCGACGGCGCCTTGCGCCTTGATGAAGGCGATGATCGGCTGCCAAGCGTGCTGCTGGGCTTCGTTCCAGATGCCCACGTCGCCGGCGGAGATTCGGCCTTCAGGTGAAATCGCCGTGGCTTCGGTAATCAGCAGACCGGCGCCACCCACCGCGCGGCTGCCCAGATGCACGAAGTGCCAGTCGTTGGGCAGGCCATCAGTGGCCGAGTATTCGCACATCGGCGCAATGACGAGGCGGTTGCGCAGCGACACGCTGCGTTGGGTGAACGGGGTGAAGAGTTTCATCGGCCTGCTCTGGGAGAGGGATCTGCCACACATGCCGGCACTCGACGCCCGCTTCAAGTACCCGAGTCGCCAGGTTGCGCCTGGAACCACTGAGCAATGTGTGCGGCGATGGCGTCGGGCATCTTCATCCAGCCGAAGTGATCGGCCTTGTCGTTGCCCAGGTCGCCGGCCGTGATTACTTGCTGAGTGTTCGGACTGCGCGGCATTTTCCCGAGCAACCATGACAGCGAGGCCTGCGGCACCAGCCAGTCGTCATGCATGCGCAATCCCAGTATCGGCAGCTCGAGCTTGCCCAACAGCGCTTCGAAATCGACCGGCATGCCCGCAGCGGCGTAGCGGCCTGTACGACCCGTTCGCGCCCAGTCGTCGATCAGCTGCCGCGCCTCGTTGCCGCCGAAGCCGATCCGACGTCCCGGCAAATGGCCGACCAGGCGCGCCAGCCACGGCGCCAACGCATAGGCCAGCCACAGCAGAGGCGCCAAAGGAAACTGACGCCAATACGGCGCCCCGCTCGCCACGACCAGCAGGCCTGCCACCTCCTTCGGATGCAGGCTCGCGTCGAGGGCGGCCATCTGTCCGCCCAGGCTGTGGCCGCCCAGCGTCAGGCGCGTCGAGGGCAGCGAGGCGCGCAGGACCGCCATGCCGGCGGGCAGGTCGTCTTCCAGCAGTTGTCGATAGCCCCAGTCCTCGTGCCGATCGGCCCGCTTGTTACTGGAACCGATGCCACGCCATTCGTGGATGGCCACTGCCATGCCGCGCTCCGCCAGCGCCTGTGCCAACGGCAAGTAATGCTTGGCCGCCACGCCCAGGGCCGGCAGCCAGTAGATCACCTGGGTCGCCTCAGTGGCGGGACGCTGCAATAGCAGTTCCGATCGCGCACCGTCGGCCGAGATCACGGGTAGCACATCGCAGGGAGGCAGTGCGGCGGAAACGAAAGAAGTGGCGGACATTCTTGGCACGCGTCGCAGGGAAGCGATGAAGGCTACGCCAATTCGCGTGCGACTAAAAAGTCGCGGCAAAGAAAAGGCCGGCGAGCGCCGGCCTTTTCTTCATGCAGTAATGCTTTGATGAACTCAGGCGGGCGCCACTTCATCGGCTTGCAGACCTTTCTGCCCCTGCACCACCTTGAAACTCACCTTTTGCCCCTCTTTCAGGCTACGGAAACCTGAACCGCTAATCGCCCGAAAATGCACGAAGACATCCGGGCCGCTTTCACGGCTGATGAAACCAAAGCCCTTGGCGTCGTTGAACCATTTCACAGTGCCAACTTCACGATCCGACATGACTCACTCCGATCAACTCGATGCTGAGACAAGTCAGCCTCCCCTTTGGCCGACGGCTTACTGCGCATGCAGGGATCGGGGTGTAGCGATGTGGACTCATCAAGAGTCGCGCATCGGGCACGCACGTGACCGAGCAACCACAGTGAATCCAGCATAACGGATTTCTTTAATGCAAGTGAATGGCTTTAATCACTGCTTTTGATTTTCACATTTCAATGACATTTGCGAATAAAACAAAAAAGCCAGGCATTGCTGCCTGGCTTTTTCTTTGGCGTTTGAAACCGCCTAATACCGCTAGCTTATTACTGCGGGATCACTTCGTCGGCCTGCAGGCCCTTCTGACCCTGCACGACCTTGAAGGAGACCTTCTGGCCTTCCTGCAGGCTCTTGAAGCCATTGCCCTGGATCGCGCGGAAATGCACGAAGACGTCCGGGCCGTTGTCACGGCTGATGAAGCCGAAGCCCTTGGCGTCGTTGAACCACTTGACGGTACCGATCTGACGATCAGACATGTAAATCACTCCGTAGGATTTGAACAGACTCAGCCCGCACGACATGTGCAGGCCGGCTTACTGGTGTGCAAGGAAACCCTAGGGGTGAGGCGATGAGGCTAGATCGAGATCAGCGGCATCGGGTCACAAAACTCTGGTGACCCCAGCAAACACAGTGAGTGCATCATAACCGCTCCCAGGCCGTAATGCGACTGGTTCCAGGCCTCAAAACCTGAATGAATAACCGTTAGGTCTTACAAAACAATGTTTGATTTTCACGCCATCTTCGCATTTCATCTCGTCCCTTGGATGGGCAGAGCGACCCGCTCACCCGCAGCCTTCGCGCAGGAGTAGCTACATGATGTTTCGCCACCACCGCCTCGCCCTGCTCGCCCTTGTCGCTGGCGGCGTAATCCTGGGCGGCTGTTCCGATAAGCCCCAGACGCGCGCCACGACGTCCGCCCACACCACGACGGCCCAACCGGCCAGCCATGCAACGGGAACGGCTGGCGCGACGACGGGTACAACCAAACCCCGTACCGGCACCGTGACCACCTCCGGTGGCAAACCGCTGCCCAACAGCACGGGTATTCCTGCCTGTGACGACTACCTCGCCAGCTATGTCTCCTGCCATGCCGTCGCCGGCGTCTATACGCCCGACCAGTTGCAGTCGCGCTATCAGGACATGCGCACCAGCCTGCTGCAGGATTCGGTAGACCCCAATACGCGTCCGCAACTGGGCGCTCGGTGCACGGCGCTGGCGAAACAGCTGCGCGAAACGCTGCAAGGCAAGGCGTGCGCACCGGTCTCTCCGGCGGCGGGCAGCAGCGCGCACTGAGCTTTAGCGCAAAAACGCACGCAGTGCGGCGGCGACAGAAGCCGGCCGACTGCGTGCGATTTTTACCTTGGGCGTGGCGTGCCACTGGGCCATGGCCCGGATGGCGTTGGCGACTTCCTCAAGCAAGCGCGGGGTCGCCTCGACATCGGGCTCAAGGAATAAGGCCTTGACCTCGAACACGCCCTCGCGACGATGTGCCTTCGCATCCAGCCGGCCGATCAATTGGCCGCGATGAAGAATGGGCAGCACGTAGTAGCCATAGCGCCGCTTGGGCGCCGGCACATAACACTCGATGGTGTATTCGAAACCGAACAAGGCCTCGGCACGCGCACGATCCCATACCACCGGATCGAACGGCGACAGCAACGTCGTGTGCGTCGCGCGCAGCTGGCCTGCCGCTGCCTGCGCGAGCGCGGCAGCATGATCGGGATGCACGTAGGCAGGCACATTCCAATCGGCCACCTGGACCATCAACAGCTCGCCTTCGGCCACCAGCGGCGCAAGCTCCTTGTCCGTCACCGCGGGTTTCAAGCGGCAGTAATCCGCGATCCAGCGCGCCTGCGTCACGCCCAGCGCGCGCACGCTGTCGAGGATGAAGCGGCGACGCAAGGCCTCGTGATCGAGTGCTAGCAGCGCGCGATCCAATGGCGGATCGAGTTTCGCCAGCACGCGTTCCTCAAGATCATAGACACGCTGGAAACGCTCGCGTCGCGTCACCATCAAGTCGCCCAGCGCAAACCACGCTTCCAGCCAGCGCTTTTCAGGCTTCCATGACCACCAGCCGCCAGCGCCCTTGGTCTCGCTTTCGAAATCCGCCGCGCGCGCGGCACCGTTGTCGCGTATGCGCGCCAACAGCGCATCCATGCCCTCGCGATGCTCGCGATGCATGCGATCGGCGTGCTTGTAAGCCCAATGCATCGCGCGCTGCCTGCGCCAGGCTTGGTGAAGTGCGAGATCCGCCGACGGCACGAAGCACGCTTCGTGCGCCCAGCATTCGGCAATACGTCCGTTATCGAGCGCATCTTCCAGCCATTGCGGGTCGTAGTCACCCAGGCGCGAATGCAGCACGAGATAAGGACTGCGAGCGACGACATGGATGCTGTCGATCTGCAGCAGACGCATGCGCGTTATCGCATCGACCACATGCATGGGCTTGGCCCGCGATTTCGGCTTGCTGAGCAGGCCCTGCGCCACCAGGTGAAGACGCCTTGCCTGCGTCAGATTCAACGCCATGTGTGAGGCGGATGAAGGAACCGACAACGGTAACGATGACTTCACGTGATCACGATGCCTGTGTTGAGGCGGCATTTAGCCGTGCTTTGTTAGTTTGTATGCAGCGCGAAGGACATGCAGCGCGACATTGCAATCCATCACTGCCCCATCGCGCGCATCCGTTCACGAGCCACGCATTCTGGCATGGAGTCACGACGATGAAATCCCGCACACCTCTGATCGCTCTTGTTACCGCCGGTTCGCTGATGCTGGCGGGCACGGTGTTGGCGCAAGACCAGACCATGCCGACGCCTCCGCCCCCGCCGCCATCGCCGGCACAAACGATGCCTGCGCAACCGATGCCCACACAACCGACGCCTCCGCCGCCGACGCAGGTCATACCTGCAACGCAGCCGACGCCGCCGCCACCGCCGGGCGGTACGCAGGCCCAGACCGCCAGCGGTAATCAGCCGGTGACAATCAACTCCAGCGTTCCGCCGGTGAACGCAGGTCCGGCGCCGAGCTTTGAGCAGCTGGCCAATGGCAAGAAGTACATTTCCGAAAGCGATGCTTCGGCCTATCCGCTGCTGGCCAATGACTGGATCTATGTGGACAAGGGCCACGCCGGCCGCGTGAGCAAAGCTCAGTACGAGGCCTGGTTAAGCAACAACCGGTAAGATGAGGCAGTTCGGACGCGGGTCGTCGGCAACGGCGGCCCGCGTCGTCATATGCGATACAGGAAGCCGCTGGTATTCAGGCACTCCCCCGGCGCTGCGCTCCTGATCGCATGCCCGCCCAGGATGGAGCCTCACGATGCGACTCACTTCCCTGGCAGCCGTCTCGCTCACGCTTGGCCTGCCTTCCCTCGCTGCGCATGCGCAGAATCCCAGTCCGATGGACATCCGCGCCTGCACCGCCATCGAGACGGATGCTCAGCGACTGGCTTGCTACGACCGCGCCACCGGACGCGACAATCTTCCGGCCGCGCAGAAGAAGAGCGACGCTGCTGCACAGGCACCGGCGCCGGCCACGTCGGCGAGCCCCTCGAACAATGCTTTCGGTCATGAAGCGGCGCGCGTGGCGAGCACTAATCCCCAGGCCGCGGGCGCCGACAGCGCACAGGCCGCCTCGGACGTAAAGCCGCTCTCGCTGCTCGACAGCCGCTGGGAGCTGTCGCCCGAGAGCAAGCTCGGCACCTTCAATCTGCGCGGCTACAAACCGATTGTGGTGCTGCCCTTCTTCGCCAGCAGCAATCAGAACCGGCAGCCCGACAGCCCCAATCCGCTCAACACGGTCACCGAGCCTCAGCAGGTGGACAACATCGAGAGCAAGTTCCAGATCAGCCTGAAGACCAAGATCTGGCAGGGTGTGTTCGGTGACCAAGGCGATGTGTGGGCCGCGTTTACCCAGTCCTCGCGTTGGCAGGTCTACAACGAAAAGGAATCGCGCCCCTTCCGCGAGACCGATTACGAACCCGAAGTCATGCTGATGTTCAACACGAACTACCAGCTCGCCGGGTGGAACGGCCGACTGCTCGGCATCGGCCTCGATCATCAATCCAACGGACAATCCGATCCGCTGTCGCGCAGCTGGAATCGCGTGATGGGCTACGCCGGATTCGAGCGGCCCGGCTGGACCATCATGTTCCGGCCATGGTGGCGCATCCCCGAAGGCGGTCCGGACGACAACAACCCGGACATCGACAACTACATGGGTCGCGCGGATATGCAGATCATCCACGAATGGCAGGGCCAGGAATTCGGCCTGATGCTGCGCCATTCGCTGCGTGCCGGCAGCGAGAGCCACGGCGCGGCGCAGTTCACCTGGTCGTTCCCGGTGGCCGGCAATCTGCGCGGCTACATGGAACTGTTCAAGGGCTACGGCGAAAGCATGATCGACTACAACCACAATGCCACTTACCTCGGCATCGGCGTATCGCTGCTGGACTGGTACTAAAAACAAAAAAGCCGCGCACGGTGGGTGCGCGGCTTTCCGTATGCCATGGGGCGACGCTACAGCGCCCCATGTCACTGTTTTAGTGGTGGTGGCCGCCTTCACCATGCACGTGGCCGTGCGAGAGCTCTTCCTCGCTGGCTTCGCGCACGTCGGTCACTTCCACGTCGAAATGCAACGTCTGGCCGGCGAGCGGGTGGTTGCCGTCGATGTGCACCTTGTCGTTCTCGACCTTGGTCACGGTGACGTTGATGGCGCCTTGCGGGCCGCGGCCCTGGAACTGCATGCCCGGCTGGATATCGTCCACGCCCTGGAATGCCTCGCGCGGCACTTCCTGCACGAGCTCGGCGTGGTGCACGCCGTAGCCTTCTTCCGGCACCACGTCGACCTTGAACTGATCGCCGACCTGGCGGCCTTCCATCGCCTTTTCCAGGCCCGGGACGATCTGGCCCACGCCCTGGAGGTACACGAGCGGCTCGCGACCCTGCGAGCTGTCGAGGACCTGGCCGGTGTCGTCGGTCAGCGTGTAATGGAAGGAAACGACGGAATGGTTGGCGATCTGCATGATGTTCTCTGAGTGGGGAGTGGCGCCGGCAGAGACCGGCACGAAACTGCAAGATTAACAGACCCCTTGTGACGATGCTGGCTAGGCGCAAGGCCACCGGATTGGCGATACTGCGTCCATGGTTTTCGAGAAACACGCTGCGGGCCGCTGGTCTGCCCTTTTCGGGCTGACCGTGGCGGCCTTGTCGCTGGCCAGCCCGGTGTTCGCCGCGGTGCAAAACCAGGTCGCCCCCACGGCGCCAGCCACCGTCCAGCCAACGCTCACCGAGCAGATCGATGGGCTGATCAGCCAGCCGCGTTTTGCCGGCGCCGACTGGGGCATCGCCGTGATTTCGCTCAGCAACGGCCGCAGCGTCTACAGCCACCACGCCGATCAACTGTTCCAGCCCGCCTCGACCGCCAAGCTGTTCACGGCGGCCGTGACGCTGAGCGAGCTGGGGCCCGACTATCGCATTCCCACCCGCGTTGTGACGGGCGGCGAGATCCGCAACGGACGATTGGACGGGCCGTTGATTCTCTACGGCATGGGCGATCCCACGCTCGGTGTCGACGCCGCCACGCTGCACTGGGCCGATCAGCTCGCCGAGCAACTGGCGGCGCAGGGTCTGCGTCACGTCCATGGCGACCTGATCGCCGATTCGACTTATTTCGCGAGCCCCATGATGGGCACTGGCTGGGAAGCGATCGACCTGCAGAGCTGGTTCGCCGTGCCAGCCACTGCGCTGAGCGTGGGTGAAAATCAGGTGGACGTGACGGTGACCGCAGGCGTCGGCGCCGGTGCGCCAGCCGAACTGCGCTTCGATCCCGCCAACGCGATACCCAGCGTAGCCAACGAGGTGATCACCAGCGCCCAGCGCACGCACAACGACGTGAATCTGTATCGGGCGCCGGGCGATGGCGTGTTGTACGCGTTCGGCAATATCGCGGCGAAATCGCCCGCTCAGAATTACAAACTCGCCCTGCCCGACCCGGCCCAATACGCGGGCCGGCTGTTGCAGGAGGCGCTGGTGCGCCGTGGCATCCAACTCGATGGCAAGCTGCTCACGGTGCACTGGCCGCGCCGCGATACCTTCCTGCCAGCGCAACCTCGCACGCTGGCCGAAGTGCTGTCGCCGCCCGTCAGCGAGATCCTCGAGCGCGGCCTGAAGCGCTCGCAGAATCTCTACCTGCAAAACCTGTTGCTGCTGGCGGGCGTGAAGGCGCAGGCCGATACGGAGCAGCGCGAGGGCAGCATGGGCTTCGTCACCAGCGAACGCTGGGGCATACGCGCGTTGCATCAGCTGCTGGAGCAGATCGGCATCACGCCAGCGGCGAGCTCGATCGAGGAAGGCACCGGGCTGTCCCGCCGCAATCTGGCCACGCCCAATGCGATGGCCTATCTGCTGGCCTTCCTCGCCAGGCAGCCGTACGGACCGGCGCTGGTGGAAGCGCTGCCCATTGCCGGGGTGGATGGCACATTGCAGTGGCGCATGCGCAACACGCCAGCCGAAAACAACGTGCACGCGAAAACCGGCAGCATGAGCTTTGTGCATTGCCTGGCCGGCTACGTCACCAGCGGCGATGGCGAACGGCTGGCATTCGCCATCATGCTCAACAACTACGATCCGCCGGCGGGGGCACCCAATGCCACCCGCGACATCGACCAGATCGCCGTGCTGCTGGCCGGCTCGCGCCATCCGGCCAGCACTGCCAGCTCTGCGCCGGCGGTGGCGACTCAGCCCGCCAACTGACGCTCGAGCTCCTTGCCGATCTTCTCCGGCGTATCGGTGGGGGCGTAGCGCTTTACCACCTGTCCGTCGCTGTTGACCAGGAACTTGGTGAAATTCCATTTGATCGATTCGCTGCCCAGGATGCCCTTGCCCTCGCTCTTGAGCCACTTGTAGAGCGGATGTGCGCCGTCGCCATTGACCTCGACCTTGGCGAACAGCGGGAAGCTCACGTCGTAGCTGGTGGAGCAGAAGTTGCGGATTTCCGCTTCGTCGCCCGGCTCCTGGTGGCCGAACTGGTCGCAGGGAAAGCCCAGCACCATCAGGCCCCTTTCGCGATCGGCGCGCCACAGCGCTTCCAGCCCGGTGTATTGCGGGGTGAATCCGCACTTGGACGCCACGTTGACGATCAACAGCGTCTTGCCGCGATAGTCGGCGAGCGAACGCTCGTTGCCGTCGATATCGCGGGCGGAGAAGTCATAGACGGAGGTCATCGCTGCCATTCCTCGTTGAAAGGACGCCAGTCTAGCCCCATGCAGCTTCACGGTGTCTTATGCTTGCCACCGCCGGTAGTCCCGGCAGCTGCCCGAGGCTCTGGCCTCCCCGGTTTCCCCGAAGGTATTCCGTGATCAGATTTCTGGATGTCCATAAGTCCTACCGTGTCGACGGACGGGACGTTCCCGCGCTGCAACCCTTCAGCCTCGACATCGCCGATGGCGAAGTGTTCGGCATCATTGGCCATTCCGGTGCAGGCAAATCGACGCTTATACGTCTGATCAACCTGCTGGAACGGCCCAGCGGCGGCCGCATCCAGATCGGCGATACCGACATGACATCGCTCACGGAATCACAGCTGCGGCAGCAGCGCCAGCGCATCGGGATGATCTTCCAGCACTTCAACCTGCTGTCGTCGCAGACCGTGGCCGAGAACGTGGCCTTCCCGCTGCGCCTGGCCGGCGAGCACGACAGCGCGGCGATCCGCCAGCGCGTGGACGAGCTGCTGGCGCGCGTGGGCCTGACCGCCCATGCCGACAAGCATCCCTCCCAACTTTCCGGTGGCCAGAAGCAGCGCGTGGGCATTGCGCGCGCGCTGGCCAACCGGCCGTCCATCCTGTTGTGCGACGAGGCCACCAGTGCGCTCGATCCGCAGACCACGGCCTCCGTGCTTGAGCTGCTGGCGGAGATCAACCGCGAGCTGAAGCTCACCATCGTGCTGATCACGCACGAGATGGACGTAGTGCGCCGCGTCTGCGACCGCGTGGCCGTGCTCGATGCCGGACGCATCGTGGAAAGCGGCGCCGTGGCCGATGTGTTCCTGCATCCGCAACACGCCACCACGCGCCGTTTCGTCAACGAAGCATTGCCGGAAGAAGCGGCCGGCGAACAAATGCCGTTTGCGCATGTGCCGGGCCGCATCCTGCGCCTGTCGTTCCGCGGCGAGGCGACCTGGACGCCGGCGCTGGGCCGCGTCGCGCGCGAAACCGGCGTAGATTTCAATATCTTGGCCGGACGTATCGACCGCATCAAAGACCTGCCCTATGGACAGCTCACGCTGGCCATGCAGGGCGAACGCGTGGATGACGCACTGGCCATTCTTCGCGAGTCCGGCATCGAAATCGAAGAAATCACCTCATCGCTGGAGAATCGCGCATGAGCGCTCCGCTGCTGCAGACGCTGTTTCCGCATATCGACGACTGGGGCGAAATCGGTCATGCCTGCATCGATACGTTGTTGATGCTTGGCGGCTCGCTGCTGCTGACAATCGTGGTCGGATTGCCGCTGGGCGTGCTGCTGTATCTCACCGGCAAGGGCCAGCTGCGCGCGATGCCCAAGCTCTATGCGGTGTTGTCGCTGCTGGTGAATATCCTGCGTTCGATCCCCTTCATCATCCTGATGATCGTGCTGATGCCGCTCACCTATGTGCTGGTGGGCACCAAGCTCGGCATCCGCGGCGCGATCCCGCCGCTGGTGATCGGCGCGGCGCCGTTCTTCGCACGCCTGGTGGAAACGGCGCTGCGCGAAGTGCAGCGCGGCGTGATCGAAGCGAGCCAGGCGATGGGCGCCAGCACCTGGCAAATCGTGCGGCATGTGCTGCTGCCCGAAGCGCGCGGCGGACTGATCGCCGGCATCACCGTGACGGCGATTGCGCTGGTCGGTTACACGGCCATGGGCGGCGCCATCGGCGCGGGCGGCCTGGGCGATCTGGCCTACCGCTACGGCTATCTCAGCTACAAGTCGGACTATATGGTGGTCACCGTCGTGCTGCTGATCGTGCTGGTACAACTGTTGCAGATGGCCGGCGACCGCATCGTGGCGCGCTACACGCGGCATTGATCGGGCGGTTTTGCATTCGGCGGTATGGACGGCTATGGTGTTGCACCGCATCACGCGCTCTCACCATATAACGAAGATGAATAAGCTCATAGCCATCCTCTCCGCCCTGCTCCTGCTGGCGGGCTGTTCGTCGTCCAACAGCGGCGGCGACGCCAATAGCCAGAAGCTGGTGGTGGCCGCCACGGCAGTGCCGCACGCCGAGATCCTCAAGCAGGTCAAGCCGATCCTGGCCAAGCAAGGCATCGATCTGGAAATCAAGGTGTTTGCCGATTACGTCCAGCCCAATACGCAGGTGCTGGAGAAGTCGGTCGATGCAAATTACTTCCAGACCAAGCCCTACCTGGATGCGTTCAATCGCGAGCGTGGTACCAACCTCACCATCGTGACGGGCGTGCACATCGAGCCGTTTGGCGCTTATTCGCGCAAGCTCAAGTCGATCGACCAGTTGCCTGATGGCGCCTCGGTCACCCTGCCCAACGATCCCAGCAACAACAGCCGTGCACTGCTGCTGCTCGCCAAGCACGGCCTGATCACGCTGAAGGATCCGAGCAACGAGTTGTCCACGCAGAAGGACATCACGACCAATCCGAAGCACCTGAAGTTCCGCGAGCTCGAAGCAGCGATGTTGCCGCGCACGCTTGACGAAGTGGACCTCGCCCTGATCAACACCAACTATGCGCTCGCCGCGGGACTCAACCCGACCAAGGACGCGCTGCTGATCGAGGACAAGGACTCGCCGTACGTGAACTACCTTGTCGCCCGTCCGGACAACAAGGACGACCCGCGCGTGCAGGCACTGGCCAAGGCGCTCACCAGCCCCGAGATCAAGGCGTTTATTGAGCAGAAGTACCAGGGCGCGGTGTTGCCGGCGTTCTGAAAAGCTCCCCTGTGGGAGCGCACCCTGTGCGCGACTGGCCTCGCCCGAACAAGGGTGGCGGCAGTCGCGCACAGGGTGCGCTCCCACACAGTACGGAAGGCCTTTAGCAGGTCACTGCTTCAGGATCGGCCGGAATCTCAAACACCCGGCGCAGGTACGCCACATAGGCGCTGTCCTCGCACATGTTCTTGCCGGGCGTATCGCTGAGCTTGGCCACGGGCTGGCCGTTGCAGCGGATCATCTTGATCACGATCTGCAGCGGCTCAGGCCCCACATCGTTGGTCAGGTTGGTGCCCACACCGAAGGCCAGCTGGCAGCGGCCGTGGAAGTGCTCGTATAGCTGCATCACCTTGGGCACATCGAGCCCGTCGCTGAAGACCAGCACCTTGGTGCGCGGGTCGACGCGATTGGCGCGGTAGTGCGCCAGCACGCGCTCGCCCCAGGCAAACGGATCGCCCGAGTCGTGGCGCGTGCCGTCGAACAGCTTGCAGAAATACATGTCGAAGTCGCGCAGGAAGGCGCTCAGTCCGTAGACGTCGGACAGGGCGATGCCCAGATCGCCTCGATACTCCCTCGCCCAGGTTTCCAGCGCCGCCACCTGCGAATCGCGCAGCCGTGGACCCAGCGCCTGGTGGGCCTGCAGGTATTCATGGGCCAGCGTGCCCAGCGGCGTCAGGCCGAGCTTCCAGGCGAGCCACACATTGCTGGTGCCGGTGAGCTGGCGCCCCAGTCCATCGCGCAAGGTGGTGACCACTTCCTCCTGCCAGGCGCGTGAGAAGCGGCGACGCGTGCCGTAGTCGGCGATACGGCAATCCTGAAAGCCTTCGGTATCGCGCAACAGCGCAATCTTTTCGCGCAGGCGGCGGCGTCCTTCGTCCAGCGAAAGGCCGGGCTGCGTATGGCGGAAATAGACTTCGTTGACGATCGCCAGCAAGGGCACTTCGAACAGGATGGTGTGCAGCCATGGGCCGCGGATATGGATCTCGATCTCGCCGGGTCCGTCCTGCGCCGGAACGATCTCCACATACTTCGCATTGAGCTGGAACAGCCCCAGGAAGTCGACGAAATCGCTCTTGATGAAACGCCAGGTGCGCAGGTATTCCAGTTCCGCCGGCGTGAAGCGCAGCGAGCACAGCGCTTCCAACTCCTGGCGGATCTCGTCGATATAAGGCGTGAGGTCGATGCCGGGGTTGCGGCACTTGAATTTGTATTCGACCTGCGCCGCGGGATAGTGATGCAGCACGACCTGCATCATGGAGAACTTGTACAGATCGGTGTCGAGCAGGGAGGAAACGATCATCAGTCGCTCACGCGGCGCGGGGAGAGCTGGATTATCCTCGCCCGATGGTGGTCGCGGCGAGTCGGCGGCGAACCGCGGGCAAATAAAAACCCCGGTAGCCAGGGGAGGGGCTACCGAGGTTTTGTCAGGCCGGTCCATAACAAAGAGGGGAAAAGGACCGACCCCTCAGTGGCGCGATACAGCTGCACCACTTCTTGTCGCCGTCACGGCGATAC
Organism: Dyella sp. 2YAF14; assembly: GCF_052114725.1. Classification (NCBI taxonomy): domain Bacteria; kingdom Pseudomonadati; phylum Pseudomonadota; class Gammaproteobacteria; order Lysobacterales; family Rhodanobacteraceae; genus Dyella; species Dyella sp. 2YAF14. The sequence goes on along the minus strand of NZ_JBFRFH010000016.1, from coordinate 56,969 downwards.
GTATGGTTAGTGTGGCCGGCTCGGCGCTAGTTCAAGCGCCTCGTCAGTTTCGTTCAGCTTTTGGCAAGCTGGGCGCGCCCGCCTACCATCGGCGGCTTATTCCGAGGGAGCATCGCCCGATGGTTCGCCTGATACAACGCCTGTGCCTGCTTGCCCTGGCCGCCGCCCTGCCCCTGCATGCCGCCGAACTCACGGTCGACCTGGGCCATGGCAGCAAGACCTACAGCACCGCCCAGCTGCTGGCGCGCAGCGATGCCCGCGACGTGGCCATTCCCGCCGATGTCGCCTTCAAACGTCCGATGCGCTATCGGGCCGTGCCCTTGAAAGCGCTGCTGGAGGGCATATCGCCCGACGACACTCTGCAATTCACCGCCTCGGACGGCTTCGCCGCGCAGATCTCAGCGGCCTTGATCGTGCGCGCCCAAGGTTCGGAGGCTTGGCTCGCCGTGGAGGATCCCGCCCACCCGTGGCCGACGCTGGCCGAGATCAAGGGCGATGCGGGACCCTTCTACGTCGTGTGGACCCATCCAGAAGCCATGAAGATCGGACCCGAGCAGTGGCCGTTCCAGCTGGCCTCCATCCGCCGCCAGCCGCCCGTGGCCGAACGCTTCCCCGCGATCCGACCCGATCCCGCCCTTAAGCCCGGCAGCCCGGTGCAGCGCGGCTTCGTGGTGTTCCAGCACACCTGCTTTGCATGTCACACGCTCAACGGCCAGGGCGATGCCAAGCTGGGGCCGGATCTCAATATTCCCCATAGCCCGACGGAATACCTGCGCGAGGATCTGTTCCGCGCGTATATCCGCGACCCGCAATCGCTGCGTCGCTGGCCGCAGGCGCGCATGCCCGGTTTTGATCGCAAGGCGCTGTCCGATCAGGATCTGGACGACTTGCTGGCCTATCTGCAACACATGGCTGGGCGCAAGTCGCCCCCCTAAGGGGAAGGCGCAATCGATGGCTGCCCGGTCGAATCCAGCCACTGCTGCAGCGAACGTTGCCGCTGTTGGTACGGTTGCCGGGCAAACTCGCGCACGCTGGCGTAGAACGCCGGCCACTGCCCTTCCGCATGACGGAACAGCGCGAGGAACACCGGCGTCCAGCGATCGTAAATGCCGAACGGCAACAGCCGCGCGTTATTGATCGGGCCATTCACCCAGGCGTCGTAGCGATGGTCGCCCGGCCAGTCCAGGTCGCGCCACTGCGCGTAGCGCACGCGGAAGTCGTCGATGGTCTGCTGCTTGCCCGCCGCCATGGCCTTCTCGTCCACGCCGCTGGCGTAGAGCGCCTTCAGGCGGTCGCGCAGATCCATCACCAGCCAGGTGAAGCCGTCGTCCATGGTCTTCTCGCGGGCGTTCTGCGCGGGCAATCCGCGTGACTGGCGCCATTGGCGCAGGCCCTCCTCCTGCACGAAGCTGGCAAAGGACTCGTTGAACGAACTGTCGTCCTTCACGTAGATCAGCTGGTGTGCGAGCTCGTGGAAGATGGTGCCGGCCAGCTCGTCGTCATCCCAGCGCATCATGCTGCTGAGGATGGGATCGGAGAACCAGCCCAGCGTGGAATACGCCGGCACGCCGCCCACGTAGACGTCGTCGCCCTGTGCCTCCAGTCGCAACGATTCAGCCTTGGCCTTGTCCTTGGAAAAATAGCCGCGATAGGCCACGCAACCGGCAAAGGGAAAGCAGTGCTGGATCGGCGAGATGGAAAAGCGCGGCGTCGCGAACACGTTCCAGACCACATAGGAACGGTTGAGCTTCACGTAGCTGGTGTAGCTGCGGTTATCCGGCAGATCCAGGCGATCGGTAGCAAATTGGCGCGCCTGCTGGGCCAGCTGCAGACGCTTGCGGATTTCGGCATCGGTCGAGGGATCGCGCAGCACCTCGCGCACGTCGCGGCGGCTCATCACCAGCTCGCTCTGGCCCTTGGCCACGTGCGCGTAGTAATCGACGGTGCTGCAGGCACAAAGCAACAAGCCCATCGTCACGGTGACGATGGGCCTGAGGATGGCGGGGATGATCGGCACGAAGCGTGGCAACGTCATGCCGCGATTGTGCCGCTATTTCAGTGGCCGTGACCGCCGTTCCAGCCGCCGTGGCCGCCATTGCCGTGGCCACCGCTCCAGTTGCCTCGGCCTCCGCGGTAATAGCCGTTGCCGCCGCGGTAATAACCGCCGCCGCGATAGTACCCACCGCCGCGGTAATAGCCTCCGCGGTAGCCGCCGTAGTAGCCACCAATGCCGATGCTCACGGCCGGGCCATAACAGCAGCCGTAACCGTAGTAGCCATAGCTCGGGTAGTAGTAACCGGGGTAGTAGCCGTTGCTATAGGTGACGCCGGTACCGTAGTAGGCGTCGCCGCCGCCGGTAGCGACTGGACGTGTGTAGCTGTAGCCAGGATCGTAGTAACAACCGGATAGCGCTGCGGTGGCAACCGCCAAGGCGAGACCGGCAAGCACGCGTTTCATGACGTAAGGCCTTCAGGGGGAAGACAGCCTCACTTTGAACCTGTGCTGGTAAGTGCGCACTGAACGCTTCCGACATGACTGGCAGATATTTACCTGCCAGCCATGCCGGGGACCGACCTTGCGTCGTCGGTTCAGTTATTGCCGCTGCGCTCGGGCGGCTGGCGGATATGCCCGTAGACCGCCTCGCTGGAAACGCCACCATTGCTGGTGCCCGTATCCAGGTGGCCGTTGTTGCCGCCAGGGTGTTCATCGGCGCCTGGCCAGGTTGGCCCTTGGCGTACCCGCTCCTGCTTGGCCTCAAGCAGTGCCTGGATATGCTCGGCGGCCTCTTGCGGGGTCAGGTGCTCGCGTGCGGGACGGCGTGGCCGCGTCGTAGACGTGGTGCGACTGCGTCCCGCCGCCGGTGCGGTCTTGGCGGCTGTCTTGCGCGGTGCGGCGGCGGCCTTGCGAGGTGCTGCGCGCTTGGGAGCCGCCGCCTTGCGTGTGGCGGTTTTCTTGGCCGCCTTCTTGGCGGTGGCGCGTTTACGGGTGGTCTTTTTGGCGGCGGTCTTCTTTACCGCGGTCTTGCGCGGCGCCGCCTTCCTGGTCGCGGTCTTGCGCGTCGATTTGCGCGCGGCGGCTTTGCGTGTCGCTGTCTTGCGCGCGGGTGATTTGCGCGCCGCCTTCTTGGCTGCCGTCTTGCGGGTTGCCTTCTTGGCTACGGTCTTGCGCGTGGCCTTTTTCGCTACGGTCTTGCGCGTTGCCTTCTTGGCGGCGGTCTTGCGTGTCGCTTTCTTGGCTGCCGTCTTGCGGACGGCGCGCTTGACGGTGGCGCGCTTGCGTGCGGTGGTTTTCTTGGCAGTGGATTTGCGGGTGGCTGCTTTCTTGGCCGAGGATTTCTTCGCGGCCGGCTTGCGCTTCGTTGCCATGCGTCTTCACTCCTGCGGTGGTCGAGAATGCCCGACGCCCCATCACGCCGGACTAACCGACAAGTAACACCAACAACATGTATCAGGGGTGAGCAAAACCGCAATTCGAAGTCATGCCCGTGATCAAAACCTCGGCTGCGAGAGTGCCGCCAGGAAATGCGAGATCACTTCCGGTCGAACCACCACGGTGAACGCGACGCCAAACGCGGCGCCCCACAGGTGCGCGCTGTGGTTGACGTTGCCCTGCCCGCGCCGGTCCATGTAGATGGAGTAGCCCACGTAGAGCACGGCATAGACGATCGCCGGCAGCGGTATCACGAATACGATGATGCGCGACCACGGCGACAGCAGAACATAGGCAAAAAGCACGGCCGATACGGCGCCCGACGCGCCAAGGCTGCGGTAATTGGGGTTGTTCCTGTTGTTCAGATAGGTGGGCAGGATCGAGACCAGCAGCGCCAGGATGTAGAACAGCGCAAAACCCAGCGTGCCCAGCGTCGCCGTGAAAAACCCTTCCATGCTGCGGCCGAAAAAGTACAGCGTGATCATGTTGAACAGCAGGTGGCCAAAATCGGCATGCACCAGGCCGTAGGTCACCAGCCGGTGGTATTCGCGGCTGCGGGTGATGGCGGGCGGCCACAGGATCAGATCATTCATCAGGCGGGCGTTCTTGAACGCCATGAAGGACACGATCGAGGTGATGGCGATGATGATCAGGGTGATCATGCGTACTTCCGTGACGGGCAGGAGGCGGTGACAAAGAATCCGCATCTTGGCGGCGGCGCGGGCGATTGTCGACACTGCAGCCCCCGGAAAGTCCAAGCGCAGAGCGGCTTTCCGCACTATCATGCCCGGCTTCAAGCGTTTCCCCACGCCCCAGGCACTCCCCATGTCGATCCGTTACCTGCATCTGGACGTCTTTGCCGCCGCGCCCGGCGGCGGCAACCACCTGGGCGTCGTCACCGACGCCACCGGCTGGAGCGATGCCCGCATGCAAGCCTTCGCCCGCTGGACCAATCTGGTCGAAACCACTTTCCTGTTGCCGCCCAGCCAGCCCGGCGCCAGCTACCGTGTGCGCATTTTCACGCCGCACAAGGAAATTCCCTTTGCCGGTCATCCAAGCATCGGCAGCGCGCACGCCGTCCTGCTGTGCGGCCTGGCCGAGCCGGTGGACGGTGTGCTGTGGCAGGAATGCGGTGCGGGCGTCTTGCCCATCCGCGTGGAAGGCAGCGACGGCTCACGCCAGTTGCTGTTGAAATCGCCGCCATCCACTGTCGAGAAAACCGGCCGCGACGCCCATCCGCTGCTCGACGCCGCGCTGGCCGGCATCGATCTGGGCACGCTGCCGCCGGCCTATGTATCGGGCGGACGCCACTGGTGGCTGGCCGAATGCGCCGACGAAGCATCGCTGCGCCAGTGGAAGCCCGACCACGCCGCCATCGGCGCCCTGGCCAAGGCCACCGACAGCATGGGCTTGTGCGTGTTTGCGCGCAGCTCGCACCCGGACTATCAGCTGGTGGTGCGCGCGCTGCCGGCCGGCGTTGGCCTGGTGGAAGACCCGGCCTCGGGCGCCGCCAACGGCCTGATCGCCGCCTATATCGCCCATGCCGAACCCGACGGCCCGCTGGCGCGCGGCTACGTGGTAAGCCAGGGCCGCGAGATCGGCCACGATGCCAGCCTCTGCGTGCGCATCGACGGCAAGACCGTCTGGATCGGCGGTCACACCAACACCATCATCGATGGCGCGTTGCACTGGAGCGGCCACGAGTGAGCACGCGGCCGCAGATATGGGTCGATGCCGACGCCTGCCCTGCGCCGATCAAGGAAGTGCTGTTCCGTGCGGCGGAACGCGAGCAGGTGCAGGTGACCCTGGTCGCCAATCAATGGCTGCGCACGCCGCCGTCACGTTTCGTGCGCGCCATCCAGGTGCCGGGCGGTTTCGATGTGGCGGATGCGGAGATCGTGGAGCGCGTGAGCGCGGGCGACCTGGTGGTGACGCAGGATATTCCGCTGGCGGCCCTGGTGATTGAAAAAGGCGCGCTTGCGGTGCATCCGCGCGGTGAGCTGTATACGCCGGACACGATTGCGCAGCGACTTTCGATGCGCAATTTCATGGATGAGTTGCGCGGCTCGGGCGTCGATACCGGCGGACCGGCGGCGTTTCATGTGCGCGACAAGCAGGCGTTTGCCAATCAGCTGGATCGGTGGCTGGTGCAGTTTCGCAAGACGCGTTGAGCGAACCCTTGTAGGAGCGCACTTGTGCGCGACCGCCACGCTGCGTCGTAACCGAGCGCTGCGTTGGTGGCGTTGATGTATGGCAACACGCCGCGGTCGCGCACAAGTGCGCTCCTACAAGGTTAGTTGGCGCAGTCGCTCAGAGCTTGCGCTCATCCAGATGCGCACGGCGCGCTGCCACCTGCGCCATGATCGACCAGTCGACGTCTTCGTCGCCGGTGGACAAGGCCTCGAGCAGGCTGTCGCGCAGCACGCCTGCCAGCGGCAAGGGCACGCGCGTCGCATCCGCTGCTGCCAGCGCAAGGCCGATGTCCTTGTAGCCGAGCGGCAGAGCAAAGCCGGCCGGCGTATAGCGCGATTCGGCGATGAGCCTGGCGTAGCCCTGGTAAGCGGGCGTGGCGAACAGCGAGTTGGTCATCACCTCGAGGAAATCCGCCGCGCTCACGCCATGCGCCCGCGTCAACGCCGAAGCTTCGGCCATGCTTTCGATGGCGGCGCCGATCATGAAATTGCCGGCGATCTTCACCACGTTCGCCCGCTCGGGCGACTCGCCCAGCGGCCAGATGCGACTGCCCATGACCTCGAGCAAGGGGCGCACGCGCTCGATCACGTGCGGCTTGCCGGCCACCAGGATATTGAGCTTGCCCGCTGCTGCCACATCAGGACGACCGAACACGGGAGCGGCCAGGTAATCCAGGCCACGCTGCGTGTGTTCCTCCGCCAGTTCGCGCGCCAAGGCGACGGAAATCGTGGCGTGATTCACGTGCACCGTGCCCTGGTCCATGCCATCGAGCAGGCGGCCGTCGACAAACACACTGCGCACGGCCTGGTCGTTGGCCAGCATGCTGAAGAGCACCTCGCCCTGCGCCGCGCGGTCGGCTGTCTTCACCACCTTGGCGCCCAGCGACGCCAGGGGCTCGGTGGGGCCCGGCGAACGATTCCATACGGTGACCTCGTGCCCGGCCTTGATCAGGTTGCTCGCCATGGCGCTGCCCATGGCACCGAGGCCGATAAAACCCACTTTCATGCGATGGTCTCCACACAGAATGATCCGCCTAGTGGATCACGCGGCATGTTCACCTTGTGCGAAATCACACCACTTCGCCGGCCGCGTGCGCCGAAGCCCATGCCCACTGGAAGTTGTAGCCGCCGAGCCAGCCGGTCACGTCGACAACCTCGCCGATGAAGTACAGGCCCGGCACTAGCTTCGATTGCATCGTGGTCGATGAAAGTCCATCGGTATCCACACCGCCCAGTGTTACTTCGGCTGTGCGATAACCTTCCGTGCCGCTGGCAACCATCGGCCAGTCGTGCAGTTGTTCGCCGATCTTGCTCAGTTCGGCCTCGCGGTATTGCCGCATCGGCCGGCTCTCGAACCAGAGCTCGCACAAGCGCTGCGCGAGGCGGCGAGGCAGTACATCGCCCAGCACATTCTTCAGCTCCGCCGCGGGACGCGCGGTGCGCTGTTCCTGCAGCCACCGGCCAAGATCGAGCTCCGGCAGCAAGTTGATGCGCAGGTCGTCACCGGGCTGCCAATACGAGGAAATCTGCAGGATGGATGGCCCGCTGATGCCGCGATGTGTGAACAACAGGCCGGCGCGGAATGATCGCTTGCCCACGCTTGCGTCCACCGATGGCAAGGCCACGCCCGCAAGATCCTGATAGCGCTCCTGATGCTTGCCGCTCAACGTGAGCGGCACCAGGCCGGCCCGTGTGGGCAACACCCCATGACCGAACTGTCGCGCCAGTTCGTAGCCAAAACCGGTGGCCCCCATGCTGGGAATCGACAAGCCGCCGGAGGCGATCACCAAGGATTGCGCGTGCACTTCGCCGTGTGCGGTGACCACGTTGAAACCCTCGTCGGTCTTGCGCACGCGCTGCACGCCGCAGCTGGTTTCGATGCGAACGCCGGCCTGGGCGCACTCGTCCAGCAACATGCGCACGATCAGCTTGGAGGAGTCATCGCAGAACAGCTGCCCCAGTTCCTTCTCGTGGTAGGCGATGCGGTGTTTCTCCACCATCGCGATGAAATCCCACGGCGTATAGCGAGCCAAGGCGGATTTGGGAAAGTGCGGATTGGCAGACAGATAAGCATGGGGCGTCACGCCCAGGTTGGTGAAATTGCAGCGCCCTCCGCCGGACATGAGGATCTTCTTGCCGACCTTGTTGGCATGGTCGACCACCAGCACGCTGCGCCCACGCTGGCCGGCCACGATGGCGCACATCAGTCCGGCCGCGCCGCCGCCGATGACCAGTACATCCACTTTCACGCGCGCACCGCCGCCATGCCCTGCTCCCGATCCATTGACCCGACATTATCCGACAGGATGCGCCAGATCGCTTAGACTCGGCTTTTTCCTGGACCGGACCGCCACCATGCCTTCTTTTGACGTCGTTTCCGAAGTCGACAAGCACGAACTGACCAATGCCGTCGATCAGGCCAATCGGGAGCTCTCGAGCCGTTTCGACTTCAAGGGCACCGACGCGAAGTTCGAGCTGGACGAGTTCGTGATCACCCAAACGGCCCCCAGCGAGTTCCAGCTTGAGCAGATGCTGGACATCCTGCGCGGCCGCCTCACCTCGCGCAAAATCGATATCCGCGCGTTGGACGTGGGCGATGCCGAGACGAATCTTGGCGGTTCGCGCCAGAAGGTCACCGTCAAGCAAGGCATCGAGCAACCGATTGCCAAGAAGCTGGTGGCCTCGCTGAAGGCGGCCAAGCTCAAGGTCGAGGCACAGATCAACGGCGACAAGCTGCGCGTGACGGGCAAGAAGCGCGACGACCTGCAGGAGGCCATGGCCGTGCTGCGCAAGGCCGACGTGGAGCTGCCGCTGCAGTTCGATAATTTCCGCGATTAAGGCGATGCCTTGATCTTGTGGGAGCGCACCCTGTGCGCGACTGGCGCCCAGGATGCGAAGTCATGGCACGTTGCAGTCGCGCACAGGGTGCGCTCCCACAGGGGTGTTACCCCGCCAACCCGGCCGCAATATTCACGCTGATCGCAATGATGAACACATTGAAGAAGAACGCGATCACGCTGTGCAGCAAGGCCACGCGCCGCAGGTAACGGCTGCTGATCTGCACGTCGGAGACCTGGAAGGTCATGCCGATGACGATGGCGAAATACATGAAGTCCCAGTAATCGGGTTGCTCGGTGCCGGGGAAATCCAGCCCTTCATGCTTCTTGCCGAAATCGCCGTAGAAGCCATGCGCGTAATGCATGCCGAACATCACGTTGAAGAACAGCCACGACAGCACGATGCTGGCGGCGGCGACGATCAGCGCTTTCGCATCGCCACCCTTGGCGCCACCCATTTCCGTGGTCAGCGCCAGCGACACGAAGCCGGTGAGGATCAGCGAGGTCCACAGCACGCCCCAGCGGCCGGTGTCCTGCTTGCGCGCCTGCCCGCGCATGAGGTCGGGCGAGGTCGTGCGGCAGAACAGGATGGTCAGGGCCGTGAGGTAAACCGCAACGCCCAGATCAAAGCCCAGCAGCAGCGCCTCCGCAGGCGTCAGCCGGAGGCAGTACCACAGCCCCACGCCGACGATGAGCGCGACGGCGCCCGAGATCATCAGGCGCGGACGGGCGCGCAGGATGCGGAAAGGGACGAAGCCATTCTTGCGGGGACGGGTCTTTCCGGACGCGGTGCTCATGCGCACGTTCCTGCGCTCAGCCAGCTCTTCATCGCAAACGCTCTCTCCATGACCCGGTGGCGGGCATGGCGCATCTTAGAGCTTGTGCAACGCGTTCTCGACGCCCGGCGCAATGCCGCAGTTCAGACGTGCAGGTCCTGATACTCCGGATGGCGGGTCATCCAGATCTCTGAATACGAGCAGGCGGGATCCACCCGCCAGTGTTCTTCCCGCGCCATGTCCAGGGCCGTGCGCACCAGATGGGACGCGATGCCGCGACCACCCACCGCTGACGGAACGATGGTGTGGGTGATGGTCATCACACCATTTTCCAGCGTGTAGTCGAGCACGCAGGGCACGCCGTCCACTTTTGTTTCGAAGCGGTGCGTCCTGGCGTTGTGGTTGATCTCGGCGAACATGAAACGCGCCCTCGTCGGGGTGAACGGCGCGGAGAGTAAAGCAAGTGGCAGCGAACCACGCGTGAAGACCTCGGGCGCTAGCGTTCGCATTTCGTGCATGACTCTTTCGGCAAGCTTCCCGGACACCATCGCCTGCTCCAGGGAGCTGAACATGAAACGAAACGCATCCGCCGTCTGGTCGGGCGGGCTCAAGGAAGGTACCGGCACCATCTCCACCGCCTCAGGCGTGCTGCATGAAGCGCGCTACGGCTTCCAGTCGCGATTCGCGGATGGACCGGGCACCAATCCCGAAGAATTGCTCGGTGCGGCTCATGCCGGCTGCTACACGATGGCGTTGGCGCTGGGCCTGGAACAGGCCGGCCATGCGGCCACGCATATCGAGACCAAGGCGGTGGTGACGCTGGACAAGGATGGCGACGGGTTTTCCATCACCACGGTCGATCTCACCTGCCGCGCGAAAGTGGACGGCATCGATGCCGCCACCTTCGGCAAGATCGCCAAGGCCACCAAGGAAGGCTGCCCCGTGTCGAAGGTGCTCAAGGCGACGATCAATCTCGACGCCCAACTCACCAGCTGAGGTCCGTCGCGCACGTCAACCCGCGCAACTCGCGCGCACTGGCCGCGGCGTCGCCGCCAGTGCAGTGCGCCGAGCGCGTACGGCCTGGGCGAGACGATCGAGCACTTGCAGCGAGGCCTCCCAGTCGATGCAGCCATCGGTGATGCTCTGGCCGTAACGCAGCGGCTGGCCCTGGATCAGATCCTGGCGACCGCCCACGAGATGGCTTTCGACCATCACGCCGACGATGCGCTGCTCGCCGGAAGAAAGCTGCGTCGCAAGATCGTCGATCACGCGGGGCTGGTTCTCCGGCAGCTTGAGGCTGTTGGCATGGCTGGCGTCGACCATCACCCGCGCCGGCTGGCCGCCCTTGACGATGGCCGCACACGCCGCGTCTACGCTTGCGGCGTCGTAGTTGGGCGTCTTGCCGCCGCGCAGGATCACGTGACAGTCCTCGTTGCCGGTGGTGGCAGCGATGGCGGTGTGGCCTTCCTTTGTCACGGCCATGAAATGGTGCGGTTGCGATGCGGCGCTTACCGCGTCAACGGCGATCTTCACATTGCCATCGGTGCCGTTCTTGAAACCCACCGGGCACGACAGTCCCGAGGCCAGCTCGCGATGCACCTGGCTTTCGGTGGTGCGCGCGCCGATCGCACCCCACGCCACCAGATCGGCGATGTACTGCGGCGTAATCATGTCGAGGAATTCGCAGCCGGCCGGCACGCCCAGTTCGTTGATGTCGCGCAAGAGACCGCGCGCCAGTCGCAAGCCCTTGTCGATGCGGAAACTGCCATCGAGATCGGGATCGTTGATCAGACCTTTCCAGCCCACCGTGGTGCGCGGCTTTTCGAAGTACACGCGCATTACGATTTCCAGCTCGCCTGCATGCCGCTTGCGCTGTTCCGCAAGCCGCCCGGCGTATTCCAGCGCAGCCTTGGTGTCATGAATCGAACACGGGCCGATCACCACGGCCAGCCGGTCATCCTCGCCGACAAGGATGCGATGCAGCGCCTCGCGCGAGGCGCTCACGGTATGCGCGGCATGCACGCTCGCGGCGCAGTCGCGCATCACTTCGGCCGGCGCGGTGAGCGGCGTGATGGCGCGGATACGTAAATCGTCGGTGGAAGGGTTCACGGGGATCTCCTGGGAGGTTCCACTCGCGACCATGAAAAAGGCCGCCAGTGGTGGCTGGCGGCCTTTTTTTGGAATGGTGTCTTGTCGTTACGACAGTCGAGACCAACCCTCCGCCAGCGGCATCGGATAGCCGTAATACCAAAAATACTGGCGGGCGGAGTGGGAGGTCATGGTCGATAGAGATAACACAGGATTTTCGAGTGTGCAAAGGATGCATGTGAAACCAAGCATTACACTGGTCAGCATGTCGTCACCTTGGAATCTCCTTACCCGCCCCGCCCGCGAGCCCATCCGACGCTGGGTGCTGAGCGCATTTCCTCGCGGTGGCGGCGGCCATGTGGACTACGATCATCCGATAGGCGATCCCGGGCTTTTTGGCCCCGACAGTGCCACCTGGCGTGTGCATTCGGATTTTCCGGGCATGCTCGCCGGCGGTCTTGCGGCGCTGATGCTGCAGACCTTGCATCCGCTGGCGCTCGCCGGTGTATGGGATCACTCGAACTTCCGCGACGACCTGATCGGCCGCCTGCGTCGCACGACGTCATTCGTCAGCGGTACGACGTATGCGCCGGCCGACCAGGCACAGGCCTTGATCGAACGCGTCAGGCACATTCACTCGCAGGTAAAGGGTACGGCGGAAGATGGGCGACCCTATGCGGCCGACGATCCGCATCTGCTGACCTGGGTGCATGTCACTGAGGCCTATAGTTTCCTGCAGGGCTATCGGCGCTATAGCCATATCGCGATGCCGGCAGGCGCGGCCGACCGCTACTACGACGAGGTGCGTCGCATCGCCGAGGCGCTGGGCGCGCGCGACGTGCCGGCATCGGAAGCGCAGATCACCGCTTATTTCCGGCGCGTACGCCCTGATCTTCGTTTCACCGAACGCTCGCGTGCCGTGCTCGATGTGTTGTATCGCGTGCGCCTGCCGGTACCGGTGGCGGGATTGTCGCGTGATGTCTTTCTGCAGGCAGGCGCCGCTTTGCTGCCGCCGTGGGCCGACACCTTGCTGGAGCGCACGCCGCTGCAGCGCGCGCAATCGCGACTGGCTGCACGGGCTCTGTGGTCGGTGGCGCCGGTCTTTCGCATGGCGCTGCATGACGGCATAGGCAGCCATGCGTGCATGCGTGTCGGCGTGCCCACCGACACGCTGCAACACTGGCGCTGATTCAACCCTGCTCCATCGCGGCGTCGTAGCGCCGCTGCATTTCTTCGGCGCTCACCTGCTCGATCTCGTGGCCTACCAGCCACTCGTGACCGAAGGGATCGCGCACGGTGCCGCCGCGTTCGCCGTAGAAGAAATCCGTGGCCGGCCTGACCAGATAGCCGCCTTTTTCGACGGCGCGCGCGAGTACCGCATCGGCATTGTCGACATGCAGATGGATCGACACGCTGGTCCCGCCGATGCTCTGCGGACCGACGATGCCATGCTCGGGGTATTCGTCCGACAGCATCAGCACCGAAGGACCCATGGCCAGTTCGGCATGCCCGATGCGGCCGGTGCCGGGCTCGTCCAGACGCATCTTGAGGGTCGCACCGAATACTTCCTGGTAGTACGCCAACGCGGCCTCGGCGTTGCGCACGCGCAGATAGGGAAACATTTCCTTGATGACGGGTGGCTTGGTGGTATTCATCGGGGGCTCCCAGGGCAGGACAGGCAGCCCGGACACTATGCCCCCTGCACGTGGTCGTCTTGGTGAAAATCCAAGCCCAGCAGGGCGTCGCCCGGGCCCGCGAGATTGACACGCCCCACCGATCCGCTAACGTCGCCGGACCTGAACGCATGGCGCGTACAAAGGCACGGCACGAGGCAGGCTCTCATTGGCGACGCTCATCCCCTCCCGCAACAGCAGCCTGCCGCAGATGACCAGCGGCGAGAAGCGCTTCTCCGAACGCCTGGAGCAGAAGCTCGAGGACGACTACCTGCTGTGGTACGACGTGGCGATCGGCCCCAGGCAACGCCGCCCCGATTTCATCGTGTTCCATCCGCGCCGCGGCCTGCTGGTGCTCGAAGTGAAGGACTGGAAGCCAGGCACCATCCAGCAGGCCGACCGCACCCTGTTCACGCTGATCACCGGCACCAGCAGCGTGAAGGAACACAACCCGCTGATGCAGGCGCGCGACGGCGCCAACGAAATCTACAAAGTGCTGGCGCAGGACCCGGCGCTGCGCCATCCGCCCGGCCACACCTACGAGGGCAAGTTGCTGATGCCGTGGGGCTACGGCGTGGTGCTGGCCAATATCAGCCGCAAGCAGTTCGAGGCCGGACAGCTCGAAGCGGTGATCCCCGCCCATCTGGTGATCTGCCAGGACGAGATGTACGAATCGGTGGAGTCCGAAGCGTTCCAGGAGCGCCTGTGGGCGATGTTTCCGCAGGTCTTCCCCACCGCGCTCACGCTGCCGCAGATCGATCGCGTGCGCTGGCATCTGTTCCCGGAAATCCGCGTGGAGCCCGGCGAGGGCCAGTTCGGCCTGTTCGCCTCCGCCAGCAGCAGCTCGACCAAGCTGGCGATTCCGGATCTGATCAAGGTGATGGACGCGCAGCAGGAGCTGCTGGCCCGCTCGCTGGGCGACGAGCACCGCATCATTCACGGCGTGGCCGGCTCGGGCAAGACCATGATCCTGGGCTTTCGCGCGATGGAACTGGCGCGTGCGCTGTCCAAGCCGATCCTGGTGCTGTGCTACAACAAAACGCTGGCCGAGCGCCTTGAACAACTGATGGGCGAACGCGGCCTCAGCGACAAGGTGCAGGTCTACAACTTCCACAAGTGGTGCCGCAGCATGCTGACGGCCTACCACGTGCCCCTGCCCGAAGACGGCCCGCATTTCGCCGAAGCGTTGCCGCCGGCCGTCATCGCGGGCGTGGACAGCGGGCAGATTCCGCGCTTCCAGTACGGCGCGGTGCTGATCGACGAAGGCCATGATTTCGAGCCCGAGTGGTACAAGCTCATCGTGCAGATGATCGATCCCAACACCAATTCGCTGCTGGTGTTGTACGACGACGCGCAGAACATCTACGGCCAGGCCAATCGCAAGAAGCTCAGCTGGAAAAGCCTGGGCGTGCAGGCACAGGGCCGCACCACCATCCTCAAGCTCAACTACCGCAACACGCTGGAAATCCTCTCGGTGGCGCGCGGCTTCGCCAACGAACTGCTGCTGGGCCGCAGCGACGATGACGACGGAGTGCCGCTGATCGCACCGGAAAGCGCCGGGCGTCGCGGTGCCCTGCCCGAGCTGATCCGCGTGGAGCGCCAGGAGGATCAGCTGCCGGCGATCATCCAGCGGCTGCGCGATGAGCTGGGTGCGGGTCGCCCGCTGTCGGACATGGCGGTGATCTTCCGCAACAGCTGGGAAGGCGAAAAGCTGCAGGAAGCGCTGCAGCGTGCCGGTATTGCCAGCCAGCTCGCCGAGGGCAATGGCAAGAGCTCGCTGTTCGTGGTGGACGACACCGTGAAGCTGGTGACCATGCATTCCAGCAAGGGCCTGGAATTTCCCTTGGTGATCATCCCCGGCCTGGGCTCGCTGCCCAAACCCGGCAAGAACGAGGCGGAAGAGGCACGCCTGCTCTACGTGGCGATGACGCGTGCGACCGAGCAACTGGTGCTGATCCACCACGAGGATTCGATCTTCAGCCAGCGCATCCGCAACTCCATCAACGACGTGCAACAGCAGCTGGCGAGCGCCTGAAGCGGCCCGCCCTCTTCCACGGGGGCGTGTGCGGGCCGATACTCGGGCAAACCGCTGCCGATGTGATGTCCATGCGCGATCTGTTC
Source organism: Dyella sp. 2YAF14 (assembly GCF_052114725.1). Lineage (NCBI taxonomy): Bacteria > Pseudomonadati > Pseudomonadota > Gammaproteobacteria > Lysobacterales > Rhodanobacteraceae > Dyella > Dyella sp. 2YAF14. The sequence continues at coordinate 41,853 of NZ_JBFRFH010000016.1, read as the reverse complement.
GACGAATCCGTTCTGGCACCGCAACCCCTCGAGGTTGCGCTGACCCTGCCCGCGCGCTTCTACACCGACCCGCGCATGCTGGCGCTGGATGCACGCGCCATCTTTGCGCGCAGCTGGCAGCTGGTCTGCCACCGCTCGCAGGTGCCCGAAGTGGGCGATCACGTGGTGACCGAGATTGCCGGCCTGCCGTTGATCGTGGTGCGCGGCGAAGACGGCGTGATCCGCGCCTTCCACAACGTCTGCCGCCATCGGGCAGGACCGATCGCCAGTTGCGATGGCAAGGGCGCGAAGGCGCTGCGTTGCCGTTATCACGGCTGGACCTACGGGCTCGACGGCGTGCTACGCGGCGCGCCGGAGATGGGCCGCACGCAGGACTTCAATCCCTCCGATATCCGCCTCCCCGAAGTGCGCGTGCAGGTATGGCAGGGCTTGGTGTTTGTCGCCCTTGGCGAGGCGCCGCCGTTTGCGGAGCTGGTCGCCGGCATCGACGAACGGCTGGGGCCGGCGCGTGCGCTGGAAGACTACGTGTTCCATCACCGCGCCAGCTACGAGGTGGCGTGCAACTGGAAGGTCTACGTGGACAACTACCTCGAGGGTTACCACGTGCCGCACATCCATCCCGGCCTCAACAGCCTGCTCGACTATCGCAGCTACATCACCGAAACGGCGCCGTGGTATTCGTTCCAGTACAGCCCGCTGGAAAGCGCCGGCGACCTGTACGGCAGCGGCGAAGCGCTGTATTACTGCATCCATCCCAACACCATGCTCAACATCCTGCCTTCGCGTTTGCAGACCAATCGCGTATTGCCGCTGGGCGTGGATCGCTGCCGGGTGGAATTTGATTTCTACTATCCAGCCGATGACAGCGATGCCGCGCATGCGCGTCGCGCACGCGATGTGGAGTTCAGCGACGAAGTGCAGGATGAGGACGTGACCATTTGCGAGGACGTGCAGCGCGGTCTTGCATCGGGCTCGTACGAAGCGGGCCGGCTCAATCCGCTGAGAGAGAATGCCGTGCATCATTTCCACGAGATGGTGCGACGCGCGTATCGCGAATCGCTCGTCCAAGCCTGAACACCATGCTCGCCGCACCGCGCGCTGAACGCACGAACTCACGATCAGCAAAGCTGACGCGTTGTTGACGCGTCCTTCGCGGAAGACGCAGTCTCATCGGGTCGTATATCCAGGAGAGGCACTCATGAAGCGGCTAGTCTGGTCCGTGCTGTTGCTGTTCGGCTTGGCCACCCCTGCCGCTTTTGCGCAGGGTTTGAACGGCGTGGTGACGACGTATGCCGACCTTTATGCGGGTCCGGACGCCGGCTATCCCACCATTGCGCAGCTCCCACCGGGCACGGCCGTAGCCATTCAAGGGTGCACGCAAGGCTGGGGCTGGTGCGATGTGATCACACAGGGCTTGCGCGGCTGGGTGCCTGCGACCTTCGTGCAGTACACCTATCAGAGCCAGCCGGTCTATGTGGCCGATTACGGCGCGCGCATCGGCATTCCCATCGTCGCGTTTTCGATCGGCGCGTATTGGGGCTCGTACTACACCAATCGACCGTTCTATCGGAATCGCGATTACTGGTATAGCCGTCCATATGCGCCGCGTCCGCCGCCGCGTCCGCCGGGCTGGCATCCGGGTTCGCGTCCGCCGGCGCATGGTTATCGACCGCCCAATGGCGGGTATCGTCCGCCGCCGAACGGTGGCCATCGTCCGCCGCCGCAGGGCAACCGACCGCCGCCGCAGGGCAAGCCGCAGGGCAACCGGCCGCCTCCGAATCAGGGACACCGGCCGCCGTCGAACAACCGGCCGCCGCAGAATCCGGGTACGCATCCGCCGGGCCAGACCAGGCCGCCGGGGGGCACACCGCCGCAAGGCCATCGCCCGCCGCCCAATCAGGACGGTCACCCGCCGCCGAACCAGGGTGGCAACCGGCCGCCGTCGGGTCATGGCAACAGCAAACCGGCGCCGAAACCGCATCCTGAGTCGGGCAAACAAGCCGCCTGATGCCGCTCCCTGTGCTGACCAAGCCGGCCGCCCTCGCGCGTCGGTTTGTGTCAGCGCACGTCGGTCCCTGCCTGGCCGTCGCTGTGCGGATCAGCCCGGAACGCCGGTGTTTCCCGACGTTATGGCGCAATTGCCACACAGCGCGTGTGGCATGACTCTTGCCCCTGATTCCAGCAAGGAACGGAGTTTGGGCAGGACGCCGTCGGTTCATCCAGGCATGCGTGTTCGGGCCTGCGGAGTTGCGCTCAGCCCCTGAGGTGGGACGCTTCATCCGTGACCTGCAAGCGCAATGCCGCAGCAGCGGACTTAGCCATGAGCGTCAACGCACCCGTCTGGTCAAGGCGACGACCGTTCTCCGTCACGGTCCGCTTGCCTCTGGCTGCGGCGAACGACGGTCAGCTGCATCGACGTCGCTACATGCCGGTTGGACTGAAGTTTGTGCTCGCCCTTGCCGTCTCGCTCAGCTGGGCCGCGTTTGCCTATGCCACGGCGCAGCACTGGCTGGGCGAATTCCAAACGTCCGGCCAGCAGCTGATGGCGCATCTGCTGGTGCTCGGCATCGCGGTACTGCCCGCCTTCATGAACACCTTTCTCGCCGTGGGCTTGCTGCTCGACCGGCGGCCGCCACGCTCGCACTTCGCCGACAGCGACTTTCCCAGCGTGACGATCCTGATCGCCGCGCACAACGCGCAGGACACGATACTCGGCACGCTGGCCAGCATTGCGATGCAACGCTATCCCGCGCCCATCGAAGTGATGGTGATCAACGATGGTTCCACCGATGCCACGCTTGAGCGGCTGCGCGGCGAGTCCTATCCGTGGCTGGAAGTGCTCGACCTCAAATCCACCGGTGGCCAGGCCAATGCGCTCAATGCGGGTCTGCGGCTGGCGTCCTACCCCGTTACGGTGACGCTGGCGGCGGATGCGCACCTGCATCCCCAGGCCTTGCGTCGACTGGTGACGCGTTACATGAGCGATCCGCCGAACACAGCGGCGGTGGCGGGCGCGGTACTCGTGCGCAATTCACGGCAAAGCCTGGTGACGCGCATGCAGGAGTGGGATTACTTCCAGGGCATCGCTGCCAACAAGCGTCTGCAAAGTCTGTTTCAGGGCACGCTCGTCGCGCCAGCCGCGTTTTCGCTGTACCGCACCGACATCCTTCGGGTGATCGGCGGCTGGCCGGCGGGCGCGGGCGAAGACACCGTGCTGACCTGGGCTTTCTTGAAAGACCATCATCGCGTCGGCTATTGCGAAGACGCCATCGCATTCGCCCGCGTACCCGCGTCGCTCACACCGTTCCTGCAGCAACGCGGCCGGTGGTCGCGCGGCCTCATGGAAGCTTTCAAGGCGCACGGCTCCCTGCTGTTCCGTCGTCGCCTGAGCACTTTCCTGATCTGGTGGAACCTGCTGTTTCCCTATATGGATCTGGTCTACACCATCGCGGTGTTGCCCGCCGTACTGCTGGCCTGCATGGGCATCTATGGCCTGGCTGCCGCGATGCTGGCTTTCGTCCTGCCCGCGGCCTTGCTCGCCCATGGGGTCATCTACGCCGTGCAGGCGCGCATGTTCCGCGACCTCGGACTGACCGTGCGGCGCAACCCATTCGGCTTGCTTGGCTACGCCGTGCTGTACGGCCTGGTGCTCAAGCCGGCCAGCGTGATGGGCTATCTGTCCGGACTTCTGACGCGTCGGTCACGCGACTATTCGCGCTGAGGACCACGGCCACCAGCCGGCACGCTGCTGCGCGTAGCGATCGGCGGCACGCTCAAAGCGATTGCGCACACTGATGCCGCCGCACAAGGCGTACAAGGGCAGGAACAACGGCCCCAGCACCATGTACTGGTAGACATGGGCCCGCTCGTGGTCCGCCAGCGAAATACACGGCTCCTGGCGATGGCCCGCGCGATGCGCATAGGTGAAACACGGCGTGTCGAGCTCGTCGCACGAATACAGAATCACATTGCCCAGGGTCAGCGCCCCGCCGCTGCCCCGATGCGGCATCCGCCGAAACGCCAAGGCACATTCACGGCGGCGCCACTGAGGCCGGGCGCCCCATGGCACGCAGGCAAGGCCGGCGAGCAGGCCCAGCACACTGTTGGGCAGCGTCCATAGCGCGCCTGCCAGCAAGACGAGCCGGCGAGCTGCCGTGTTCCGGCCTTCACGCTTGCGCACGCCAGGGCTCCTTGTTTACCGCGTCGGTGGACACCATCTGATGCTGCATCGAGTTTTGGCCATCGAGGCCTGCCATGTCCACTCCGCTGACTGTTCCCTGCCCCCACTGCGCGGCTCTCAATCGCGTGCCCGAGGATCGCCTCGGCCAGCATCCCGTCTGTGGACGCTGCAAGCAGCCGCTGTTCGAAGGCAGGCCGATGGCGCTAGACGCCAACAACTTCGACGCCGTGGCGACCCGTGGCGACCTGCCGGTGGTGATCGATTTCTGGGCACCCTGGTGCGGCCCGTGCGTGAGTTTTGCGCCGGTGTTCGCCGAGGCCGCCAACAGCCTGGAACCGCAGCTGCGGCTGGCCAAGGTGGATACCGAGGCGCAACCGGCCCTGGCTCAGCGCTTCGGCATCCGCAGCATTCCCACCCTGCTGGTGCTGCGCAATGGCCGTGAAGTGGCGCGCCAGGCCGGTGCGCTCAATGGCATGCAGCTGCGCCAGTTCCTCGCCAACGCGCTGCGCTAAAGACTTACGAACTGCACGACAGCATCGAGCAGCCCGCCTTGTGCATCGCCCAGGCGGGCCGCTTCTGCGCGTAGCGTTCACGACCGGGCTGCTCGTCGTAGGGATGGCGCATCACCTCGAGCAGTTCGTGGATGCCGCTGTAGTCGCCTTGCATGGCCAGGTCGATCGCTTCCTGCGCGAGATAGTTGCGCAGCACGTAACGCGGATTGGCGGCGTGCATGCGCAACCGGCGCGGCCCTGCTGAAAGAGCGTCGCGGCGCGCGCGTGCCGCATAGCTGTTTAGCCACACCTGGAACGCAGGCTCGAATGCCTGCCGCTTGGCTTCGTCGTAAAACGCATCATGCAACGGCGCCATTGACGGCTGTGCCGGATCGACGTCCGCCAGAGCACGGAAGAACAGCGTCATGTCCACTTCCGCCTCGGTCAGCAGCGTATACAACTCGCGCATCAGCTCCACGTCGCTGTCGTCACAGGCTGAAAGACCCAGCTTGGCCGCGATCATGTCGCGATCGGCCTGCGCGTACACGGCGGCATAGCGATCCAGTCCCGCCTGCAAGGGCTCGGTACCGCTGAACAGCGGCGCCAGCGCCATGGCGAGACGACTGAGATTCCACCACGCGACATTGGGCTGCTGGCCAAATCGATAGCGGCGACGACCGGCATCGGTGGTGTTGGGCGTCCACTCCGGATCGAAGTTGTCGATCCAGCCATACGGGCCGTAGTCGATGGTCAGTCCAAGGATGGACATGTTGTCCGTGTTCATCACGCCGTGCACGAAGCCCACGCGCATCCAATGACTGACCATCAGCGCGGTGCGTTCGCAGATCTGCGCAAACCACTGCGCATACAACGCCTCGCCCTCGCCCCGGCATTCGGGGAAATCACGTGCGATGGTGAAATCGACCAGCTGTCGCAACAGCGCAACGTCGCCGCGCGCCGCCGGCAATTCGAAATTGCCGAAGCGTATGAACGATGGCGCGACGCGGCACACGATGGCACCCGGCTCCTGCTGCGGATGTCCGTCGTAGAACATGTCGCGCACCACCATGTCGCCGGTCACCACCAGGCTGAGTGCGCGGGTGGTTGGTACGCCCAGGTGATGCATCGACTCGCTGCAGAGAAACTCGCGGATCGATGAGCGCAGCACCGCGCGTCCGTCCGCGCCGCGCGAAAACGGGGTCGGTCCCGCCCCTTTCAGCTGCAGCTCCCAGCGCTGGCCATCACGCGTGAGTACTTCGCCCAACGAAATCGCGCGCCCGTCGCCCAGCTGATCCGCCCACACGCCGAACTGATGCCCGCCGTAATTGGCCGAGAACGGCTGCATGCCCTCCAGCAAGGCATTGCCGCCCAACACCTGCGCCAGCTCGGGGCTTTCCAGGTCGGCGGCGTCCAGGCCCAGGGCCTGCGCCATCTCCGGCGACCACGCCACGACGCGCGGCGAGGCCACCGGGGTGGGCGCCAGTCGGGAGTACAAAGCGCCCAGCACCTGACGCTGCCGGGAGCCTTGTTCAGGGTCGCCCGGCAGGTCGCGCACAAAGGCGTTGTCGAAGCTCAAATGAGTCATGGCGTGATCGTGCAAAAGACGCGAAGGGAAGCGCGGTTCCGCGCCATGGAAATCGGTGCTTGAGCGGGAAAATCGCAGATCATTGCGCTATTCACCTTTGTGAAGAATATGACGCTTGCTTGCGTTGGACTTAAGACGTTTTTCATGGCCTATTGGCATTTGTGTATCGCGTGTGAAGCTGCTTATATGTAGCCTGAACGGCCACGCAGGGGTGGTCCGGAGCTACGACATGCACATGCTTCTCGCCCGTTCTGCGTTAGAGCGCGGAATGCAGCTAGTAGCAGGGATGCTCAATCATCGGGACACGCAGGACGTCCGCCACCACAACGATCAGGACCGCAGCAATTTTCAGCTGGTGTCCTGGCAACCGGGCGCGCACTCTCGCCGCGAGGACGAACTCGCTCGACGTCGCCAGACTCCGTTCGGCTGAAAACCACGCAACGCTCCGCGCGCATCAAGCACCTGATGGTGCTTCAAAGATGCGCGCGATCTCGTGATCTTCAAGCGCGCGCCATTCGCCGGGCGGCAGTCCGTCCAGCGTGAGTGCGCCCACGGACACTCTCGTCAAGGTCTCCACGTGATTGCCCACCGCGGCAAACATGCGCCTGGCCTGGTGATAGCGACCTTCGGTCAGCGTGACGCGCGCGAGGCGCGGCGCCAGCACGTCGAGCCTGGCCGGTTCCAGCGGTTCGTTTTCCGATTCGAGCATCATCGTGCCGCTGGCGAAAAGCGCAGCTTCGTCGCCGCGCAGATCGGAGGCCAACGTCGCCTCGTACACTTTGGCCACCTGCGCCTTGGGTGAAATGATCCGGTGCAGCAAGGCGCCGTCGTCGGTGAACAGCAGCAGGCCCGAGGTCTCGCGATCAAGACGTCCCACCGTGGACAACGCTGGATCGCGCACGCGATAGCGCGGCGGCAACAGGTCGTACACCACACGCCCGATGTCCTTGCGTGAGCAGGTGGCGCCCAGTGGCTTGTTCATCATCAACACCAGGCCGGCCGGCGGATCGAGCGGCTCGTCGTCGATGCGGATGTGTTCGTGGGGCAGCTTGTCGTCGGCGTAGAGCACGTCGCCGTCGCTATCGGTGATGCGTCCCTCGCGAAACATCGCCGTGACTTCTTTGCGGCTGCCATAGCCGAGGTTGGCAATCAGCTTGACCAGTTTCATGCGCGCACTCCGCGTGCTTCGATCACTTTGAATCCGTCCTGCGTCACCACGGTGCGTACCTCATTGAAACGTGCGGCCAGAGTGGCCTCATAGGGAAGATGGCGATTGGCCACCAGCCAGAAGCGGCCATGCGGCAGCAAGGCGTTGGCGGCGGTATCGATGAAGGCGCGACCCAGCTCGGGGAGATCGGCGCGGCCTTGATGAAACGGCGGGTTGCTCACAATGGCGTCGTAGCGCCGCGGCAATCCCTGGGTGACGTCGTGCCAGTGGGCGGCCCATGTCACATCGCGGGCGCTGTCCTGTTGTGCACGCTCCAGATTCTGCCGCGCGGGTTCAAGCGCGCGCGCCTCCGCTTCGAACAGATCGACGGACGACACGGCGGGACAGCGCACCAACAGCTGGGTCGACAGATAGCCATAGCCGGCGCCCAGATCCGCGACGCTACCCGCCAGATCGGCGGGAAGATGCGAAGCCAGCAAGGCGGAGGCAGCATCCACGCGATCCCAGGCAAACAGTCCGGGGCGGCTGACGAAGCCGGCGTCGTTGAGGCGCGGCGCGTCCAGCGATGTCCAGCTCTCCAGCAGATCGAGGTTCACCTGCGAGCCCAGCGGCCGGGTCCAGAACACGCGGCACTTGTGCTTGGACAGCTGGCTGAGCGGCCCGGCCACACTGGCCAGATCACCCTCGGCCGACTTGGCGCCCTCGGCATTGGGAACGGCGGCAAGCACCACGCCGCCGTCCGTGGCGCGACGCACGGCCTGCGCGAACAAGGCGCGGGCCTCGTCGCGCTGGCGCGGCGGCAGCACCAGCACCAGCGGATAGCGTTCCGCCCCGCCCGGCGCCGCCACGGTGAGACCGCTGCGCGCCAAGGCCTCGGCGAACGGCTTGAAACTTTGCTCACATACCCACGACTTGCGCGCCATCTCGCGCAGCCGAAAGCCGTCGCGGGCACGCAGGAACAGCACGCGGCCATCGGCCGGCTGCGCCAGTTCGCCCGTTTCCAGGGGCACAAACAGGGCCTCCAGCGCCGCGTCCTGGGCTGCGGGAGAGAAAGAGACGGGCATCGGACAGGCGGGTCCTTGGGTGGGCGCCCTATGTTACCAACCGACGCGCTCCGTCATTCAGGCGCGAGCAGCTCCAGCTCGCTGACGAACTCCCGCGGCATGCCGCTGATGGGATCGACGAAGTGCAGCCGGCGGGCCAGCAGCTGCAAGGGCCGCGCGTGGTCGTCGGCTTGCTGCTCGGGCAGGTCCGGATAAAACGGGTCGTACAGGATGGGCGCGCCCAGCGCGGCCATGTGCACGCGCAGCTGATGCTTCTTGCCGGTGACCGGCTCCAGCGCATAACGCCAGTGCTCCGGGCGCCGTTCAAGCACGTCGATGACCGTTTCGCTGTTGGGCTCGCCCGCCACCTCGTGCATGCGGAAGAACGGCTCACCTGCTGCGATACGGGATTTCCGCACATGAGGAAATGACAACCCGGGCAGTGCCGCCGCCCAGGCCTCGTAGCGCTTGCTGATCCGGCGTTGGCGAAACAGTGCCTGATAGGCATCGCGACTGGCCGGATCGGCCGAGAACATCACCAGCCCGGCGGTATGGCGGTCGATACGATGCAGCGGCACCAGATCGGCGTTGCCCAGGGTGCGCCTCAACCGCGCCAGCACCGTTTGGTCGACGAAACCGCCCGCCGGCGTGACCGGCAGAAAGTGCGGCTTGTCCACCACCACCAGGTGCGCGTCGACATGCAACAGGGTTTCGTGAAAGGGGATCGGCATTTCTTGCGGCACTTCGCGGAAATATCGCACGCACAGCCCCACGCGATACGGCGCGTCGACATCCAGCGGCAGACCCGTCTCGTCGAGCACGCGGCCGCGGGCGAAGCGATCCTGCCATACGCTTCTTTCGATACGGGGAAACAGCGCACACAGTCCGTCCAGCACCGTGCCCCATGATCCCTGGGGCAAGTGCACCGTGCTGGCAGCGGGAGGAACAGACATCGGCAACTCCGCATCGACGAACGGCAGCTTAAACCGCCGCGGTCATTCTGCCGCGAAAACGCTGCTGCACCGCCAGGGCGGGAAGTCATCGATATGTCTTACGGCGTACACCGTTCCAACGCGTGGGGCGTTGGATAAACTCAGCGAACAACGGGTTTGGCACCCGGGGATGGCGTCACCAGAGCGCGCCGATCACCAAACGAGGCAGCACATGGATCAGCCGGCAACCCGTGCACCGCACGCGCTCACCTGGAAACGGTCACACGCATGGCGTCCCGCCGCGTGGCTGGCCGCGCTTGCGTGCCTGGCGTTGCCGTCGCTGCATGCGGCCACCCTGGATCCGGCCGTGCTGCCCCAGGTGCAGGGCGCCACGTTCGAAGTGGTCATTCCCAAACCGGTGAACGACCCCCTGAGTTATGAGAAGCCGCTGCCGTTCGACCAGCTCCCCTACCAGCAGCGCACTGACAAGTACTACTCGGTCGGCACCGCCTTTACGATTGGCGAGAACCGCTACGTCACCGCCGGCCACGTGCTCGCGATGGGCATCGACAGCCTGATGGGCGAACCTGCCGTGCGCGATGCCGGCGGCCATGTCTATGCGATCGACAAGATCACGCGTTACTCGCTGCACGAAGACTTTGTGGAGTTTTCGCTGAAGGATCCGCCCAAGGTGACGCCGCTGGCGGTGAACACGCAGCCGGCCATGAATGAAGCGGTTTACGCCGTAGGCAATGCACTGGGTACCGGCATCGTGATACGCGACGGTCTCTACACCTCGCAGACACCCGAGGAGCAGGACGGCCGCTGGAAGTGGCTGCGCTTCTCTGCCGCCGCCTCGCCCGGCAATAGCGGCGGCCCGCTGCTGGACAAGGACGGCAAGGTCATCGGCGTGGTGGTGATGAAGTCGCCCGACGAAAACCTCAATTACGCGCTGCCGATCGACCTGGTGCTGAAGGCGCCCGCCAACCTCGGCCAGATCGATACGCGCGAGAGCTATCAGCTGGACGTGATCGAGGACAAACACACTGGACCGTTCAAGGCGCAGTTCCCGCTGCCCAAGAGTTTTGCGGACTTCAGCGCGACCTACCAGAAGCTGCACAACGCCGACGTCGACCAGAAACTGCACGATCTGCTCACCGAGAACGCCGCCACCATGTTCCCCAATGGCCAGGGCGCCAACCGGCTGTTGCACGTCAATTCCGATCTGAGCGCCTTTCCGACCCTGCTACACCGCAACAGCAACGGCAACTGGGTCAGCGCCCGGGCGAACGAGAACAAGGCCCAGCTGCCCCACAACGGTTTCATCAGCCGTGCGCTGGTGGGTCAGCAGGTGATGTTTCACCTGCGCAAGCCCGACGACGTGACCAGCAAGCAGTTGTATGGCGATTCCAAGCTGTTCATGGACCTCCTGCTGAAAGGCGCGCCGATGCAGCGACGCGTGGGCTCCGAGCTGGTGAAGATCACCTCGCTGGGCGCGCCGTCGCTGCAACGCAGCTACACCGACGCCTACCAGCGCCGCTGGCAGATACGCGAATGGCAGATGGCGTACGACAACCAGCTGGTGATCGTCTTCCTGCTGCCGGTGCCTGATGGTTACGCGGCGATGGGCCGGGTCACCGAGAACCGCACCGAACACGAAGACATGGCCGACCTGACCCAGCTGGCCAACTTCGTCGACGTGTCCTATAGCGGCACGCTGGCGCAATGGAAGGAATTCCTGGCCAATACCGAGTTGTTGCCCAGCGTGCTCTCCGACATCGCCATCCGCTTCGACTATGGCGACGACTTCAAGTACCAGTCCAAGCGCCTGGGTTTTGCCTATACGCCGTCGCTGCAGAAGATCGACCCGGACAGCCAGCTCGTGCTGGGCATGTCCTACTTCCAGGATCACGGCAAGACGGTGTGGGATGTCTCCAAGGTAGAAGTGAAGTCCAACGTGGAGAACGCCGAGCATGTGATGGTGAACCGTCATGTCGCCCCCACCGACGACCTGGACGACAGCTTCCGCAACCACTGGGGCAAGATCGTCCATCGCGATCATCCGGACGACGGCGTGCCGTACAGCGAAAACGACATGACCTACATCGGTACCGTGGGCGGCACCAAGACCAGCGGCGAGACCAAGCCGGATGTGCTGTACACCGCGTTCTACGGCGTAGACGGCCCGCGCCCCGAAGATGCGATGAAGGGCAAGCTCAATTTGCTGCTGGAAAAGCTGCAGGTCAACGAACATTGAGCAGGCAGGCGCGGGCTCGGGCCCGCGCCGCGTCTTCCACCGGTTATCGCGGCTCGGTGATTTCCGTCTGCATCTCCACCTCGACCTCGGCTGCGCTGGTATGCGGCACGCGCGGCTGACTGGTCAGATGCCGGTACCAGCGCCAGGCAAGCCAGCCGGTCACGGTCAGCGCGCTGGCACCCAGCGCCAGATACACCATATGGCCCGATAGCAGCGGCGACAGCACGCCGGCGACCACCGCGCACATCAGCAGGCTGCCGAACGCCTGCACCGATGAAGCGCCGCCACGTCGATGCGGAAAGCGGTCCAGCAATAACAGCGTGAGCGTGGGAAACGCCAGCTGCACGCCGATGCCATGCAAGACCAGCGGCAGCATCGACCAGGGCAATACCGGCTCGGTGGTGACCAGCGCAATCAACAGATGCAGCGCGCACGCGAGCAACATCGAGCCGTAGCCGAGGTTGACCGTATACGCCGCGCTGCGGCGATGGGCGAGGCGTCCGGACATCCATGCGCCGGCCATCAGGCCCGCCACCGTCGGCAGGAACAGCCACGGGAAACCCTGCGCGGACAGATGCAGCAGGTCGCGAATGATGTGCGGCGCCGAGGATATGTACAAAAACAAACCGGCAAAATTCACCGAACAGGAAATCAGCAGCGGCCAGAACGGCCGGTCCTTGCCGAAATTGATGTAGCCACGCACCAGCGTGCCCGCGCGAAACGACGTGCGCGCCGCGACGGGATGAGTTTCATCGAGAAACAGCGCCAAAGCCGCCGCCAACACCAGGGTGAATCCCATCAGCACCCAGAAGATGCCGTGCCAGCCGTTGAGGAACAGCAACTGCGCGCCCACGATCGGCGCGATCACCGGGGCGATGCTGAAGATCATCATCACGCGCGACATCATCTGCTGCGCCGCCGGCCCTTCCAGGCTGTCGCGCACGATCGCGCGGCCCACCACCAGGCCGGCACCGGCACACGCGCCCTGCAGCGCACGACAGCTAAGCAGCATCACGTAGGAGGTCGACACCGCAGCGCCCGCGGAGGCCAGCGCATACACCAGCATGCCGACGACGATCACCGGCTTGCGCCCGATCGCATCGGAGATCGCGCCATGAAACAGGCTCATCACGGCATAGGTGATCAGGTACATGCTGATCATCTGCTGCAAGCCGGTGCTGTCCACGCCAAAGCGCGCGCCGATCAGCGGAAACGCCGGGAAGACGGCGTCGATCGAAAACGGGCCGATCATCGACAAGCCCGCCAGCAGCAACGGCAGGCTGCGCCGGACAGGGCGCGGGATGGGGGTCATGGGCGTGGCATGCTGGCGAGGAGCGATGAGTATAGCGGTGCCCTCTGCGCGGCTGAGCCATGACGTTCGAGGGATCATGGGCTAGGATAAATGGCACAGGGAGATGGCATGCCTCCCGCCCAGGCCATGTGCCGCGGCGAACCACCTTCGGGTTGATGATGCCTGCACCGCCGGATTTTCCCGGGGCGCAGGCGCGTGCCTGTTTCCGGGGAGTCCTTCCGAAGTTCTTCAGAAGGAGACGACAACGTGGGCTTTACCGGTTTTCTCGCCGTCGGCGTGGGAGGCGTGCTGGGTTGCTGGCTGCGCTGGATGCTCGGCGTCATGTTCAACCCCCTGTTCCCCACCGTGCCCCTGGGTACCCTGGCCGCCAACCTGGTCGGCGGCCTGTTGATGGGCGTGGTGCTGGGCGTGTTCGATCACTTCCAGACCCTGCCGCCCGAACTTCGCCTGTTCGTCGCCACCGGCTTCCTGGGTGGACTGACCACGTTTTCCACCTTCTCGGCCGAATCGACCACCCTGCTGCTGCGTGAGCAATACCTGTGGTTCGGTGGCCATCTGGCCCTGCACCTGGTCGGCTCGATCGCACTGACCGTGGCAGGTATCGCCATCACCCGCGCTGTATTGCGCTAGGAGGCCCCATGGAAACGACACAACAAGGCGTCCAGCTCAGTTTTTATACCCACACGCGGGCGCGCCACGACGGCAAACTGGTCTATGAGTGGTTGCTCGAGCACGCCCGCAGCCACGGCGTCGGCGGCGGTTCGGCGTTTCGCGCCATCTGCGGCTTCGGCAGGCACGGCGTGTTGCGCGAAGAACAGTTCTTCGAACTGACCGACGATCTCGCCATCAAAGTGGAATTCCTGCTCAGCGAGGCGCAATCGCAGGCGCTGCTGCAAACGGTTCGCGAAAGCGGCGTCGACGCAGTCTTTGCAATTGCTCCTGCAAGCTTTGGGATACTAGGCAGGACGCCGCACTCCCGCTGATCAGGCGGCGCCATCCTGCCCTTCTCGTCACCATGGCATACGAGGACCGCATGAGTCAGGATTCATTGAAGGTACGCGCCGCCAGGTTGCTCGAACACGCCGGCATTCTTCTCGATGGTTCGCGCCCTACCGACATGCGGGTGCACGACGAACGGCTCTACGCACGCGTGTTTTCGCACGGATCGCTGGGCCTTGGCGAAAGCTATATGGACGGCTGGTGGGACAGCGAAGACCTGCCCGGCCTGTTCACCCGGGTACTCGGCGCGCAGCTGGACACCGAGCTGAAGTCGCTGGACACGCTGCTCGCGCATCTCAAGGCGCGTTTCGTCAACCTGCAGCGCGGCGACCATGCGTTCGATATTGGCCGCGTGCATTACGACCTGGGCAACGATTTGTTCCAGGCCATGCTCGGCAAGCGGCTGGTGTATTCGTGCGGCTACTGGGCGCAGGCGAACAATCTCGATGATGCGCAGGAAGCCAAGCTCGACCTGATCTGCCGCAAGCTGCGCCTGCAACCCGGGCAGCGCGTGCTGGACATCGGCTGCGGCTGGGGCGAGGCGCTGAAGTTTGCCGCCGAACGCTACGGCGTACAGGGCGTGGGCGTCACCGTTTCCAAGGAACAGGCGGCATACGCGCGTGAGCTGTGCAAAGGCCTGCCGATCGATATCCGCCTGCAGGATTATCGCGAGATCAACGAACCGTTCGACGCGGTCTTTTCGATCGGCATGTTCGAACACGTGGGCGCGCTCAACTACCGCACCTATTTCGAGATCGCGCGACGCTGCCTGCACGACGACGGCCTGTTCGTGCTGCATTCCATCGGCAGCAACGGTTCGCCCAGCCGGCCGGACCCGTGGATCGAGAAATACATCTTCCCCAACTCGATGATCCCCGCCGCCAGCCAGGTGGCCGAGGCGCTGCAGAATCTGTTCGTGGTGGAGGACTGGCACAACTTCGGCAGCGACTACGACCTCACGTTGTCGGCGTGGCGGGCCAACTTCGATGCGGCGTGGCCGCAGCTGGCCGCCAACTACGACGATCGCTTCCGCCGCATGTGGCGCTTCTACCTGTCCGTCTCGGCCGCCGTGTTCCGCAGCCGCCGCGACCAGCTGTGGCAGCTCACCCTCAGCCCGCACGGCGTGCCTGGCGGATACCGTGTGCCGCGCTGAGAATGCTTGCAGCAAGCCACTTCGAGCACGATAGTGCGCATATCAGCGGGCCGGATGGTCATGGCCCGCTACGACACGTGGTCCGCTCCTGATCCGGGATTTCCCCTTGAAACTGTTTCGTCGATACGCGGCCGCCCTGGCCCTCAACCTGTTGCTCGTCACAGTCGCGGTGGCCCAGCCCGGCCTGTGGGTGGCCAAGAACGAGCACGCCACGGTCTACCTCTTCGGCACCGTGCACCTGCTGCCCTCGGACACCAACTGGCAGTCGCCCGCCTTGGACAAGGCGCTGGACGAGAGCCAGCGCCTGAGCATCGAGGTGGTCGACGACGATTCGGCGTCCATGCAGGCTCTGCTGATGCAGCACGGCGTCGACCTGAGCGAATCGCTGTCCAGCAAACTCGACGAGAAGGATCGCGGCGAACTGGAGAAGGCCGCAGAAGCAGCCAAGCTGCCCGGCGGTATCGCCGTGCTGGAACGAATGCGCCCGTGGCTGGCTGCGCTCGAGCTCACCATGGCGCCACTAATGCAGGCCGGACTCGACCCGAACCAAGGCGTGGACAAACTGCTCAAGACACGCATGCAGCAGGCCGGCAAACCCATCGACGGGCTGGAAACCGCGGAAAAGCAGATCCGCATGCTGGCTGACCTGCCCGAGGCGATGCAGCTGGAATTCCTGCGCCAGTCCTTCAAGGACGTGGCCGACGGCCCGGTCAAGCTGCACGAGCTGATCGATGCCTGGCGCAACGGCGACACCGACGCGATCGCCAAGATCGAGGACGAAGACCTGCGCAAGGACAGCCCGATGCTCTACCAAACGCTGATCGTCGAGCGTAACCAGGCCTGGGCCAAGACCATCGCTGAGCGCATGCAGCAGCCGGGGGTGAGTTTTGTCGCCGTGGGTGCTGGCCACCTGGCAGGGCCTGACAGCTTGCAGGAGCAGTTGCGCAAGCTGGGTGTGAAGACCACCCGTATCCAGAACTAAAAGCAGGCCCAGACCGCCTCTCCTGTGGGAGCGCACCCTGTGCGCGACTGCCACGCCCCACCCATCCTCAATGGTCGGCTTTCGCGCCCCAACCACCCGGCTTCACCGCTCCGCCGCCTGTCGCGCACAGGGTGCGCTCCCACAGGGCTGGCGCCATCACCCCTCGCCGGCCGGTCCCCCTTTCTGGCACCATCGTCCGGTTAAGCGCGCCCTCTGCGCGCAGCCCAACGACGCAAACCCATGAATTTGCAAGCCAATTTCGAACAGATCCCGCTCAAGGAATACGCCGAGCGGGCTTACCTCGACTATTCCATGTACGTGGTGCTGGACCGCGCCCTGCCCTTCGTGGGCGACGGCCTGAAGCCGGTGCAGCGCCGCATCGTCTATGCCATGAGCGAGCTCGGCCTGGCCGCCTCCTCCAAGCCCAAGAAGTCCGCGCGCACCATCGGCGACGTGATCGGCAAGTTCCATCCGCACGGCGACACCTCGTGCTACGAGGCGATGGTGCTGATGGCCCAGCCGTTCTCGTACCGCTACCCGCTGGTCGACGGCCAGGGCAACTTCGGCTCGCCGGACGATCCGAAAAGCTTCGCTGCCATGCGCTACACCGAGTCGCGCCTGAGCCCGATCGCCGAGGCCTTGCTGGGCGAACTTGGCCAGGGCACGGTGGATTGGGTGCCCAACTTCGACGGCACGCTGGAAGAACCCAGCTGGCTGCCCTCGCGCGTGCCGCATGTGCTGCTCAACGGATCGATGGGCATCGCCGTGGGCATGGCCACCGATATTCCGCCGCACAACCTGCGCGAAGTAGTGAGCGCATGCATCCGTCTGCTGGATGATCCGGACGCCACCGTCGCCGACCTGTGCGAGCACATCCAGGGTCCGGACTATCCGACCGAAGCGGAAATCATCACGCCGCGCAACGAACTGCTGGCGATGTACCAGAACGGCGTCGGCTCGGTGCGCGCGCGCGCCGTGTACCACCTGGACGAAGGCAACATCGTCATCACCGCGCTGCCGCATCAGGTGAGCCCGTCCAAGATCCTCGAGCAGATCGCCGCGCAGATGCGCGCGAAGAAGCTGCCGATGGTCGAAGACCTGCGCGACGAATCCGATCATGAGAACCCGATCCGCCTGGTGGTGGTGCCGCGCTCCAACCGCATCGACGCCGCCGAGGTGATGCAGCACCTGTTCGCCACCACGGACATGGAGAAGAGCTTCCGCATCAACCTCAACATGATCGGTCTGGACGGCCGTCCGCAGGTGAAGGATCTCAAGCGGATCCTCAGTGAGTGGCTGCATTTCCGCACCGATACGGTGACCCGCCGCCTCAACCATCGCCTGGCCAAGGTGGAGCGTCGCCTGCACCTGTTGGAAGGTTTGCGCATCGCCTACCTCAACCTGGACGAAGTGATCCGCATCGTCCGCACCGAGGACGAGCCCAAGCCCGTGCTGATGGCGCGCTTCGGCCTCAGCGACGAACAGACTGACTACATCCTCGAGACCAAGCTGCGCCAGCTGGCGCGCCTCGAGGAAATGAAGATCAATGCCGAGCGCGATCAGCTCGAGGAAGAACGCGCACGCATCAACGTGCTGCTGAAATCGCCGGCCAAGCTCAAGGGCCTGATCAAGGAAGAATTGCGCGCCGACGCCGCCAAGTTCGGCGACGACCGCCGCTCGCCGCTGGTGCAGCGCAATGCCGCGCAGGCGCTCGATGAAAGCGCGCTGGTCGCCAGCGAACCGGTCACCGTGGTGCTCAGCGCCAAGGGCTGGATCCGCGCCGCCAAGGGCCACGACGTCGATGCGGACGGCCTCAACTATCGCGAAGGCGACAGCCTGCTCGCCACGGTCAAGGCGCGCACCACGCAGCAGGTCGCGGTGATCGACTCCACCGGCCGCAGCTATTCCATGGCAGCGCACACGCTGCCCTCGGCGCGCGGCAACGGCGAGCCGGTCACCGGCCGCTTCAGTCCGCCCTCGGGCGCCAGCTTTGACGCACTTGCCGCCGGCGACAACGACACGCGCCTGATCCTGGCCACCGACCACGGCTACGGCTTCGTGACGCGCTTCGAGGCGCTCACCGGCCGCAACAAGGCGGGCAAGCAGATCATCACGCTGGGCGATGGCGCCAAGGTGCTGGCGCCGCAGGTCAGCGCCGATCCGGCACGCGACCGCATCGTCGTCGTCACCACCGAAGGCCACTTGCTGATGTTCTCGGTGGCCGAGTTGCCGGAGCTCGACAAGGGCAAGGGCAACAAGCTGATCGACGTGCCCAAGGCCAAGCTGAGTGCAGGCGTGAAGGTCGTCGGCGTCGCCGTGGTCACTGAAGGCAAGGGCGAAGTGACGCTCTATGCCGGCCAGCGCAAGCTCACGCTGAAATGGTCGAACCTGGTCGAGTACGGCGGCAACCGCGCCACCCGCGGCGGCCTGCTGCCGCAGGGCCTGCGCCGGGTGGAGCGGATCGAGACGACGGGCTGATCCAGCCCTTCCATCCCTTCCTTCCATACCCCTGTGGGAGCGCACCCTGTGCGCGACTGGCCTGCCTCAGGCCCCCGTCGCGCACAGGGTGCGCTCCCACAGTGTTGTTTGCCGGCCCTAGACCATCCTTCCTGTTGACGGATGCCCCGCCTGCGCCGTATCCAATGTGCTCCCGCCGCAGCACAAGGATGGTCCATGCGCACGTCACGACTGCCGGCGCTCATCGCCGGCCTGTTGTTCGCAGTAACGGCTCACGCCGCGGATACCGACCACTGGCAGGTGCCGGTGGCCGTGAAGAAACTGGACAACGGCCTCACCGTTGTCGTTTCCGAAGATCACAGCTCCCCCACCGTAGGCATCAGCACGGTCTACCACGTGGGCATGCGGCTGGAGCCGCAGAACCGCACCGGCTTTGCGCATCTGTTCGAACACCTGATGTTCGAAGGCACGCCCAATGCACCCAAGGGCACGTTCGATCGGGTGATCCAGGGCGGCGGTGGCGTCTTCAACGGATCCACCCGCGCCGACTACACCAACTACATTGCCTCCGCGCCCATCTCCGCCCTGGAACCACTGCTGTGGATTGAAGCGGACCGCATGAAGACGCTGGATTTCAGCGAAAAGAATCTCGACAACCAGCGCAACGTGGTGAAGGAAGAAATCCGCGTCAACGTGAAGAACCAGCCTTATGGTTTGTTCTTCTGGACCGACCTGGACGCGCTGGCCTTCGACAAATGGGCCAACAAGCACGACGGTTACGGCTCGTTCGAGGATCTCGACCACGCCAGCATCGCCGACGTAAAGGCTTTTCACGACACCTTCTACCAGCCCGCCAATGCGGTGCTCGGCATCTCCGGCGACGTCACGCCCGAGCAGGCCTTCGCGCTGGCGCAGAAATATTTCGGCGCGATTCCGGCCCGGCCACTCCCGGCCGGCACCGACGTTTCCGAACCGCTGAACAACAAAGGTCGGCACCTCGAACAGACCGACGCGTTGGCGAAGGCGCCGGCGATTGCCGTCGGCTGGAAAGCACCCGATCGCGGCAGCAAGGACCAGATGCCGATGCTGGTGCTGGCCCAACTGCTGGTGGGCGATGACGCTTCGCGCTTCTACCAGGGCCTGGTGAAGGGACGCGAACAACTGCTGCAAATCCAGGGTGGCGTGAACTTCGCGCTGGGCAGCGGCACCGATTACGCGGGCCCCACTTTGTTCGGCCTGTTTGCCATCTACAAGCCCAACGCCCAGCCCGACCAGGTGCTGGCTGCGCTCAACGAGGAAATCGCCAAGGTCGCCCACGACGGTGTCGACGACGCCACGCTGGCGCGCGTGAAAACCAAGATGCTCTCGGACTGGTACGGCGGCATGGAGGATTTCCTCTCCCGCGCCGACACGCTGGCCAAACTGCAAACGCTGTGGGGCGATGCCAACGTGGTGAATCAAGTGCCCGGCTGGATCAACCAGGTGACGTCCGACGACGTACGCCGCGTGGCGCAGACCTATCTCACGGACGCCAATCGCAGCGTGATCATCCGCCGCCCGGTGACGGCCCATGCCAAGGATGCCGGCGCCAAGCCGGCCAAGCACTGAGGAGAGCGAAGGTCATGATCACGACGACTCTGAAAGCATCCCTGCTCGCTGCCGCCCTCGGCTTCGCCATGGCCGCGCATGCGACCGAAGCGCCCATGCCCAGGGAACTGCCGCCCTACGGTCCCGAGCGACCGCTGCCCGTTCCGCAGATCACGCAGCGCACCCTGCCCAATGGCCTCACCGTGTGGGTGATTCCGCGCAACGGCTTGCCCAAGGTGAACGTGCAGCTGGCGGTGCTGGGCGGCACGTCGTACGACGATGCGAAACATCCTGCCCAGGCCGAGCTGATGGCCGCCTTGTTCAACGAAGGTACCGACAAACTCAGTTCCAGGCAGATCGCCGAAAAGCTGCAAGCCATCGGCGGCGACTACGGTGCAAGCGCGGGACGCGATTCCATCGGCGTCAGCGCCAGCGCGCTGGCAAGTCACTCGGACGAACTGCTCGAACTGGTCGCCGACACGGCGCTGCATCCCAGCTTCCCCGCCAAGGAAGTCGCACTGGAGAAGACCAATGCGCTGCAGTCGCTGAAGGTGAACGAAGCCGACCCGGACTGGCAGTCGATGCGCGCGTTCAATCACGCGGTATACGGCGATCACCCGTATGCGCGCGACGAACTCACCGAGGCAAGCATCCAGGCCGTCACGTCCGAATCGCTGCACGCGTTGCACGATCAACGCATGCGGCCGGAGCGCGCGCTGCTGGTGGTGGTCGGCAAGGTCGATGCGGACGAGGTGCTCAAGACGGTCGAGCAGCAGTTCGGCAGCTGGAAGGCACAAGGACCCGCGCCCGCCAATGTGGCCCAGGTGCCCACCGATGTGCCCGCGCAAAAGTTGCTGGTGGCGCGTGCTGGCGCGGTGCAGACCAATATCCGCTTTGGCCAGCCCACGGTCCCCCTGCGCGATGCGGACTTCATCCCGCTCACCGTGGCCAACACCGTGCTCGGCGGCGGCTTCAGCAGCCGCATCACGCAGGACATCCGCGAGGACAAGGGTTATTCGTACAGCCCCTATTCCACGCTGGACGTGCGCCGCAACGGCGGCAACACGCTCGCCGTGGTGGATGTGCGCAACGAAGTCACCGGCGCCACGCTGGGCGAACTGTCCAGGCTCTACCAAGGCATGGGCACCGAGCCGGCCAGCCCGGAAGAACTGATGCGCGCCAAGCGCCTCATCGCGGGCATCTACCTGCTGCGCAACCAGATCCAGTCGGCCCTGGCCAATACGCTGGCGCGCTATTGGGTGAGCGGCATGCCGCCCTCATTCATGACCACGTACGTCACCGACACCGGCAAGGTCACCGCCGAGCAGGTGCAGGCGATGGGGCGCAAGTACTTTGCGCCGGAGAAACAGAGCATCATCCTGGTCGGCGACCCCAAGGCGATCGATCCGCAGTTGAAGGCGATCGGCAGCTTTACGCCGTACAAGCCCTGAGCAACCCCGCGTGGCGGCGGGAACTCCCGTCGCCACGCGTCGTCCAAAGGGGGACGTGTCCACACCGGCGACGGTGGCGCGTTATAGGCCTCACGTCCCCGGAGTTTTTCCATGAAGATCGTCCGCACCACCGTTTTCGCCGCCGCCAGCCTGCTGGCGGCAACGGCCTGGGCACAGAGCGCCGACCAGTCGCTGAACCTGAAGCTGCCGGCCAACCTTCCCGCCGCCAGCGCCAGCGCGGCACCGCCGCCACCGCCGGCCACCACGGTGGCCAACAGCACGGGCCAGGCGACCAAGTCCAACGGCAACGCCACCGCGCAGGCCGCCAACCAGAACGGCAGCTACACCAAGGATCCGCCGGGGACCTATTACGGCGACACCAGCGGCGCGATGGGCGACACCCAGGCGGCCGTCGGCGTTGCGCCGGCCGTGACCTGCGACGACGCCACCTACAACCAGCCGCAGGTGCATGGCTCGGTCACCACGGGCGTGGTTGCCGGCAACCACTTCAGCGGCAACTACACCGGCGGCGGCGTCACGCTCAGCCAGGCCTTCGGCAGCTGCGAACACCCGACCGGCGGCATGAGCATCTCCGTGGGCGGCACCCAGGGCCACTTCGGCCGCTGAGCGCCGGCAGGCCCTGCCTGGACTCGCATCCGGCCCCGCCTGGGGCCGCCGGGGTCGAAAGTTCTTGGAAAGGGTCGGTGGTCAGACTGACCCCATGATTTACTGTCATCTTTCCGCGTGGCGCATGCCCCGGACTTCCCCGATTGGCTGCTGCGGAGCTCCCCAGTGATTCAAGACGTCGAGTTCCGCTATGAAGGCGGTCGCAGCGGTGTGCTGCTCATTCATGGCCTGACCGGCACCCCGACCGAGATGCGCCTGCTCGGCAAGGGCCTCAATCGCGCCGGTTACACGGTGTATGGCATGCAGCTGGCCGGTCATTGCGGCGACGTCGACGACCTGCTGAAGACCGGCTGGCGCGACTGGTACGCCAGCGTGGAAGCTGCCGCCGACAAGTTCCGCCACGAGGTGGATCACCTGTTCGTGGCCGGCCTGTCGATGGGCGCCGTGCTGGCGCTCAAGCTGGCCGCCGAGCGTCCGGAATGGGTCAAGGGCGTGGGCGTCTACGGCGCCACCTTCCGCTATGACGGCTGGGCCATTCCGTGGATCGGCAAGTTCTCCTTCCTGCTGCCCCTGCTGCACCGCCTGGGCATCGGCAAACACCGCATGGTGCACGAGGGTGAACCGTACGGCATCCGCGACGAGCGCCTGCGCGCGCAGATCAGCAGCGCCATGCTGAGCGGCGACAGTGCCGCCGCCGGCCTGCCCGGCAACCCGTGGCCGTCGCTGGGCGAGATGTACAACATGGCTGCGGTGGTAAAGCGCGACCTGCCCAAGGTGGCGGCGCCCTGCCTGATCGCCCACGCCACCGAAGACGACATCGCCAGCATCGAGAACGCCTATCTCGTGCAGCGCGGCGTGTCCGGCCCGGTGGAGACGCTGTGGCTCAAGGACAGCTACCACATGATCACGGTGGACCGGGAACGTCGCCTGCTGACCGACCGCTCGGCGGAGTTCTTCCGCCAGATCGCCGCCACCTACGAACCCGTCGCGCGCGCTGCGGCCTGAGGACTCGCCATGAGTCCCCTGGTTGTCGCGTTGTGGCTGCTCAACGTCACGCTCGATACCGTCGGCCAGCTGTCCTTCAAGGCAGCGGCCGGCGATCCGCGAGCCGGTGATGGCGTTGCGCGTTGGAAGTACATGGCGGCGCGTCCGTGGATCTGGATCGGCGTGCTCTCCTACGTGGCCGAATTCCTGGTCTGGATCGCCTTCCTGTCGCTGGTCGATTTGTCCGAAGGCGTGCTGCTGGGTTCGATCAACATCGTGGTGGTGATGATCGCCGGCCGGATCCTGTTCAAAGAAAAGCTGACGCCGCTACGCGTGACCGGCATGCTGCTGGTGACCGCGGGCGTAGCCATTGTCGGCATGGCCGGAGGCTGAGAAATGTCGATGAAGCTAGCCCGTTTCTACGCCATCGGCTTCACCATCCTGGTGTTGTTCGACACGCTGGTGCAGCTGAGTTTCAAATACGCCGGCGACCATGCGTTTCCGCCCGAGGCGAACTGGGCGTGGATCTTGCGTGTGTTTGGCCATCCGTGGATCTATGTCGCGGTGATCGGCTACGTCGGCAACTTCTTCACCTGGATGACCCTGCTCAAGCACGCGCCGATCGGCCCTGCGTTCGCCGTCACGCACCTGGAAGTGGTGAGCGTGATGCTGTTCTCCGTGTGGCTGTTCCATGAGCCGCTGACCGCCTCTCGCATCATCGGCGCCGTCGCCATCGTGGCCGGCATCATCTGCCTGGCGTTCGCGGAAAGTGGCGCGCATCCGGAAGGCGATGCGCCGACCGAAGCGAAGGGCGCGCTCGGCGTCGTGGCCGGCGACTGACCAGACATCCCCCATGTCCCGCGAGCTACCGCCCACCGCCGGCCTGCCGCTACAGCTGAGCGATCTGTGGCCGGGCCGTGCGCCGTTCGCGGACCAGGTCGCTGCGTGGCTGGGCGTCGAACAGCTGCAGCTCGAATGCTCGGGCACGGCGGCCATGGTGGTGGCGCTCAAGGCCATGCATGGCCTGCGTCCGCAGCGCGACGAAGTGATCGTCCCCGCGTGGACGTGTCCGCTGGTGGCGCTGGCCATTCATCGTGCAGGCCTCAAGCTGCGCCTGTGCGACCTCGCGCCGAATCACTTCGATATGGATGTCGCCCAGCTTTGCGCATTGGGCAGCGCCAAGACGCTGGCCATCGTGCCGACGCATCTGGCCGGTCGCGTAGCCGACGTCAATGCGGTGCTCGACGTAGCCCATCGCGTGGGCGCCTACGTACTGGAAGACGCCGCGCAGGCGCTGGGCGCAAAGCAGAACGGCCTCAGCGTCGGCCTGCTGGGCGATGCCGGCTTCTTCAGCCTCGCCGTCGGCAAGGGACTCACCCTGTTCGAAGGCGGCCTGCTGTTGACGCGCGATCCTGTCTTGCGCGCGGCGTTTGCTGCCAGCCACCAGGCCAATATTCACGCCGACACAAAAATGGACTGGCAGCGTGCGCTCGAACTGATCGGCTACGCGTTGGCCTATCGCCCGTCGCTGTTGGCTTGGGCGTATGGACGTCCATTGCGAAAAGCATTGGCGGCCAACGACCCGGTGGCAGCGGTCGGCGACGATTTTGGCCCCGATATTCCGATGCACACCGTGAGCGACTGGCGGCAGTCGGTGGGTGCGCGTGCGCTGCCCCGACTTCCGGCCTTTCTCGATGCCACGCGCATACAGGCCTTGCGTCGGGTGGAACGTCTGCGGCGCATACCCGGCATTACCGTGTTCGACGATGCGCAGGGCCAGCAAGGCGTGTGGCCCTTCCTGCTGCTCACCTTGCCCGACCAGGCCAGGCGCGATGCGGCGCTGAAGACGCTGTGGACGGCCGGCCTCGGCGTCAGCCGGCTTTTTATCCACGCCCTGCCCGACTACGGCTACCTGCGCGACATCGTCGCCGATGCCGAGCTGCCCAATGCGCGTGCCTTTGCCGCGCGCTCGCTCACCATCACCAACAGCCCCTGGCTGGATGACGCGACGTTTGAAGCCATTTGCGTCGAGCTGGAACGCGCGACGGCCTGAACACCACGTTCAACGCGTCGGTCGTTCATGACTTTCCAATCGCTGTCCCGTGGACAGAAACAACAGCGCACCCACACCAAGGCTCAGGCACGGACCAACCACCGACATGCCCATGCCGGAAGGAATGCTCACCCCCATCATCACCGCCGCATTGGACGCGGCGTGCATCAACACGCACAACAAAATGCTGCGCGTGCGGGTGTATAGCCAGCCAAACAGCAGCGCATTGCCCATCACACCCACCAGGAACAGCGCGAAGCCCGCGTGGTATTGCGCCACGCCCGGCAGGAAGAACAGCGGCAGATGCCAAACCGCCCAGATCGGCCCGATCAGCAGGGCCGCACGAGCGGCACCGATGGTCCGTGCCCACTCCTCCTGCGTGATGCCCCGCCAGCCCAGCTCCTCCAGGCCGCCGCCGATGATGGTCAGCAGCAGGTAGAGCGGAAACTGATACCACGATCGAATGCTGACGAGCGACGCCAGCGCGGGCTTCAAGGCCACGGCGACGCCGATCGCGAACAAGCCCAGCGCGACCGGTAAACCCAGCGCCACCAGATACCACACGGGCCGCACCCGCCAACGCAAAACCCGCTGATTGAACTCGCGCAGCGGCGATTCATGGCGCGTGCACCACACGGCGACATAGGCGGCAATGGTCGGGCCCAAGCCGCCCAGCACATACAAGGTCATGAAGGGCCATGTGCCATAGCTGGTGGCCTGCGCCTGCGCCAGCGCGACCAGTGCGCCCCAGGCCAACCAGGTGATGGCGAAGGTGACGCCAAGAAAGATCAACGCGCGACGACTGGCGGGAAAGTGCTCGGTCATACGATGGCATCGCCTCGAACGTTGCCGGAACGAGCCGGCTCTCGATACGCCTGCGGCATCCTTGCCCGTTCAACGCCGTGCCGGCGTGAATGCGGCGCCGATCTTCAATCCAATGCTTTACACGCTGCTTTCGGCGATGGCTACCAACAGTCGCGCATTGAACGCCCGCTGCTGCGCCTGCCAGGCATCCAGCTCGGCCTGCGGCACCGGCTCCTGGCCATCCATGCCGCTCAACAAGCGCTTCCACCACGTGCGGTACTGATAAGCCGAGACTTCGCCGTTGATGTCGCTGGCCACGATGCGTCCACGCAGCGCTTCGATGATCGCCATGGCGTGCGATTCTTCCAGCAGGCCCTGGTCCCAGTTGGTGCGCGCCGTATCGACGCTGAACGCATCCTTGTCGATGGACAGATACGTGGGCTGCGGTGCCTGCTTCAATTGCTGCACGAACGCGCAGGTCAGCGCGTCGGGATCATCGAAGCGATGGAAGGCATCGCTGAGCCCAAGCTTCGCCGCCCAGTCCACGTTCACGTCCATGCACCAATAACTGAGCTTGCCGGCCTGCAGCGGACGCAAATAGTTTTCCCAGGCGTGCCTGGCGCCGATGTCGCCGGAGGTAATCCCCACCACGTGCACGTGCGTGACGAACGGCAGCATGGCCACCCGACGCACCCACGATCCGCAATGGATGCCCCAGGGGAAACGCATATTGTCCGGATGGTTGTCGAACACCACCAGCTGGAACGGACCGCGGGCGCGCTGACGCTGCACCAGCGGCCAGGTGAGATGGTGATAGTCGCCCGAGCCCATCAGCACGGTGCCGTAGTTTTCCGGCAGACGCGTGTCGAGATAGTCGCGCAGCCGGTGAAACGTGCGCAGCGTGCAGCCAAAGCGGATCGCTTCCTGCCAGTCGGTGAGCGCCAGCGTAGTCGCGCCCGGGATCTGCCCGACCGAACTGTCGAAATCCAGGATCAGTGGTTCACGCCGGTTCATGCGCTGCCCATTGGCTATCGCTCTCGAAGAATTTGCCTAAGCGGCGCGCGGCCAGCCGCAGCAGCGGATTGCGCAGATAGATCGCGTGCCGCGTCAGGGTGAATTGTGCACCCAGATAGGCCTTGATCTGCGGATCGGTCCAGCCTGCCACATAGTGGGTGAGATGGTGTTCGCGAGCGTAAGCGAGATTGTGGAACCAGCTGGTGAAATACAGGTTCTGCTCCCGCGCCTGCGGATAGGCAAAACCCACGTACTTGTCGATCAGCTTGCCCTCCACCACAAAGCACAGATTCCAGCCGATCATCTCGTCCTGGTGGCGATAGACAAACACCACGCCGCCATTGGTGGCATCGCGCAACACGGCGGCGAAAAACTCGCGGCTGAGCTTGTCGAAATGGACTTCACTCTGCGCGTAGACGTTTTCGTAAAGCGCGTAATAGGCGTCAATCAGCGTGTCATCGATGAACGCCGCATCCCCGCATGGCAGCGAAGTCACCGCCACATCATCGCGCTTGCGCAGTTTGCGGCGGATGTCTTTGCGTCGACTCGACGACAGGCGGGCGAGGTAATCGTCCTCGCCCTGGAAATCGATGGTCACATAAGCCAGCGCCTGCCCTTCCAGCAGGATGAAACCGGCGGCGTCGCAGGCATCGGCGAAACGCTTGCACCAGTCGCCCGTGGCGGCGTCGAACAAGGGCGAGGCCTGCGGTATGTCCTTCACGATCATCAGGCGCTGGCGCCGACCCAGCTGGTCGCGCAAGGCCTTAGCCAGTGCATCGGGCTGGGCATCGCGCGGAAACAGCGCATATTCGGACACCGTGGTTCCCACGAAGGCCGTGCGCCAGCGCAGCAGACGCCCCCACCAGCGATAGCCGGGCGCGCCGGTCACCTTGGCGCGGGCCTCGTCATCGGCGGTGGTGAGCAGGTCGAACGGCGCTACGAAGGCCGGCGTGTCCGCGACCTGCATCACACTGAAATCGATGGGGGGATGTTCGGCGAACCGGGCGACCAGTGCGTCCGGCTCGAGCTGATTGAGGTACCGCACGCGACAGTCCCACGAGTCACAAGGCCATAGGATACGACTCCCGCCCCGCCCTGCCCACGATTTCCCGCTTAAAAGGCTGGTGAAAGGCAACCCGGCGGAGCATGAGGACAGCCGTTCCATGCGGTGGCGTTCTGGACTTTGTCCTGGCGGTTCGTCAGGCTTGTGAAACGGCATCCGGCGGATGCCGTGTGACCCGGCGCCATGGACCCCAGGAAAGCACACATGAGCAACGTTCAGCAGGAAACCTTCGACATCATCGCCAAGCAGGCCAAGATCGAGCTCGACACGATCAAGCCGGAGTCCACCCTGAAGGACCTGGGTATCGCCTCACTGGATGCCATCGAAGTGATCTTTGATATCGAAGAACACTTCAACATCAACCTGCCCAACGAAGACACCGACTTCGACGGCGGCACCGTCGGACAGCTAGTGGAAGCCATCGAGCGCCAGCTCGCCCAGAAGACCAGCGAATAATTCATGCGCCGCATCGTGATAACCGGCATGGGCGCGATCTGCGCGCTCGGCCACGACGCACCTTCCGTGTGGAAGGCGATGACTGAGGGTCGGTCCGGCATCGGCCCGATCCACCACATCGAAGTGGGCCAGCTGCGCAATGGCGGCATCGCGGCCGAAGTGGCGAATTACGACCCCGCCAACTTTTTTGACGAAGGCCGTCGCGCGCTGCTCGATACGTTCAGCGAATACGCGTTGATCGCAGCCAACGAAGCGATCCGCCAGTCGGGCATAAGCTTCGAGGGCGAAGTCGGCTCGCGCGCGGCCGTCGTCATCGGCACCGGTGCCGGTGGCGAGACCACCCGCGACGATCTCTATGAACGCCTGTATGGCGAACACCAGGGCCGCTTCCACCCGCTAAGCATCGTACGCATGATGATGAACGCGCCCGCCAGCCAGGTGAGCATGGTGCACGGCATCACCGGCCCGGCATTCGTGGTGGCGAGCGCGTGTGCATCTTCCAACCATGCGTTTGCGCAGGCGGCGATGATGATCCGATCCGGCATCGTCGATGCGGCCGTGGTCGGTGGCACCGAGGCCTGCATCACGCTCGGCACACTGCGCGCCTGGGAAGCCATGCGCGTGCTCGCCCCCGATACCTGCCGCCCCTTCAGCAAGGGCCGCCGCGGCCTGGTGCTGGGCGAAGGTGCGGCGATGTATGTGATCGAGACGCTGGAGTCGGCGCAGAAACGCGGCGCGGAAATCATCTGCGAGCTGGCCGGCACCGGCATGAGTTCGGACGCCGGCGATATCGCCGCACCATCGGACATCGGCGCCGCCGCCGCAATGAGCATGGCGCTGCGCGATGGCGGCCTGGCGCCCGAAGACGTCGACTACGTCAACGCCCATGGCACCGGCACGGTGGCCAACGACAGCACCGAGACGCGCGCCATCCATCGCGTGTTCGGCGCGCATGCGCGCGAAATGCTGGTGTCATCCACCAAGTCCATGCATGGCCATGCGCTGGGCGCGGGCGGTGCACTGGAATTGATCGCCGCCATCGGCGCGATCCACGATGGCATCGTGGCGCCCACCATCAATTACCTCGAACCTGATCCCGCCTGCGATCTGGACTATGTGCCGAATGTGGCGCGCGAGCGCAAGGTGAATGCGGCGATCAGCAATTCGTTTGCGTTTGGGGGGTTGAATGCGGTGGTGGCGGTGAGGCGGATGGGGTGAGGGTGGGTTGTTGTGCCGCTTACTGACGCGCGGCGCGAAAGGAATCGTCATCCCGGCGTGGGCCGGAGGCGCTTTTCAACCGTCGCATGGCTGACCATTCAGATCCTTGGCTTCTGATTGTCACCTTGCGGCCAGGGTGCCGCCTACGACGCAAAGCTAGTCCCTGTGGGACGCGGCGGGCGTTTCGAACGGCTGCCGCCGCTCGAGTCACTTTTCTCTTGCTGGCCCAAGAGATCCCACGGGACTAGCTTCGCGTCGAAAGTAACCCAAAGAGAATGGCCTAAAACGCCCGCAGCATCGTGTTGGGATAAGCCCGAGCGGTTGAGGTGCGTCTGATGGGACAACCTCCGAGGGTACACAGCGGGTAGTTCAAAGCGCTGCGCAACGCGCCCGAATCGCTGAGGACTTAAAGCAGGGCCTCGCTTTGCATCGCCTTCGGCATCTCTCTTTCCGTCCGCCGCGCCCGCTTGTCTGTGGGAGCGCACCCTGTGCGCGACAGCCACGCTGCGGTGTACCGCTCCGTAGGTTTGTCGCGCACAGGGTGCGCTCCCACAGACGAGCCGACCGGCAAGATTGATCCGCCATCCACGGACCTGCGCCCTCCTTGTAGGAGCGCACTTGTGCGCGACCGCAGAGCTGCGGTGTACCGCTCCGTCGGCTGGTCGCGCACAAGTGCGCCCCTACAAAAGACCCGCACAACGAAAGCGGGCGTTGGCGCTACCCGATGCGCACGATCACCACCCCAATCAAAACCGCGAGTACGACCACGACTGCATGCGGCCATCCTTGTACGGCATCACCCCATGAAACGGCCGAGGATCCTCGTCAAACACCAGCGGCAGGAAATGGCGATCCCCCTCCCACATCGGCAGTTCCATCAGCCGGTCCACCGCCACCCACTCCAGCGTGCCCTCGGGATTAGAAGTCAGCGGCGTCCCGCTGAATCCATCGATGATGAAGATAAAGCCCAGCCAATCCTCACCCTGCTTGCCAAAGCCCGGCCAATTGAGCGTGCCGCGCAGCGACATCGACTCACAGGTGATGCCGGCCTCTTCGAGGATTTCGCGGTGCATGCAGGCAGCAATGTCTTCGCCCGGCTCCATCTTGCCGCCCAGGCCGTTGTACTTGCCCAGGTGCATGTCGTCCGGGCGCGAATTGCGGTGAATCATCAGGACTTGCCGACGATCCGGCGACAACACATAGCCGAGGGTCGCCACGATGGGGGTGTAAGGCATCGGTACGCTGCAGTGCTGGGGAGGAAAGCGGCCAGTATAGTCACGCACCCGTTGCCGCTGCTCGATTCGTGCGGGCAGTCGCCCACCCGTCAGGCAATCGCTGCGACAAAATTTCTGCCGATGCATCTGCATGGGCTTGCGCCGGCCCGGCCCGGGCGGCGACCATCAGGACATGTCCACCGCTCCAGGCTGTCCGTCATCCCGTCTGCGCCCCTCACTGTGCTGGCTGCTGCTGGCACTGGCGCTGGTGGCCGGCTGCGATCGCCAGGCGCAGGCCGTGGCCAGCAGGGAGACGGTGTTCGACAACCAGAACTTCCGCGTAGTCAGTATCGACCTGAAACGCGAATCGCTGAGCCTGCACTGGAAGGACCCGGAAAGCGGCGAGCCGTTCGGCACCATCAACGCGCTGCGCCAATGGGGCATGACGCACAGCCGCCGCATGCTGTTTGCCGCCAACGCCGGCATCTACGACCGCCAGTTTGCGCCACTGGGCCTGTATGTGGAGAACGGCAAGACCGCCGTGCCGTTGAACCTCGCGCACGGCAACCCGGCATCGGGCAATTTCTCGTTGCTGCCCAATGGCGTGTTCGCCATCTATGCCGACGGCCACGCTGCCGTGCAGACCAGCGCGGCGTTCAAGGCGGCCGGCAAGCCCGCGCAATGGGCCAGCCAGTCCGGCCCCATGCTGGTGATCGACGGCAAGCTCAACGAGCAGTTCATCGACGACTCCAACAGCCTCAAGTGGCGTAGCGGCGTGTGCGCAAAAACGCCGCACCACGTGGTGTTTGCGGTGAGCGAGGCGCCGGTGAATTTCCATACCTTCGCGCGGCTGTTCAAGGAAGAACTCGGCTGCCGCGATGCGCTTTACCTGGACGGCACCATTTCGCAGTTCTACGTGGAAGGTGAAGGCTATGCCGGCGCGCCCACGTTCATGGTGAAGCCGTATGCCGGCATTTTCGCGGTGTTCTCGTCAACCACGCCCTGACCGCGCACGCTGGCGGTTTTCTTCCAACGCATCGAGTCACTCGCGCCATGAATCAACCCCGCCGTTTCCGCTGGCTCCGTTACCTGCTTGGCACCTTGTTGGTGCTGGCACTGGGCGTCTTCATCGCCGCCTGGTTCCTGCTGGCCGGCAGCCGCGCGCAACTCGACGGGGAGGTGCAGATCAACGGCTTGGGCGACGCCGTGGCCATCACGCGCGATGCGCTCGGCACCACTACGCTGCAAGGCAAGAGTCGTGACGACGTCACCTATGCCATGGGTTATGTGCACGGACAGGAGCGGTTTTTCGCGATGGATCTGATGCGTCGCCTGCCCGCAGGCGAGCTGTCGGAACTGGTGGGCGCCAAGGCGCTCGATACCGACCTCAATCATCGTCGCCATCGCCTGCGCAGCGTGGCGCAGGCCGCCTATGCCGCGTTGCCGCCCGAGCAGAAGCGCACGCTGGATCTGTATGCCGCCGGCGTGAACGCCGGCCTCGCGCACCTGCACGTCAAGCCGTGGGAATACCTGCTGCTCAACGCGAAGCCGCAGGCTTGGCGCCCAGAGGACAGCTTTCTGGTGATTGCCGCGATGTATCTGGATCTCAATGGCGACGGCCGCAACGATCGCGAATTGCACATGGCCGAGCTGCGCGATGCCTTGCCCGCGCCAGTAGCCGATTTCCTGCTGTCGCCCGATCCGGATTGGGAAGCACCATTGCAGGGTGACCTCTCGCATCCGCCGGTGATTCCCGGCGCGGACGTGTTCGACCTGCGCAAGGCCGCACCGTCCACCACCGGCGACAAGACGGCTCTGACCGCCGCCTTGCTCCCCGCGCTGGATGCCGCGCGACCGGGCAGCAACAACTTCGCCGTCGCAGGCAGCCTCACCGAATCGGGCGCCGCCATCGTGGCAAACGACATGCATCTGACGCTGCGCGTGCCCAATATCTGGTACCGCGTGCGCCTGCGCTATCCCGATGCCACGGCGCCGGGCGGCCAGCGCGATGCCAACGGCGTGTCGCTGCCGGGTACGCCCGCGCTGGTGGTCGGCTCGAACGGCCAGGTGGCCTGGGGTTTCACCAACAGCTACGGCGACTGGGCGGACTGGGTGCGCGTGCAGCGCGATCCCAACGACGCCACGCGCTACAAGGTGCCCGAAGGCTGGGCCGCGCTCGAAACCCACGACGAAGTCATCCATATCAAGGACGCGCCCGACCAGACGCTGAAAGTGGAAGCGACGCGCTGGGGTCCGGTCATGGGCAAGGACATCGACGGCACGCCGCTGGCGCTGGCCTGGATCGGCGATCGTCCGCGCGGCTACAACCTGGGCGTGATGCAGCTGGAGCACATCGACAGTGCGCATGCCGCGCTCGATCTCGCCCCCGGCATGGGCATGCCGCCGCAGAACCTGCTGGTGGGCGACAGCGCCGGCCATATCGGCTGGACCGTCACCGGCACCTGCATTCCGCTGCGCAAGGGCTACGATGCGCAACTCCCTGCCGACTGGTCGAACGCCGATACGGGCTGGCTGGGCTGCGCCGAGGCCTCGCAGTATCCGCGCGTTGAAGATCCCGCCGATGGCCGCCTGTGGACCGCCAACAACCGCACCGTCGACGGCGCCGAACTCGAACTGCTTGGCAACGGCGGCCACGACCTGGGCGCGCGTGCGCAGCAGATCCGCGACGACCTGCGTGCGCGCAACAGCTTCACCCCGGGCAATATGCTCGATGTGCAACTGGACAACCGCGCCGTGTTGCTCACGCGCTGGCAGCGTCTGCTGCAGGACACGCTGGCGGGCACGCATGACCCCGGGCTGGAACAGCTGCGCCAGCTCACGGCCAGCTGGGCGGGCCGCGCCGCGACGGACAGCGTCGACTATCGCCTGGTGCGCGCGTTCCGCGACAAGGTGAAGGAAAAAGTGCTGGCGCCGTTCGTCGCCCAGGTGAAGGCCAGGCACGAGGACTTCGCCTGGCCCGGTCTGGTCGACACCGAGGCAGCCGTGTGGACCCTGCTGCGCGACCGTCCCGCCAACCTGCTCGATCCGGCCTACGACAACTGGAACGCCCTGCTCAACGCCGCTGCGCACGACGTGGTCGACGAGCTTGGTAAGCAGCCCGGCGGCCTGGCGGCGCGCACCTGGGGCGAATACAACCGAACGGCCATCCGCCATCCGCTGTCGCGCGCCCTGCCCGGCTTCCTCGGCCGCTACCTGGACATGCCCGACGAGCCTGTGGCTGGCGATCACAATATGC
Source organism: Dyella sp. 2YAF14 (assembly GCF_052114725.1). Taxonomy (NCBI): domain Bacteria; kingdom Pseudomonadati; phylum Pseudomonadota; class Gammaproteobacteria; order Lysobacterales; family Rhodanobacteraceae; genus Dyella; species Dyella sp. 2YAF14. The sequence goes on along the minus strand of NZ_JBFRFH010000016.1, from coordinate 7,567 downwards.
CGCGGGTCGTCTCGCCCGGCTTTGGCGCCTCCGAGCGTCTCGATGCCATGCCCGGCCATGAAGCGCAGAGCATCCTCCACATGCCCGGCGGCCAGAGCGACAACCCGCTGTCGCCGTATCACGGTGCAGGCGAGGAGGATTGGGTCAACGGTCGGCCGACACCGTTGCTGCCGGGGCCTGACCAGCACACGCTGACACTGGTGCCCACCAAGTCTTAAACGCGAAAAAGTCGCCTCAGGGCGGCTTTTTCAATGCGCCATGCTGGAAGCCAGGGTCAACGCAAGAGGCGTTCGCAGATCGCCTCGTAGAGCGACGGCAGCTTCTCCAGATCAGCCACCGACACGCATTCGTCCACCTTGTGAATGGTGGCGTTCACCGGCCCCAGCTCCACTACTTCGGCGCCCAGCGGCGCAATGAAGCGGCCATCGGAGGTACCGCCGCCCGTGCTCTCCTCCGGTGCGATGCCACACAACTCACGGCATACCGAAATCACCGCATCGCGCACCGCGCCGCCCGGCGGCGTGAGAAACGGTTCGCCCGACAGCGACCATTCGATCTGCCAATCCACGCCGTGCTTGTCGAGGATGGCTTCGGTGCGCGTGCGCAGATCCGCGGCGCGACTGGCTGTGCTGTAGCGGAAGTTGATCAAGGCCGTGAGCGTGCCGGGGATCACGTTGTTGGCGCCCGTACCCGCATTGAGGTTGGATACCTGGAACGAAGTAGGCGGGAAGTCCCGGTTGCCTTCGTCCCAACGCTCCGCCGCCAGTGCTGCCAGTGCGGGAGCAAACGCATGGATGGGATTGCGCGCCTTCTCCGGGTAAGCCACATGCCCCTGGATGCCACGCACGACCAGCGTGCCGGAAAGCGAACCGCGGCGCCCCACGCGTATCAGGTCGCCGAGCTGCTGTTTCGACGACGGCTCACCCACCACGCACCAGTCGACGCGCTCGCCCGTGGCACGAAAATGCTCGGCCACGCGACGCACGCCGTCGAGATTGGTCGGCCCTTCCTCGTCGCTGGTCAACAGCAAACCAACTCGACCGCTGTGAGCGGGATGCGAGGCCACGAAGGCTTCCAGCGCCACCACCATCGCCGCCACCGAACCTTTCATATCCGCCGCGCCACGGCCGTATAGAAGGCCATCGCGTATCGCCGGCTCAAACGGATCGCTCGCCCATCCCTCGACCGGTCCGGTAGGCACCACATCGGTGTGGCCCAGGAACATCAGCAGCGGACCGCCCTTGCCATGCGTAGCCCACAGATTGTCGACTTCGCCAAAGCGCAGGTGCTGCACCTGGAAGCCTGCAGCCTCCAGGCGTTCGCCGATCACTGCCTGGCAGCCGGCATCGTGCGGCGTCACCGAAGGGCGGCGGATGAGATCAACGGCTAAATCGAGAACCTTGGACATGCTTTGCCTCAAATCATGCAAACCGTGAACTACTGTGCCACTTAGCCCGCCAACACCGTTCCCAAGGCATGACCTACCACATAGGTGATGCCGGCGGCCGCCAACGTGATACCAAACTGCCTGGCAATGGAAAACACCATGCTCCGCCCGGTGAACAGCGCCGTGCCCATGCCGATCAGCACCAGCCCCACGATGGTCGAGGCGATGCTGGCGACGAAGGCCGTATGGTCTTTCAGAAACAGGTAGGGTGCCACCGGAAACAGCGCACCCAGGGCGAACAGGCAGAACGAGGAAATGGCTGCGCCGTATGCCGAGCCACCGAGTTCGTCCGGATCGATGCCGAGGTCTTCGCGCACCAGGGTATCGAGCGCATTGCGCGGACGTTCGGCGATCTGTTCGGCCAGTTCGTCCGCCGTTTTCGCGTCCATGCCCTTCTGGCGATAGAGGCTGGCGAGGCTGCGCTTGCCGTCTTCCGGCGATACGGCGAGACGCTCGGCGCGCGCCGCGATCTGCGCCTGATAGAACTCGCGCGAACTGTTGACCGACAGCCATTCGCCCAGCGCCATCGAACATGCACCGGCCACCAGCCCGGCGAAACCGGCGAGCAGGATCGCGTGGTTGCCGGCGGCTGCGCCCGCCATGCCCATCACCAGACTGCCGTTGGAAACGAGTCCATCGTTCGCGCCCAGCACGGCCGCGCGCAAAGTGTTTCCGCTTTGCGTGCGATGACGGCCGCTGCGCATCGACGGCGTGTGTGGCTCAAGGAAATGGTCGCGGTGTCCTTCGCGGTCGACCGGAGTCGGCAGATGATCGGCGTGTTCGAGCCGTACCACCGTGGGCATCACAAACTCAGTGCCGAAGCGTCGCGCAAACCAGGTCAGCACCTTGACGCGAACGCCGAGCCGCACCGGCGGCACTTCGACGCCCATGTGTTTGAGCTGTTCTTCCCAGAACGTTGCGTTGGCTCGTTCGCCGTCGGCAATCCGTCGATAGGCCCGCCGCAGACGCTGGTCGGAGGCTAGCTCGGACAGATGCTCATACAGCGCCGCATTGTCACGCTCGATCCGAAGATTGCTACGGTAGTGCCGTGCGCGACGGGCTGTCATGCCGCCTCCATGTGACTCATTCGTCGAGCTCGCCATCGCGCTGCCCCAGATAGACCAGCGCCAGCAGCAACACCGCCACGAAGCGGAACGCGCTCTCCAGTCCATTCCACTGCGTGGACATCCACATGCCGAACCATTCGCCGCCCACGGCGATGAAGCCGCCCAGCCACAACATGATGCCGATGGTGAGGCCGAGCACACTCATACGCTTGGCGCGATGGAATACCACAGCCGGCGCCGCGCGCGTACGCCACAGCCGCCACACGCCCAGCCAGCACAGCGCGGCGGCCAGCGTTTCCGTGGCGATGATCAGGCCGTAGGCAAGGTGCTGCAACAGCGGCGAGGTGATGGCGCGGTAATGGATGCCCGCGCCTGGGAAGATCGTGTCCATCGCCAGCACATGCCGTACGAACGGCCAATTGCTGCCGTAATCGGTGAGGTTGCCGAACGCCACCAGGCTGAGCCAGAGCGCGATGGCGGCGAGCAGCAGGATCCGTGACAGGCGCACCACCATGGCGATCGCGACCTCAGCGCCCGAACAGTTTCTTGAAGCCGTTGTCGGTGAACCCCACGCTGACCGAACCGTCTTCCTGCAGCACCACCGGACGGCGCACAAGCGCGGGATATTCCTTGAGCAGCAGCGTCCACTCCGGATCGCTGCTGGGATTCTTGCGCTGCGGCAGCAGCGTGCGCCAGGTGGTAGACGCCTTGTTCACCAGTTTCTCCCAGCCGCCGAGCTGCTGCGCCCAGCTTTTGAGCGTGGCCGCCGGCACCGGATGGGCGCGGTAATCGACGAAGGTGTATGCCACCTCGAAGCGATCGAGCCAGTTGCGCGCCTTGCGGCAGGTATCGCAGGTGCTAAGGCCATACAGGGTCACGCTCATTCGGCGCTCCGCAGCAGCTCGTTGATGCCGGTCTTGCTGCGCGTCTTCTCGTCCACCTGCTTGACGATGATGGCGGCGTACAAGCTGTGCGAACCATCCTTCGCCGGCAGGCTGCCTGCCACCACCACGCTGCCGGCCGGCACGCGGCCGTAGCTCACTTCACCGGTGGCGCGGTTGTAGATGCGCGTGGACTGGCCGAGGAACACGCCCATGCCGATCACGCTGCCCTTCTCCACGATCACGCCTTCGACCACTTCCGAACGCGCGCCAATGAAGCAGTTGTCTTCGATGATGGTCGGATTGGCCTGCAGTGGTTCCAGCACGCCACCGATGCCTACGCCGCCGGATAGATGCACGCCGGCGCCAATCTGCGCGCACGAACCGACCGTGGCCCAGGTGTCGACCATGCTGCCGGCGCCGACATAGGCGCCGATATTCACGTAGCTCGGCATCAGTACCGCGTCCTTCGCCACGTGGGCGCCACGACGCACCAACGCGCCAGGCACCACGCGCGCGCCCAGCCCTTCCAATTCCTGATCGTTGCCATGCGCAAAGCGCAGCGGCACCTTGTCGAAGGCCATGGCCGGGCCACCATCGACCACTCGATTGCCGTTGATGCGGAAATACAGCAGCACGCCTTTCTTGATCCACTGATTGACCGTCCAGCCGCCATGGCCATCGGGCTCGGCGACGCGGCGCTCGCCCGCTTCCAGCAGGTCGATGACCTGCTCCACGGCGGGACGCAGATGGGTGTCGATCTCGGCCTGGGTCAGTTCGTTGCGGCGTTCGAAGGCGTCGTTGATCAGGGTTTCAATGGGTTGCATGGCAGTCACGGCAAAGGGGTCGGGAGTGAGCGGCAACGCAAGGTGCCGCAAGGGACAAGCGATTCTGACAAGAAAAGGCGTGCGCCGCGAGTCGATGCCACGTCGCCGCCTCAGGCGCGTTTTTCCTTGGCGGGCCCGAGCCGTTCGAGCAAGGCATGCAGCAATCGATCCTGCAACTCGATGCTCAAGGGCGCGTCGTGACGGTCGGTGATAAGGAAAAAATCCTCCACGCGCTCGCCGAAGGTGGCAATGCGCGCGTCGTGCACGCGCACACCGGCATCCATCATGCCCTGCGCCACCGCCGCGAGCAGGCCGGGGCGATCGCTGCACACCAGGGCCAGGCGTGTGCGGCCGTTGACGGTGCTGAAGGCAATCTTCGGCGCCGCCTGGAAATGCTTCAGGTGCCGCGACATGCTGCGGCGCGACGGCTGGTGCACATGACCCGGCTGCGACAAGGCGCGATGCAGGCGCTGCTTGAGCTCGTCGGCACGCTCCGGCGTGGCCGGCTGCTGCGTGTCCGCTTCGAGCAACAGGAAGGTATCCAGCGCCATGCCGGTGGGCGAGCTGAGAATGCGCGCCTCCATCACGGATAGATGCAGGCGATCGAGCATGGCCGTGACGGCGGCAAACAAGCCATCGCGATCGGGTACGTAAACGAACAACTCGGTGGTGCCACGCACGGATTTCGGATGCACCTCGACCAGCGGCGTTGCGCCCTTGGCGCGCAGGATCGCCGAGGTCTGCCAGGCAATCTGTTCGGGTCGGTGGCGCAGGAAGCTCGATTCCGGGAAGCCGCGCCATACACGCTGGCAGGCGTCCGCCGTAAAGCCTTCCTGTTCCAGCAGCGCCAGGGCCTGCTCGCTGCAGGCGCGCACACGCGCGGCGGCATCGGACGGCAGCTCGTCTTCGCTGCGCAGCGCGTAGCGCGTAGATGTATAGAGATCCGCCAGCAGACGATCCTTCCAGCCATTCCACAACTTGGGGCTGGTGCCAATGATGTCGGCGATGGTCAGCAGGTAGAGATAGTCCAGCCGCTCGGGCGTGTCCACCGTCTCGGCAAAACGATGCACGACGTCGGGATCGGTAATGTCCTGTCGCTGCGCCGTGGTGCTCATCAACAGATGCCAGCGCACCAGCCATGCGATGAGCTGCGTATCGTCCTCCGGCAAACCCAGTCGTCGACCGAAGGCCAGCGCTTCCTCTTCGCCAAGCACCGAATGATCGCCACCGCGCCCCTTGGCAATGTCGTGGAACAGCCCCGCCAGCAGCATCAGTTCCGGCTTGGGCAAACCTGGCCAGATCTTGCAGGCGATGGGGAAATCGTTCACCGCATCCGCGTCGGCAAACCGCGCCATATTGCGCAGCACGCGCAGCGTGTGTTCGTCGACGGTGTAGACGTGGAACAGGTCGTACTGCATGCGCCCAAAGACTTTGCCAAAGGCCGGAAGAATCGCCGCCAGCAGACCATGGCGATTCATCCGCCACATCGCCTCGACCGCCGGCGCCCCCAGGCGCAGCAGGCGCAGGAACGCTGCCAGCACCTCCGGATCGTCGGCGAGCTCGCGATCCAGCGCGGCCGATGCCTGATGCATGCGACGCATGGTGTCGGCGGTGAAGCCGGTGATGCCCGGCTCGCCCAATCGCGCGATGAATGCATCGACCAGCGCTGCCGGCCGACGCATGAACAGGTCCGGATCGCGCACGGCAAGTCGCTTGCCGTAGCGCACGAAATCCTCGCCTACCGCTTGCGGCGGCGCGAGCGGTTCCAGCATTTCCTCGAAGCGCTCGGCAATCTGCACGCCCAGACGCTCCACCTGACTGGCGGCGCGATAGTAGCCCTGCATGAACTGTTCAACGCCGAGGTTCTTCTCGTGCTCGTCCTGGAAACCCAGCCGCGCCGCCAAGGCACGCTGATAGTCGAACAGCAGGCGTTCCTCGGCACGACCCGCTTCCAGATGCAGCGCGTAGCGATAGCGACGCAGCGTGGCCTCGGATTGTTCCAGCGTGTCCTTTTCAGCGGGATCGAGCAGGCCTTCTTCAACCATGTCGTCGAAGTCGTCCGCATGCGCGAGACGACGCCCAAGCCAGCGCAACGCATCGAGCGTGCGCAAGCCACCGGGGCCATCCTTCAGATTGGGTTCCAGGTTGTACGCCGTGTCGTTGTAGCGCGCGTGGCGTGCATCGCGCTCGGCCAGGCGCACCGCGAGATACTCGGCCGGCGGCCACAAGGCAGGATCGTTGACGATCGCCTTGAGCCCTTCCTCCATCGAGGGATCACCGACCAGCCGGCGCGCATCGAGCAGGCTGGTGAACACGCTGGCGTCTTGCTGGGCAAGTACGCGGCATTGCGGCAGATCGCGCACCGCGTGACCTACTTTCAGGCCGATGTCCCACAGGGTAGCGAAGCACTGCTCCAGCGCGCGCAGTCGTGCCGGTTCGGACGGCCCGACCAGCGCCAGCAGATCGACGTCCGAATGCGGAAACAGCAAGCCGCGGCCAAACCCGCCAACCGCAAACAACGCAGCATCGCTCACGTCGCCGAGGCAGGCCGACCACACATGCACCACGATCCGCTGCACCGACTCCCCGCGCCGCTGGGCCAGCGCCGCCGCATCCGCACCATCGCGAAACGCCGTCGCCAGCGCGCGATCCACATCACCCAGCAGCTGCCGCAGCGCCCGCCGCGCATCCGCCGACACACCCGAACGCGGCACCGCCGCAGGCAGGCGTGGCAAAGGAGGCAACACGATCGGAGCGACAGGCATGGAAAGGGACGCATGTGGCGATGCAGCAAGTCTGCCACGCATGGGGCTTTGGCGCAGGGCAAATTGAGGTCAAGACCAGAAAATATCGGCAAAAGCCCAAGCCTGATAAACGGCTTCGATTGCAACGCCGCCACGAGCCCCCCTCACCCCAGAGCTCTCCCCAAAAGGGAGAGGGAGAAAAAAACTGTGGGAGCGCACCCTGTGCGCGACAAGCCTACGGAGCGGCACACCGCAGCGTGACGGTCGCGCACAGGGTGCGCTCCCACAGACAACCGCCAGGCCCGGTACCCAGTTCGCAATGTGCGGGGCTAAAGCCGATGCGCAGCGAGGCCCCGCCTTAAGTCCTCAGCGATTCGGGCGCGTTGCGCAGCGCTTTGCAGTACCCGCTGTGTACCCTCGGAGGTTGTCCCACAACGACGCGCCTCAAACGTTCGGGCTTATCCCAACACGATGCTGCGGGCGTTATCAGGCCATTTTCTTTGGGTTACTTTCGACGCGAAGCTAGTCCCGTGGGATCTTTTGGGCCAGCAAAAGAAAAGTGACTCGGTCGGCGGCAGCCGATCGAAACGCCCGCCGCGTA
>NZ_JBFRFH010000015.1:0-77356 GCF_052114725.1 Dyella sp. 2YAF14 | reverse complement strand
CAGCTGGTCCAACAGATAGCCGGGGCCGGCACCCAGATCGAGGAAGCGGCGAACCTCCCTGCGTGCGTAAAGCACGGCTTCGCCTGCGCGAACCAGTCCGTCGCCCGAGGCGCGCTCACGCGCTGCCTTCAGTTCTTCGTTCCAGTAATCGAGGTCGTAGTCCCGGGGGGAGACGCCGCGGTCCATGTCTGCGAGGACTTGCGGTTCGATGAAGATCGAGTCGCAGGCTTTGCAGGAGAAATAAGGGAAACCGTCGACGTCGCGAAATGGTTCGGTCGTCTGGGTTTTTAGGCAAACAGGGCAGGGATGCGTCATGGCGGCAGCATTCTAGCCTTTGCTCGAGACAGGCCGATGATAGGCCCGATCACCAGCGTCACCGATTGTGCACTCGAGCACTGTTTCGGTATGCATATGCTGCTCGAAGCGGATCAACGTGTCGTATCGCCAGACCCGCTGCATGGATTCCATGATTGAAAGCTGCTCGACGTCATCGAAATGAGGTCGGAATTGTCGCATGCCCAGGCGCAAGGCTGGCCTGTTGTCGAGAAGATGTTCGAGCCTGGTATGGATAGCACCAAGGGCGCCACGGTGGCCCGCGAGACGCGCAACGCCACTAGGGGGCGGTCGATTTCTTGATGCCTGATGGATGCGAAGCACGCGGGCAAACGCATCCATCATGGCAGTGCCAATCAGCCAATAGCCTGTTCCAGCTCCGGGATGATCTTGAACAAATCCCCCACCAGGCCGATATCGGCGATCTCAAAGATCGGCGCCTCGCCGTCCTTGTTGATGGCGACGATGGTGCCGGCGTCCTTGATGCCGGTGAGATGCTGGATGGCGCCGGAGATGCCGATGGCCATGTACAGCTCCGGCGCGATGATCTTGCCGGTCTGGCCTACCTGCAGGTCGCTCGGCACGTAGCCGGCGTCGACGGCGGCGCGCGAGGCGCCCACGCCGGCGCCGATCTTGTCGGCAAACTTGTAGATGATGTCGAAGTTTTCCTTCGAGCCCACGCCACGGCCGCCGGAGACGACTTTGCTGGCGCTCTGCAGGTCCGGGCGGTCGCTTTTGCCCGACTGCAGTTCAACGAAGCGGGTGTGCGAGGGCAGGGCGGCGTCGACGCTCAATGCCTCGACCGGGGCGCTGTTTGCGCCGCTCGCCGCGGCGGCCCACGAGGCCGTGCGAATCGTGGCGACGACCGTGCTGCCGGCGTCGGCTTGCACCGTGATGATCGCGTTGCCGGCGTAGATCGGGCGCTTGAAGGTATGGCTGCCTTCCACGCTCATCACGTCGCTCACCTGGGCGACGCCGAGCAGGGCGGCTACGCGGGGCAGCACGTCCTTGCCGAAGGTCGTGGAAGGGGCGAACACGTGGCTGTAGCCGGCGGCGGCCTTGGCGATCTGCGGCGCCAGCACGGCGGCGAGCGGGTGGGCATTCTCGGCGCGGGCGATGGTGAGCACGCGGCTCACGCCGTCGATCTTGGCGGCATCGGCAGCGATGGCGTCGGCGTTGTCGGCCAGCACCAGCACATCGATGGATTCGGGCTTGATCGAAGCGGCGGCGCTCACGGCGCGGGCGGTGGAGGAGTTGAGCTTGCCGTTCAGGTGTTCGGCGATGACGAGGATCTTGGACATGTCGTTATCTCCCTCAGGCTGCTTAGAGCAGCCCCTTTTGCTTCAGCGCCGCGACCAGTTCAGCCGCATCCTTGACCATCACGCCCTTGCTGCGCTTGGCCGGCGCGGCGTAGTGCGTGGTCTTGAGATGATCGTTGGCTTCCACGCCCAGCGAGCCGAACTCGATGGTGTCGATCGGCTTGGACTTGGCCTTCATGATGTCCGGCAGCTTGATGAAGCGCGGCTCGTTGAGGCGCAGGTCGGTGGTGATCACGGCGGGCAGTTCCGCTTCGATCACTTCCAGGCCGGCATCGACTTCGCGGGTCACCGTGACCTTGCCGCCGGCGATCTCGACCTTGCTGGCAAAGGTGGCCTGCGGGCGATCCCACAGCGCAGCGAGCATCTGGCCGGTCTGGTTGGCGTCATCGTCGATGGCCTGCTTGCCCAGGATCACCAGGCCCGGCTGTTCCTTCTCGATCAGCTTCTGGAAGATGCGGGCGGCGGTGAGCGGCTGCACGGCATCGGTCGTGACCACATGGATGGCGCGGTTCGCGCCCATGGCCAGGCCGTTGCGCAGGTGGGCGGTGAGGTCGGCCGGGCCGATGCCCACCACGATCACTTCCTCGGCGACGCCTTTTTCGCGAAGGCGCAGCGCTTCTTCCAGCGCAATATCGTCGAAGGGGTTGGCGGAGAGCTTCACGCCATCCGTCACCACGCCCGTGCCATCGGGCTTGACCTGAATGCGGACGTTGTAGTCCACGACACGCTTGTAGCCAACCAGAATCTTCATCTGCGAGTCCTTTGATGCTAAAGCCACCCCGACTGGGGGAACGGCCATTGTACCTGACCTAAAACGATCGTTTGAAGTCGCCCGGGAGGGGCGTCACGAGTGTGCCAGAGCGGTCTGCAGTGTCGCTTTGGCCATGTCAAAGGAGAAATGGCGCCAGACGTGCGCCGCGGAGGCCGTGGAGAGCCTGTTCCAAAGTTCTTCGTCGTCGTAGAGGCGCAGTATGGTCTCGGCGAACGCCGAGGCACCATCGGCCAGCAGTACGTTGATACCGTCCTCAAGACGCATGCCCTCGGCGGCAATCGGGGTGGCCACGACTGGCAAGCCATAACTCATGGCGGTGTTCACCTTGCCTTTCACGCCCGCGCCGTAGCGCAGCGGGGCCAGCGCAATGCGACACCCGTTCATCCACTCATCCAGGCTCTCGACCCGGCCGTGAGTGACCACGCCATGGCCGGCGAACTCCTGCCTGGCGGCTTCAGGCATGTCGCCGATGAGGTGCAGCGTCAGATCATTGCGGCGCGCGCGAACCAACGGCCAGATCTCGGACACCAGCCAACGCACGGCATCTTCATTGGGCGGATGACCAAAGCCGCCGACGAAGACCACATCGCGGCGCTCGGCGAATGGCCGTTGGCTACCCTTGACGTCATGCATGTTCGGAAGCAACAGGACGTTTGCACCCGGCAGGTCACGCAACAGCAGATCCTGCTCGACCGTACTCACCACGAAGGTCGCATCACAGGCACGGATCAGGGCGTATTCGCGCTGTTTGGACGCGCTGGCCTGTCTGACTAGCGAGGCGTTGCCGGTGTGTTCGGCGGCGCGCTGTTCGCGCAGAAAATGCAGATCCACCGTGTCGTAAAGCAAGGTGGCGTTCGGAGCGAGCTGCTTGATCAGTGCCAGATGACTGTCGGCCACGTAATAGCGGCACAGCATGACGGCCTGGAGTTGCTTGCCTTCGCGCTTCAGCCATTCCAGCAATGAGGGCGAATGAGGCTTGCACAGGGTCTCCACGCCAAGTCGTCCCAGCGTCCGTATTTCCTTTTCCGAGGATTGCCGGTTGTCCGCCATGAAGGTGACGCGCCACCCCATGTCACGCAGTAGCCGCATGATGTTGTAGAGCTGCTGCGAGCCTGCGTCGCGGGTGGGATCGGGCGTGAGCGCATCCATGATGAAAATGTGCGGGCGGCCACGCTCCAGCGCACGATTGATCGGCGTCCCGGGCGCAGGCTGGTGCTGGAGCGCCTCGGCCCATTTCTCGACGAATTTGCGGCGATTGAGGGTCTGGTATTGCTTGACGCCAGCGAAGGGATCCAGGCCTGAGCTGATGCCCTCACAGTGCACAACCAGGCTTTCGGGTTCGTAGATCACGCGCAGGCCGGCCTTGCGCACGCCGAACGCCAGGTCCATGTCTTCGCAATAGGCTGGCGCGTAGCGGCTGTCGAAGCCGCCCACCTGATCGAACAGGCCGCGCGCGATCAGAAGCGAGGCGCCGGACACGTAGTCCACGTTGCGACGAAACATGTAGCGAGGGTCATCGCGACGTTCGAAGCGGCCAACGTTCCAGGCACTGGCATCGGAGTACACGAGGCCGCCAGCTTCTTGCAGCCGGCCATCCGGATAGATCAGGCGACTACCGACGATGCCGCAGTGTGGTTCGTCGCGATACGCCTGGACGAGCGCATCCAGCCAGTGGGGGGTCACCTGAGTGTCGTTGTTCAGGAACAGCAGGAACTCGCCGCGCGCCGCCTGCGCGCCCGCGTTGCAGCTGCCGACGAAGCCCAGGTTCCTGGCATTGCGCAGGACGTGCAAGCCCTCGATCTGCGACAGGACGTCGGCGCTACCGTCGGTCGATGCGTCGTCAATCACGATGACTTCGAAGGCGGTGTCGGCCCCGTGCCTGGCGATCGATCGCAGGCAGGCAAGCGTCCACTGCAGTTTGCCGTAGACGGGAATGAGCACCGAGACAACAGGCTTGTCGCTGGAGGGCAGCGAGAACGGCTGAAAAGGTACGTCGAGGAGCCCCAGCTCAAGTTCCTGGTCTTGTGCCGGATAGCGCTTGAATTCCTGGGTGATGCGCGCCAGCGTTCCCTGCACGCCTCGTTGCGCAAAACTCCCCTTTACTCGGTGCAGGAGATAGCGCAGGCGCCGAAGCCGCCAATGGATATTGCTTACCGGCATGGATGATTCACTTCAAAGTCGCTCGGGCGGCTGTCATGACGAGCAACCAGGATTAGAGATTCTGATAATTCGGACCCGAACCACCTTCCGGAGTGACCCAGTTGATGATCTGGTAGGGATCCTTGATGTCGCAGGTCTTGCAGTGGACGCAGTTGGCGGCGTTGATCTGCAGGCGTTTGCCGGCGTCGTCGCTGACGATTTCATAGACGCCCGCGGGACAGAAACGCGTGCACGGGTTGCCGTATTCCACGGCGCACTGGGTCACGCACACGTTGGTGTCGGCGACGTGCAGGTGGATGGGCTGGTCTTCGTCGTGTTCGGTGGCGGCGAAGTAGACGCCGGCGAGGCGGTCGCGTGGTGGCAGTTCGCGCGGCTGGACGTAATCGCGCTTGGGCTCTTCGTACTCGCCCAGTTTGTGCAGCGAGGACCAGTCTGCCTTGTTCTTGAGCGTCCACGGCGAGGCGCCGCGCAGCGCGGTTTCCCATGCGGCGTTCAACATGCCGAACCACAGGCCCTTCTTGAACGCGGGCTTGATGTTGCGGACCGATTTGAGCTCGGCCATCACGTCCGACGCGCGCAGCCTGGCGTCGAAGCCGGCCGGGTTCAGCTGGTTGGCCACCAGGTGTTCGGCGGCGAGCATGCCGCTCTTGATCGCCTGATGGGTACCCTTGATCTTGGGCACGTTGAGCAGGCCGGCGGTGTCGCCGATCAGCAGGGCGCCGGGCATTTCAACTTTCGGCAGCGACTGGTAGCCACCGGTGACGATGGCGCGTGCGCCGGCGGAAAGGATGCTGCCGCCTTCCAGCAAGGACTTTACCGACGGATGGTTCTTCCACTGCTGGAACGCTTCCCACGGCTGGTAGTTGGGATCGCTGTAATCGAGGCCGCTGACATAGCCCAGCGCGATGCGATCCTTGTCCAGGTGATAGAGGAAGCTGCCGCCATAGGTGTGATTGTCGGCGGGCCAGCCAAAGCTGTGCACGATCTTGCCCGGCTGCACGCGGCCCGGCGGCAGCTGCCACAGTTCCTTGATGCCGATGGAGTAGCCCTGCGGGTCGCTGTCCTTGTCCAAGGCAAAGCGCTTGATCAGCTGCTTGGTCAGGCTGCCGCGCGCGCCTTCGGCGAGCACGGTGACCTTGGCCTTGATGTCGATACCCTGCGTGTAGCCTGCCTTGTGCGAACCATCCTTGGCCACGCCCATGTCGCCGATACGCACGCCGGCGACGGAGCCGTCGTCGTTGTACACGGTGTCGGCCGCGGCAAAACCGGGAAACACATCCACGCCCAGCGCTTCGGCCTGCGGCGCGAGCCAGGCGCACATGGCGCCCAGCGAAACAATGAAATTGCCGTGGTTGTTCATGCCCGGGGGCACCGGCAGCTTGCGGCCGCCGGTCTTGCTGAGCAGCCAGAACTCATCCTCGGTGGCGGGCACGCAGATCGGCGGCGGATTGTCGCGCCAGCCGGGCAGCAGGGCGTCAAGCGGCTGCGGCTCGATCACCGCGCCGGAGAGGATCTGCGCTCCGATGGTCGAGGCCTTCTCGATCACGCACACGCTCGTTTCCGGCTGCAACTGCTTGAGACGGATGGCGAACGCGAGGCCGGACGGGCCTGCGCCAACGACGACGACGTCGTATTCCATGATTTCGCGGTCGCTCACGGCTCACTCCAGCTGATCTTGTACGGCATGCCTACCGTTCTCTGACGTACGGTACGGGTAATCCGGCATTGTCCGGGTTCGGGCCATTGGGGGCAACGGTGGCCGAATCCTTGCAAACCCTTCATGTGTGATAGCGATAATCCCCCCAAAAGCGACCCAGGGAAGAAAGAATGAATTTGCAGCCCCCGATCAGCGAACTTGACCTGCGTCGCGCCACCATGTGCCAGCTGCTGCACTGGCTGGCGGTGGACCGCGTGCAGCCACAGGGGCTGGCCGAGACCTATCTGGAGGCCATCGAGCGCGTCAATCCGCAGCTCAACGCCTATGTGAGCCTGAGCTCGGCCATGCTGCAGGAGCAGGCGCTGGCGGCCCAGCATCGCCGCCGCGACGGCGTGATCGGGAGGCTTGACGGCATCCCCATCGCGCTCAAGGACAATTTCGACGTCGCCGGCTGGCCCACCAGCGCCGGCCTGGCGGGGCGGCGCAAACCGGTCACCGACGACGCCCACGTGGTGTCGCGCCTGCGCGCTTCGGGCGCTGTGTTGATCGGCAAAACCAATATGGACGAGGGCGCGCTGGGGGCGGTCACCAACAATCCGCATTTCGGTGCAACGCACAATCCGCATCGCCATGGCTATACCGCTGGCGGCTCGTCGGGCGGTGCAGCTGCGGCGGTGGCGGCAGGACTCGCGGTGGCCGCAGTGGGTTCGGACAGCCTGGGCTCGATTCGCATCCCGGCCAGCTATTGCGGCGTCTACGCGCTCAAGTCCACCCACGGTGAGATCTCCGCGCGCGGCATGGTGCCGGCGGCGCGGCGGCTGGATACGGTGGGTCTGATTGCGCGCAGCGCCGATGATTTGACGGTGTTGCTGCAGGTGCTGGCCGGTTACGACGCCGACGATGCGCGTTCGCGCCGTCGACGCGTGGCCTTGTCGCCGCCGGATTGGGAGCCGGGCCGCCTGCGCGCGGGCTTCCTGCCCAATCTGAGTGCCGTCGGTGTGAAGCCGGAGGTGATCGAGGTGTTCGAAGCGGCGCTGGCGAAATGGCCGCGCGAGCTCGGTGAGCGCCGCACGGTGGATTTTGCCGACTGGGATTTCGCCCGCACGCGTCGCGCCGGTCTGTTGCTGATGGAGGCGGAGATGCTCGGCACCTTCGCATCCGATCTGGCCAACACGGACGACCGTGCGTCCGAGCATTTCCGTCGGCTGCTGAGCTACGCCGCCGGCAAGAGCGCCGCCGACTATGCGACCGCCGATCGCGTCCTCGATGCCGCCACCTTGAAGATGCGTCGCCTGTTTGCGCAGATCGACGTACTGGTGCTGCCGACCACGCCGCAGGGCGCGTTCCCGCTGGATGGCCCCGTGCCCGATTCGCAGGCCGACCTCACCAGCTTTGCCAGTCTCGCCGGCTGTCCGGCGGTGAACATACCGATGGGCTATCTGCCCGACGGCATGCCGATCGGCCTGCAACTGGTAGGCGCGCGAGGTTCGGATCTGCGGCTGCTGGAACTGGCATCCGTGTGCGCCGCGACGCTCGATGTGGAACCGGGATTCCCGGCGATTCATTGAGGCGGGTGTGAGCCTGTTCGATCAAACGACGCAAGGTGGTTGGCAATTACTGCCACTGCCGGGCGCGGCGCTTTCGCTGTGGCCGCAGTGGCTGGACCGTGGCGAGGCGGACGCACTGTTCGCCGAACTGCGCTCGACGATTGCGTGGGAAGTGCACCGCATCCGCATCTTCGGGCGCGAGGTGGATTCACCGCGCCTCAGCTGCTGGATCGGCGACGAAGATGCCAGCTACGTTTATTCACGCACGCGCTTCGCACCACATCCCTGGACGCCGGTCTTGCGCGCTCTGCGTGATCGCGTGGCCGATGCCTGCGATGCGCGTTTCAACAGCGTGCTCGCCAATCTTTATCGCAACGGCCAGGACTCGATGGGCTGGCACAGCGATAACGAGCCCGAGCTGGGCCGCGAACCGGTGATCGCGTCGCTGAGCCTGGGTGCGGCCAGACGCTTCCGGCTCAAGCCGCGCGGCGAAGCGACGCGCGGAGATGTGCTGGCGATCGAGCTGGAGCACAGCAGTCTGTTGCGCATGGCGGGCGATACACAACAACGCTACGTGCACGATCTGCCCAAGACGAGCGAGGCCGTCGGGCCGCGCATCAATCTCACCTTTCGCTGGGTGGATGCCTCAAAGCGCGTGTAGCGTCAGTTCGTCCGCACGTCATGGCCATCGAGTGGCTGCTGCAACGTCCAGCTCACCAGCTGCGAGGCGAGCGCGTCGCTGGCCTGTCCGAATGCCGCAACGACCTGCGGTACGGTCGTTCCGCCCACTGGCTGGGTGACGTCGAAGCGGCGCGTGGCCACGATGCGCAGGCCGCTGTTCTTCACCAGTCGCGCATCGAAGTGGATCACCACCACGGGTTGCCCGTTCTCATAGACCGACTGGAATGAGCGCAGGTCGCCGGCGAGCGAATAGTCCGCTTGCAGGCTGGTCTCGTCGCTGCTCAGGCCTGCGATTCGGCCGTTGTCGCGGAACGCATCCATGATGCGGTTGCGCAGCAAGGTCGTGGCGTTGTCAGCCCAGCGGGCGCCCTGATACACGCTGACCACATTCCCTTGCGGCAGCACGGCGATGCGCGAGCTGTCGATCATGCGCTCGGCGTTGGGCGTGTCCACCCGTAACGACCAGTTCACCGCTGTCGCGCTGTCGCGCGGGAGTGGCGTGGAAGGCAGGCGGTAGACGTCGGGTGATTCGGCCTTGGGCAGGATGGTACAGGCGCCGAGCAGCGCAATCGCTGCACAAGCGGAAAGGCGCAGGCGCATCCTCATGGCACGAACTCCTTGTTGCGGTCACGGCCGAGCAGGAAGCCCGCCGGGTTGTCGTCAAGGCGGCGCGATACGCCGCGCAGCGAGCCGGCTGCGTCGCGCAGTTCGCGCACGGCCGGGCCCAATTCACTGAAGCCTTGCAGGCCGCCGTTGATGGCGGCACGGTTGTCGGTCAGCAGGCGGTCGATATCCGCAGCGGAATGGTCGAGCGAGGCCATGGCGTTGCGCGCGCTTTCCAGCGCGGCGCGTGCCTGGTTGTCGACCAGGCCGTTCGCATTGCGTACCAGCTGGTTGGTCTGGGCCAGGGTCTCGTTCGCCTGCTTGCTGGCCTGCGCCAACTGCTGCAGCAGCTGATGAATGTCTTCGCGCTGGTCGGCGACCGTGCCGGTGATCTGGTCAAGATGCTGCAGCGTGTGGCTGATGCGTTCGGAGTTCTCAGGCGACAGCAGCATGTTCGCCTTCGCCACGACTTCGTTGATGTTGGTCACCAGGTCTTCGCCGTTGGCAAGGATCTGGCTCAGCGGAGAGGGGTCGGCCACGATCACCGGCAGCTGGTCGTCCTTGGACTCCAGTGGCGGACTGGTCGGCGAACCACCGCTGAGCTGGATCACGGACAGGCCCGTCACGCCGGTGAGAGTGAGCTTGGCATGCGTGTCTTGCTTCACCGGAACATCGCCGCCCAGACGAATGCGCGCCAGCACTTTGCGCGGGTCCTGCGGGTCCAGCTTGAGCTGGGTGACGGCGCCGACCTTGATGCCGTTGTACTGCACCGCACTGCCCTGCGAGAGGCCGCTGACCGCTTCGTTGAACACGATCTGGTACTCGGTGAACTGGCGGTCCGAACTGGACTTGGCCAGCCATAGCGCAAACAGCAGCGCGGCGGCGACCACGATCACCGTGAATAGGCCTATGAGTACGTGATGGGCACGCGTTTCCATGTCATTTCACCTCGGGGGTATCGTCGCGTTCGTGCGCCTCTTCGGCGGCGCGGCCACGCGGGCCGTGGAAATACGCCTGCACCCATGGATCGGGATAGCGGGCCACCTCATCGAGCGGGCCTACGACCAGCACCTTCTTCTGAGAAAGCACCGCCACGCGGTCGCAAATCGTATAAAGCGTGTCCAGGTCGTGGGTGACCAGAAATACGGTGAGGCCCAACGCGTCGCGCAGGGTGAGGATCAACTGGTCGAATGCCGCCGCGCTGATCGGGTCCAGGCCCGCGGTGGGTTCGTCCAGGAACAGAATTTCCGGATCCAGCGCCAGCGCACGCGCCAAGGCCGCGCGCTTCACCATGCCGCCGGAAAGCTCGGACGGGAATTTGGTTTCCGTGCCCATCGGCAGGCCGGCGAGGGCGAGCTTCACGCCACCCAGATGCTGGGCATCGGGACGCGTGAGGCCGGCGTGTTCGATCAGCGGCATCGCGACGTTCTCCACGATATTGAGCGAGGAGAACAGGGCGCCGTTCTGGAACAGCACGCCGAAGCGCCGCTCCACGCGGGAGCGCTGCTCGGGCGAGAGGCTCAGCAGGTCCTGGCCGAATACGTGGACGTGTCCGGAGGTCGGGCGTTGCAGCCCCACGATGCTGCGCAGGAGCACGGACTTGCCGGTGCCCGAACCGCCGACCACGCCGAGGATTTCGCCGCGGCGCACATCCAGGTCCAGGTGCTCATGCACGATTTGCGTGCCGAAGCGGTTCACCAGGTGGCGAACCTCGATCACGTTTTCGGCGGCTTGCGGTTTCGCGACGGCGTTCACCAGCCCATCTCCATATAGAAGAGTGCGGCCAGCGCATCGATCAGGATCACCACGAAGATCGACTGCACCACGCTGGAGGTGGTGTGTTCGCCCACCGATTCGGCACTGCCGCTGACCTTGAAGCCTTCCAGGCAACCGATCACCGCGATCAGGAAGGCAAACACCGGCGCCTTGGCGATGCCGACCAGGAAGTTCTTTACCCCGATATCGGACTTCACCAGGTTGATGAACATCACCGGCGGTATGTCGAGCACCATGGCGCAGACGAGCCCGCCGCCGATCAGGCCGGCAATCATGGCCAGGAAGGTGAGCATGGGCAGCGAGGCGAGCATGGCCAGCACGCGCGGCAGCACCAGCAGTTCCATCGGGTCGAGGCCCAGGGCACGGATCGCATCGATCTCCTCGTTCGCCTTCATCGAGCCGATCTGCGCGGTGAACGCGCTGGCGGTGCGGCCGGCCAGCAGGATGGCGGTGAGCAGCACGGCAAATTCGCGCAGGAACGAGAACGCCACCAGATCCACCGTGTAGATAGTGGCACCAAAATCCGCCAACACGGTCGAGCCGAGGAAGGCCACCACCGCGCCCACCATGAAGGTGAGCAGCATCACGATGGGCACGGCATCCAGGCCGGTCTGCTCGATATGCGCCACCAGGGAAGTGACGCGCCAGCGACGCGGGCGCCAGACGGTCTGCACAAACGTCTGCAGGGTGAGCCCGATGAAGCCCAGCAGTTGCACCTGCTGGTGCCAGACGTTGTCCATCGCCGCGCCGATGCGCGCGAGCAGCTCGGTCACCGTGTTGTGGCGACGCCGGGACTTCGGTTTGACGTAGCTGGCCATCGCCTTGCCGACGGTCTGCAGCAATGCGCGTTGGGCAGCGGGCAGGGTTGGATCCTGCGTGGCCAGATCGCCCAGCCGTTCGGCGCCCAGCAGGCCGGCCAGCAGCGCGGCGCCGGCCGTATCCAGCGCACCCAGGGCGCTCAGATCGATCGGCGTGGTCTGATGAAGGCGGCTCTTGAGCGCATCGACCGCGCGCTCCAGCACAGCGTAGTGGGCCAGCGTCCAGTCGCCTGCCACACGCAGGCGTGGGGGCGTGGCCGTGGCATCGAGTTGTGCGCTTCCTGTCGCCATCGATGTACTCATGAAGCTCGATCTTAGTGGAGTGTGGCCTAGATCAGGTGACGAAACGATGGTGAGGTCAGCGGCGGTGGGCCTCATGCGTTTTGCTACATCCTGTCGACGCCGTGCCTGCCACGGCGCCCGTTTTCCGCTAGATTCCTCCCTTGACCGCGCGCCCCCAGGCGCTACCGGACCCAGGAAACAGTGACGCCAAGCATGCCTTCCATGTCCCATCTGGACGCCCTCGAAGCCGAGAGCATCCACATCTTTCGCGAAACGGCGGCCGCTTTCGAGCGTCCCGTGATGTTGTATTCGATCGGCAAGGACTCCTCCGTCCTGCTGCATCTGTTGCGCAAGGCGTTCTATCCGGCCCGGCCGCCAATGCCCCTGCTGCATGTGGATACGACCTGGAAGTTCCGCGAGATGATCGCCTTCCGTGACCAGGTGGCCGCCGAGGGTGATGTGCAGGTGCTGGTGCATATCAACCAGGACGGTGTGCGCCAGGGTATTTCGCCGCTCACCCACGGCTCGGCCGTGCATACCGACGTGATGAAGACGGTCGCGCTCAAGCAGGCGCTGGACCAGTACGGCTTCGATGCCGCCATCGGCGGCGCGCGTCGCGACGAGGAGAAATCCCGCGCCAAGGAGCGCGTGTTCTCCTTCCGCAATGCACAGCACCACTGGGATCCCAAGCATCAGCGTCCCGAGCTGTGGCACACCTTTAATACGCGCATCCACAAGGGCGAAAGCGTACGGGTGTTCCCGCTGTCGAACTGGACTGAGATGGACGTGTGGCATTACATCCGCCGCGAGAACATTCCGGTGGTGCCGCTGTATTTTGCCAAGCCGCGCCCGGTGGTGGCGCGCGACGGCGCGCTGATCATGGTCGATGACGAACGCTTTACCCTGCGCGATGGCGAGCAGGTCGAGCTGCTCGACGTGCGCTTCCGCACCCTGGGCTGCTATCCGCTGACCGGCGCGGTGGAGTCCTCGGCCGATACGCTGGACAAGATCATCGAGGAGATGGCCGCGTCCCGCACCTCGGAACGCCAGGGCCGGGTGATCGACAACGATGGCAGCGCCTCGATGGAGCGCAAGAAGCAGGAGGGGTATTTCTGATGGTCACGATGGACCCCACCCCGACGCTCACCGAGGACACCAACCTGCTGCGCTTCATCACCTGCGGCAGCGTCGACGATGGCAAGAGCACGCTGCTCGGCCGGTTGCTCTACGACGCCGGCATGGTGCCGGAAGACCAGCTCGCTGCACTCGCCCGCGACAGCCGCAAGTTGCATGCCGAAGCCGAGGACGCGCTGGATTTCTCCCTGCTCACCGACGGCCTCGACGCCGAACGCCAGCAGGGCATCACCATCGACGTGGCCTACCGCTACTTCCACACGCCACGCCGCAGCTTCATCGTGGCCGACTGCCCCGGGCATGAGCAGTACACCCGCAACATGGCCACCGGCGCCTCCAACGCCCAGCTGGCGGTGGTGCTGGTCGACGCGCGCAAAGGGTTGCTGCCGCAGACGCGCCGCCACAGCTATATCTGCGCCCTGATGGGCATCCGCCAGGTGGTGCTGGCGGTGAACAAGATGGACCTGGTCGATTGCCGCGAGGACATCTACGCGGCCATCGCCCATGAGTACCGCGAGCTCGCCGCGCAGCTGGGCATCACCACCGTGCATTGCCTGCCGGTGGTGGCGACGGGCGGCGACAACGTGGGTCATCGCTCGACGCGCATGCCCTGGTATCAAGGACCCAGCTTGCTCGAGCTGCTGGAGTCGGCCGACACCAGCGCCACGCAGGCGCAGGATTTCCGCATGCCAGTGCAGTGGGTCAACCGACCCGATGCATCGTTCCGCGGTTACGCCGGCACGGTCTGCGGTGGCCGCGTCGCCGTGGGTACCGAGATCGTGGTGCAGCCGGCCATGCGCCGCGCACGCGTGGAGCGCATCGTGACGGCCGACGGCGATCTGCCTGAAGCCGTGGCCGGCCAGGCGGTGACGCTCACCTTCGACCGCGAAGTCGATGTGAGCCGCGGCGATGTGATCGCCGACGCCGCATGCCCCGCGCCGGTGGCCGACCAGTTTGCCGCCCACGTGCTGTGGATGGGCGACGAACCGCTGCTGCCCAACCGTGCCTATTGGCTGAAGATCGGTTCGCGCACGGTCAACGCGCGGATCACTTCGATCAAGCACAAGGTGGACGTCAACACCCAGGCCGAACTGGCCGCCCGCCGTCTCGAGCTCAACGAGGTCGGCTACTGCAACATTGACCTGGATCATGCCATCGCGTTCGAGTCCTACCAGGACAACCGCACGCTTGGCAGCTTCATCCTGATCGACCGCACCACCAACGCCACGGTGGCCTGCGGCATGCTGGACTTCGCGCTGCGCCGCGCCTCCAACGTGCACTGGCAGCACACCGACCTGGACCAGGAAGCGCGCAGCATCAGCAAGGGTCAGCAGGCGCGCTGCCTGTGGTTCACCGGTTTGTCCGGCGCGGGCAAGTCGACCGTGGCCAACCTGGTCGAGCGCCGCCTGCATGCGCTCGGTTACCACACCTATATGTTGGACGGCGACAACCTGCGCCATGGCCTCAACAAGGACCTGGGCTTCACCGCCGAAGCCCGCGTCGAAAACGTGCGCCGGGTCGCCGAGGTCGCGCATCTGATGGTCGATGCGGGCCTGATCGTGCTGGTCTGTGTCATCTCGCCGTTCCAGAGCGAGCGTCGCTTCGCTCGCAGTTTGTTTGGCGAGGGTGAATTTCTCGAGGTGTTCGTCGATACCACCCTGGAAGAATGCGAGCGCCGCGATCCCAAGGGGCTCTACCGCAAGGCGCGTGCCGGCGAGATCTTCAATTTCACCGGCATCGACTCGCCGTACGAAGCACCGGAACACGCCGAGCTGCATCTGCTCACGGCTGGCCTGCGGGCCGAGCAGCTGGCGGAGCAGGTGGTGGAGCAGTTGCTCGCCGGGCAGGGTCACGCGCCGCGTTGAGCTAGCCGCGACCTCCCACGATCGTCATTCCGGCGTAGGCCGGAATCCAGTAGCCATACGACACGGTTGTCGCCCTGCTCCACGATCGTCGCGGGTTGATGACAGTCTTGTGTGTCGCGATAACCGGGCTGCTCGGCCACTGGATTCCGGCCTGCGCCGGAATGACGAGCGGGAACAGTCGTCGCTCGACTTGGCTCGCGGTTCACATGCTGCGCCGCACGATCCTCCGCCGATACGCCAACGCACGGTAAGTGCGCGGGCGCGCTCGGCTTGGAATGTATCCATGCGCCCGGCGATAATGCTTCTTTCCCCAGAGCACGACTGCGATGACCGACAAGACCGTACTCAATGACACCCATCGTGCGCTGGGCGCACGCATGGTCGATTTCGGCGGGTGGGACATGCCGATCAACTACGGCTCGCAGATCGAGGAACACCACGTCGTGCGCCGTGACGCCGGCATGTTCGACGTCTCCCACATGACCGTGGTCGACCTGCACGGCGCACGCACGCGCGAGTTCCTTCGCCATCTGCTGGCCAACAGCGTCGACAAGCTCAAGGTGCAGGGCAAGGCGCTGTACTCCTGCATGCTCAACGAGCAGGGCGGCGTGATCGACGACCTGATCGTCTACTTCCTGGGCGAGGAGTTTTTCCGCCTGGTGGTGAACGCGGCCACCCGCGAGAAAGACCTTGCGTGGATCACCAAGCAGGCCAAGGCGTTCGACGTCGAGGTCAAGGAGCGTCCGGACTACGCCATGATCGCGGTGCAGGGTCCGAACGCCCGCGCCAAGGTGATCGGCCTGCTGGCCGAGGTGGATCACGAGCGCATGAAGAAGCTCGGCAAGTTCGCTGCCGCCGCGGCGCAGGGTCCGCATGGCATGCCGCTGTTCGTTGCCCGCACCGGCTATACCGGCGAAGACGGATTCGAAATCATCGTGCCGCAGGAACACGCCGTGGCCCTGTGGCAGGCGCTCGCCGCCGCCGGCGTCGCGCCGGCCGGACTGGGTGCGCGTGACACGCTGCGCCTGGAGGCGGGCATGAACCTCTATGGCCAGGACATGGACGACACCGTGTCGCCATGGGAAGCGAACCTGGGCTGGACCATCGCACTGGACGAAGGTCGCGACTTCATCGGCCGCAAGGCGCTCGAGGCGCAGAAGGCGGCGGGTGTACAGCGCGTGATGGTCGGCCTCGTGCTCGACGACAAAGGTGTGCTGCGTCACGGTCAGGCCGTGCTCACCGCCAACGGCGCCGGCGAGATCCTGTCCGGCAGCTTTGCGCCGACGCTCAACAAGGCGGTGGCGTTTGCGCGCATTCCGGTCGGCGAGCCGGGTGACGTGCGCGTGGATATCCGCGGCCGCGAAGTGCCGGTACGCATCGTGAAATACCCCTTCGTGCGCGACGGCCAACCCTGCGAAGGCATCTGACTTCAGGCATCAATGCGGCACGGGCTAAGCCCGTGTTGCCCATCGGGTGAAGGCAGCTAGAATTGGCGCTCCACCCACGACCCATACCAACGACTGGATCCGATCATGAGCGAGATTCCCGGCGATCTGAAATTCCTCAAGTCCCACGAATGGGCCCGCGTCGAAGACGACGGCCTGGTTCGCGTGGGTATCTCCGACCACGCCCAGGGCCAGCTTGGTGACCTGGTGTACGTCGAGCTGCCGGAGATCGGCGCGAGCGTGCAGGCCGGTCACGGCGTTGCCGTGGTCGAGTCGGTCAAGGCCGCTTCGGACATCTACAGCCCGGTCTCCGGCGAGATCGTGGCGGTCAACGAAGAGCTCAACGACAAGCCCGAAACCATCAACGAAGACGCCTTCGGCAACGGCTGGATCTTCCTGGTCCGCGCCAGCGATCGCGGCGAGCTCGATGAGCTGCTCGACGCCGACGCCTACGCCGAGCTGGTCGAAAACGAAGACCACTAAGCCCTGACGTTCGATGCTGCACCCGATGCCGGCCGCCTCAAGCGGCCGGCTTCTTTTTGAGTCGCGGGATCGGTTTTTTCGACGCGCGAAGAACCGATCCGGAGAGGATTGGAGGCGTCGATTTTTACGTTGAAGTTATCGCCGTCCATGCCGATAGAAGTCCAACATGGCGATCCGGCAAGCCGGGGTCGCGTCGCGAGTCGACCCTCTTCGACGCCTCCGGACCTGCCGATGACGGTCCGGAACGACCCTCCGGACCGGTCTTTGAAAAAATAAATTCAGTCGCCTTTCGTTCATCAAAAGGGGTGTGCCGGGGAGGCCCCCGGCATGTCGTTGATGTGTCTCGACTTGTGAGACGCACGTCTGTCAGGCGGCTGTGCACGGAAAAGACAAAATGGCTTGTTTTAAGCGGTTTTGTCGGTGTCGAGGTAATCAAAAGGGCATTAACATCTGGATGTATGGACGTCCAAACGAAAATGCCTTCAAACCCCCGTAAGGCCTTGTCTGGCGGGGGTTTGGACCCTCCCGGGGGTGGATGAAACGGATTGATTTAATGGTTAAAATCAATTGACAGCTGAAATCTTCAGGAATAGCTTTCGCATCGGAACACGGAGAACGGGTGCCATGGCAACATCGAAATTCATCAAGCCTTATGTCGATCATGGAGAGAAGGCCGGCGCAGTACGCAAGATCACGGTCTCGATCCCATTGCACATTTTGAGGCCCTTGTCTGACGAACGCACCCGTCGTCAGGTGAACAATCTTCGGCACGCCACGAACAGCGATCTGCTGGTTGAGGCGTTCCTGCACGCTTTTACTGGGCAACCACTGCCAACTGATGAGGAGCTGAGACGAACTATGGCCACTGCCAAGAAAGCCACCGCAAAGAAGGCCGCCAAGAAGGCGTCCAAGAAGACCGCCGTGAAGAAGACCGCTGCCAAGAAGCCGGTCGCCCGCAAGCCGGCCGCCAAGAAGGCTGCCAAGAAGGTCGCCAAGAAGGCTGTTGCTAAGAAGCGCCCGGCCGCTGCCAAGAAGGCTGCCGTGAAGAAGGTCGCGACCAAGAAGGTTGCGAAGAAGGCTGTTGCTAAGAAGCGCACCGTGAAGAAGGCTGCCGCTGCCAAGGTCGTCAAGGCGACCAAGGCTGCGAAGGCCCCCAAGGCTGCCAAGGCCCCCAAGGCCAAGAAGTAAGCTTTAAGCGTTACTCTTAATAACAAGCAAGAACGACTTTTCTCCCCGCGGTGCCCAGCGCGGGGAGAGTCCTTCGAAAGAGCGACTCGTCCCGGCCCTTGCCGGGACGCTTCGTTTGTGGGGCCTGAAAAACTCTGTAGGAGCGCACTTGTGCGCGACCGGGGGCACGGCTCCGTAGGGTTGTCGCGCACAAGTGCGCTCCTACAGGAGACAGAGAGCATTACCTCGGCGGAATCTTGGGTAAGAAAATTTCCTAGCGACGACGGTCAGGCGTCAGCGACGCCCGAGCAAGCCCGATACGACGCGATGTGCGGCTAGTCGCCGACACGACGACCGATTTGCCGTAGTGCTGCATTACGGTTACCTTTCACACATCCGCGCCGCGGTGGCCTGGGGAGGCTGCCGCTCCTGGATTCACAGGGGGAAAAAGCGCGGGTATCTGATGCCACTCGGTGAGAGATCATGGATACCCGAAACAAACATCATGCGCGTAGCTACGCGCGTGGGGCCATTCGGCCCGCTGCCATTGCCATTGTTGCTGTCGTTGCCGTCCTTGCCGCAGCTTCTTGGTTCCTCATCATCAAACCGCACCAGGACCTGGTCGATGCCGACGTCGGTGCGCATCCGTCCACGCCGATAAAGGCGGGTCCTGAAGCACCGCCACCACCGGTCAACGTGGCCGCCATGAGCATGAACCAGCTGCTCTCGGAAGCCCGCAAGGCGGTCAACGAACAGCGTCTGCTGGCCCCGGCCGGCAACAACGCCTTCGAGTTCTATCTAAAGGTGCTGGAGAAGCAACCGGGCAACCCGGTGGCCACCGATGCGCTGCGCGAGACCTTTCCGGTGGGCGCCAGCGTGGCCGAACAGGCGATCAACCAGCGCGACTTCAACGAAGCCCAGCGACAGATCGATCTGCTCACCAAGGCCGACCCGGCGAACTACACGCTGACCATCCTGCGCTCCAAGCTCGATGCCCAGCGCAAGTTGCTCGATCGCGAGCAGCAGCTGGCCTCGGACAAGGAGAAGCAACAGCAGCTGGCCACGCAAAAGGCAGCGTCGGATAAGGCCGATGCCGATCGCCTTGCTGCCGAAGCCCAGCAGAAGGCGCTGGCCGACCAGCGTGCGGCACAGGCACGCGCGGCGCAGCAACAGGCGGCGGAAGCGGCCCGTCAGCAGCAGGCCTCGCCCACCACCGCCAGCGCCGGCAACAGCGGGACGGCGAGTGCCGCCGGTACGCATCCGGCCGTGCTGTTGCGCAACGTGCCGCCGCGCTATCCGACCACCGCCGTCCGTGCGAACCAGGAAGGCTGGGTGGAAGTGGCCTTCACCATCACGCCCGAAGGCACGGTGGACGACGTCAAGGTGGTGGATGCCGAGCCGCGTCACGTGTTCGATCGTGCAGCCACCGAAGCGGTGAGTCGCTGGAAGTACCAGCCGGCCACGCAGGACGGCAGCCCGGTGTCGTCGCAGGACAAGCGCCGCATCGTGTTCAAGCTCAACTGATGGATGACTGGCCGCACTGGCGGCCAGCGCCCGGCAACGCAAAGCGCCGCATGGAAACATGCGGCGCTTTTTTCATGGGCTGGTCGTTAGCGCTTGCTGCCGTGCGCCGTGGTCGCGCTCTTGCTCTTCTTGCGCGTCTTGCCCTTGGCCGTGTTGGCTGCCGGCGCATCGCTTTCGATGCCCGCCCAATCCACGTGCGGAAGCCCGAGCAGGCTGTCGAATACCATCGGCAGCAGGCCGGCGGGCAGGGGATCGGCGGAGTTCCACATCATCACCAGGCCCACGTGCTGCCGGGGCAGGAAGCCGATCATGGTGCGATAGCCTTCGACCGCGCCGGCGTGGAAGATCATCGTTTCGCCTTCGTAATCGAACACGCGCCAGCCCAGCGCGTAGGAGGCATCCTCCAGCCGCGCGCGACGCCACGGCGCCGAATGCATCTCGACCGGGGTGGACACCTCCGGTGCGTGCAGCGTGTTGAGCAGCGAGGCCGGCAGCACATCCGGTCGACCGCCCATCTGCGCGATCAACCACTGCTCCATGTCCTTCAGGCTCGCATTGACGCCCGCCGCGGGAGCCACGCGGTAATAGGCATCCTTGGGCTCGAACGGAATCCAGCCGTTGCTGCCGGGACGATGCGGGCGTGCCCAGCTCTTGCTCGCTTCCAGTGCTTCGCGACCGTAGCTCGCCGTTTTCATGCCCAGCGGGAAGAAGATGTTCTTGTCGACCTGGCGGGTGAAGAAGTCGCCGGTCTGCGCATAGACCACGTCGCCGATCAGGCTGAAAGCGATGTTTTGATAGCCATAGCACTGACCCACATCGCAGGTAAGCGAGACCTCGTCGAGCCGGCGCACCAGTTCTTCATAGGGCACGTTGTCCTCGAGCATGCTGTCGTAGGTGTTCTTGGGCAGGCCCAGACGCTGGCCGAGAATGTCGCGCACCGTCGCCTGCTGCGCGGCGCTGTCGCTCTTGAGCCGGAAGAACGGCAGCACGTTGACGAGCCTGGTATCCCAGGAGAGCTTGCCATTGCCCACCAGCACGCCCGTGAGGGCCGTCGCGAACGCCTTGGACAGCGATGCCAGCCGGAACACCGTCTCGGGCGTCACCGGCTCGCGCGTGGCGGCGTTGGCGTAACCGATGGTGTCTTCGAACACGACTTTGTTGTCGGCCACCACGGCGGTCGCCAAACCGGCCACCACGTTGCGCTGATCCACGCGCCCCAGCCACTGCTGGTAAGCACTCAGCGTGTCCTTCATGCGATCGGCAGGCACGCCCGGCGAGGACGCAGAAACGTTGGCGTCGTTCGCCGGTGCCGCCGCATATGCGGCGGGCAGGGTGCCGGCCCATCCCAGGGCGGCGGCAATGAGCAGTGGAAGCGTGCGTAACGTCATGCTGTTCGAATGGGCTGGGCGTCGCGTGACGCGGGTCGAAGGACAGCTCGGAGCGAGCTGGGCGTTGAGCCAGGTCGATCCATGACGGCCGCCGGAGAGTAGCGCAGGAAACCTGGAAAATCCTCTGCCCATATGGCGGATGGATCTACTGGGACAATCCCGCCGCCTGCTTGGTTTCATTCAGGATCAGCGCGCTGGCCCGCTCGGCGATCATGATGACCGGCGCATTGGTGTTGCCGGTGGGCAGGCTGGGCATCGCCGATGCATCGACCACGCGCAGGTTCTGCACGCCGCGTACACGCAGCTCGCTGTCCAGCGGCGCATCGCTGTCGCCGCCCATGCGGCAGGTTCCCACCGGGTGATAGATGGTCTCCGCCTTGCGCCGGATGAAGTCGGCGTACTCGGCATCGCTGGCGATTGCACGTTCGGGAAAAACCGGCGCGCCGCGAAACCGGTTGAAGGCGGATTGCGAGAGGATCTCACGCGACAGGCGGGCGCCTTCGATCATGCGCTGGAGATCGTGCCCTTCGGCATCACCCAGATAATTGGCGTGGATGGCGATGGGCTCGGCGGGATCCGCCGAGCGCAGTCGCAGCATGCCGCGGCTGCGCGGATGCAGGCAGCAGGCATGCACGGTGTAACCGTAACCGGGCAGGCGATGGCGGCCGTGGTCATCCAGTAGCGCCGGCACGAAATGGAACTGCAGGTCGCAGCGTTCGTCCGAGGCCAGCCGGCTGCGCACGAAGCCGCCGGCCTCGGCGATGTTGGAGGTGCCCGGCCCCTCGCGATGACGCAGGAAGCGCCACCCTGCCGCCAGTTCGTTGAGATGGTCGTAGGTGATCCTCTGCGTGCTGCCGTCGAGCGTGCAGATGTCCAGGTGATCCTGCAGATTCGCGCCCACGCCGGGCTGATCGACCTGCACGGCTATGCCATGTTCGCGCAGATGATCGGCCGGCCCGATGCCGGAAAGCATCAGCAGCTGCGGCGTGTTTACCGCACCGCCGGCAAGAATCACCTCGCCGCCTTCGATCAGTACATCGCTGCCTTGCAGTTGCACCCCGACCGCGCGCCCTTGGGCGATCACCACGCGCGCCGCCAGGGCGCCGGTACGCACCTGGAGATTCGGTCGCTCCTTCGCGGGTCGCAGATAAGCCGCTGCAGTGGAGCAGCGCGCGCCGTGGCGCTGGGTCACCTGATACAAGCCAAAGCCGTCCTGACTCGGGCCGTTGAAGTCGTCATTGCGCTGGTAGCCGGCGCTCAGGGCGCTGTCGATGAACACCTCCGACAGCGGATTGCGATACCGAAGGTCGCTGACGCCCAGCGGACCACCGCTGCCATGCAGGCTGCTGGCGCCGCGCGTGTTGTCTTCGCTGCGCAGGAACCACGGCAGCA
Organism: Dyella sp. 2YAF14; assembly: GCF_052114725.1. Taxonomy (NCBI): domain Bacteria; kingdom Pseudomonadati; phylum Pseudomonadota; class Gammaproteobacteria; order Lysobacterales; family Rhodanobacteraceae; genus Dyella; species Dyella sp. 2YAF14. The sequence goes on along the minus strand of NZ_JBFRFH010000015.1, from coordinate 55,010 downwards.
CCTGCTCCCATGACCAGCGCGCATCGCCGGTGGCCTGCGCCCAGCGATCGTAGTCTCCCGGTACGCCGCGGACGTAGCACATGGCATTGATCGAACTGGAGCCGCCCAAGGTTTTGCCGCGGGGCCACCACAGCGTGCGGTCATACAGCTGCGCCTGCGGTTCGGTGCGGTAGTTCCAGTTGAGGCGCCGGTTGTTGGCCAGGCGCGCGATGCCTGCCGGCATGTGGATCAATGGATGCCAGTCCGACGGCCCGGCTTCGAGCAGCAACACGCGCTTGCTGCCGCTGGCGCTCAAGCGGTTGGCCAGCACGCAACCGGCCGAGCCTGCGCCGACGATGATGATGTCGTAGGTCATCCCAATCCCCTGGTCCTTGTCGGCGTTCGCTAGGCCGCATGCTAGTCTGTGACGGACCCCCGCTGGAAACGCCGGTGAATACCCCCCGACCCGCCGCAGCGAACGAAGGCCTCGCGTCGATCCTCTCGGCAGTGGCCTTCTTCTTCGTGATGACGGCCTATTACATCATCCGGCCTGTGCGCGACCAGCTCAGTGGCGCCGTCGGCTCCCAATCGCTACCCCTGTTCTACGCCAGCACCTTCGGCGTGATGTTGTTGCTGACGCCGGTGTTCGGCGCGCTGGTCTCGCATTTTTCGCGCAAGCGACTGCTCGGCTGGAGCTACAGCTTCTTCGTCGCCTGCCTGCTCGCCTTTGTGCCGGCCTTCATGGCGCAGGATCGTATCGGTGCGCGCACGCTCGGCGTGGGCTTCTTCATCTGGGTCAGCGTGTTCAACCTGTTCGTGGTGTCGCTGTTCTGGAGCTTCATGGCGGACATCTTCAAGAGCGTGCAGGCGCGTCGCGTGTTTCCGCTGATCGCGCTGGGCGGCATGGCCGGCGCCATCTTCGGGCCGCTGGTCACCAAGTTCCTGGTGCAGGTCATCGGCGTGGCCTCATTGCTGGTGGTCTCGGCGGTGGCGCTGGTGATCGCGCTGACCCTGCTGGTGACACTCTCCTCTCGACACGATTGCCGCGAAGAGGCGCGCAACGACGAACCCATCGGCGGTTCGCTGTGGGCCGGCATCAAGGAATTGTGGACGCGTCCGTTCCTGCGCTACATGGCGGTGCTGATGGTGCTGGGTGATGGCATCGGCACGCTGGCCTATGCGCTGATGGCCGACTACACCAAGGCGCATCTGCCGGATCGGGTGGCGCGCACCTCGTTCTACAACGACCTGGATCTCTACGCGAACCTGCTCGGCGCGGTGCTGCAACTGACGCTGACGCGCTGGCTGCTGGTGCGCAAGGGAGCGGGCCCGGGGCTGGTGCTGCCTTCGATCGTGAACTTCGTGCTGCTCGTGTTGCTGGTGATCGTGGGCATCGGCAACGTCAGCCTGTTCGGTGCCATGGTGCCGATGCTCTCGATCATGCTGGTCGGCTCGCGGGGCTTCGCCTATGGCATGACCAAGCCGGCGGTCGACGCGCTGTACACCCGCGTGCCGCGCGAGACGCGCTACAAGGGCAAGAACTTCGTGGAGACGGCGATCTGGCGTTTCGGCGACGTGCTGGTCACCAGTGGCGTGAGCGTGCTTGGCACGCTGGGCATGGCAGCCACCGGCATGGCCGGCATCGGTGCGGGCGTCGCGGTGGTGGCCACGTGGGTGGCTGCGCGCGCCGGTCATTCACCCGACCTGCTGCCGGAGCAGCGGGCCGGAGAGGACGCGGCCGCGCAGGCCGAAACCGCCAAAGCCTGAGCGTCGCTCAGCTGGTGATGTAGCGCTGCAGTTGTTCGATCTGTTCGGCCTGGGCGTCGATCACTTCCTTCACCAGGTCGCCGATGGAGATGACACCCACGACCCGTTCGCCGGTCACCACGGGCAGGTGACGGATGCGGCTGTCGGTGCACAGGCGCATGCAGTCGAATACGTCGGTATCGGGCCCCACCGTCAGCGGCGGGCTGCTCATGATCTCCGAGACCGCGGTCTGCGCGGAGGAACGACCCTGCAGGATCACCTTACGGGCGTAGTCACGTTCGGAGACGATGCCCACCAGCCGATCCTCGCGCATCACCAGCAGCGCGCCGACTCGGCGTTCCGCCATGTGCTTGATCGCTTCGAGCACGGGCGCGTCCGGTGCAATGCTGAAAATGTCGGTGCCCTTGCCTTCCAGCAAATGCTTGACTTGTCGCATGCTTGAACCTCCCAGGAGGCCGCCGATCGGCCGCATGCAGGGAGTCTAGCGCCGCCGCGCGGACGTGGTGTTGGCCCGATGTGAAGCGCGCGGCGAAAGCCGCTCAGGGCTTGGGACGCTCGTCGTAACGCTCTTCGATGAAGTACAGCGGACGCTGTTTGCTCTCGGCATAGTTGCGCCCCAGGTACTCGCCGATCACGCCCAGTGCGAGCAGCTGCACGCCGCCCATGAACAGGATCACCACCATCAGGGACGGGTAGCCACGCACCGGATCGCCGAGCAGCATCGCCTTGCCGAACACCCAGATGCCAAACAGAAAGGCGAGCAGCGAGGCCAGTACGCCCGTCCAGGTGGCCAGCCGCAGGGGCGCGGTGGAGAACGAGGTGAAGCCTTCGACGGCCAGCTGCAGCAGGCGCCAATAATTCCATTTGCTGGCGCCGGCCTGGCGTGGCTCGCGCAGGTAATGGACGGCCGTCTGCCGATAGCCGATCCAGGTGAACAGCCCCTTCATGAAGCGCTGGCGCTCGCGCAGCTGGCGCAAGGCGTCCAGCGCGCGGCGCGACAGCAGGCGGAAATCGCCGGTGTCGCGCGGCACCTGGATATCGGAGACCTGTTCCATGCTGCGATAGAACAGGGCCGAGGTGAAACGCTTGAAGCCGGTATCGCCCTGGCGCGTGTTGCGCGTGGCATAGACCACATCGAAGCCCGCGTGCCAGCGCTCCACCAGCGAGGGAATCAGCTCCGGCGGGTCCTGCAGGTCGGCATCGATCACGACGGCGGCATCGGCGTCGACCTGATCCAGGCCGGCGGTCAGCGCCGCTTCCTTGCCGAAGTTGCGCGAGAGTTTGATCGCGCCGACGCGGGCGTCGCCGGCGGCCAGGGTGTTGATGAGTTCCCAGGTGGCGTCGGTACTGCCGTCGTCGACGTAAAGCACGTCGCAAGAGAACGGCAGTTCGTCCAGCACCTGGCTCAGGCGGAGGTGGAAGCTTGGCAGCACGGCTGCCTCGTTATAGGCCGGCACGACAACGGTTAGGCGTGACATGGCAGGCGCGACGATTCCCCGGAGAGTGGGCGCATGCTAGTGCACTGGCAGGTCGCGGGGCGAGCCTCAGTGTCGCCGCGTGTCGCGCGGGGGCTGTCGGCTTTGCAGGTAACCCGGGCCGCCCAGTTGCCCCATCTGCTGCTGGATCCAGTTCGCACGGCTCTGTACGTAAGGCGTGGGGCGATCCGCGTGGAAGCGTCGAGGGCTGGGCAGCACCGCGGCGAGGCGCGCCGCCTGCGCCGCGCCAAGGCGCGCCGGGGCCATATGAAAATACGCGTCGCTGGCCGCACCGACGCCGTAGATGCCATCGCCCAGCTCCGCGATGTTCATATACACCTCGAGAATGCGTTGCTTGGGCCAGGTCAGCTCGATCAGCACGGTGAAATATGCTTCCAGCCCCTTGCGGATGAAACTGCGCCCGTTCCACAGGAACAGGTTCTTGGCCGTCTGCTGGCTGATCGTGCTGGCGCCGCGCAGGCGACGGCCTTCATCGGCGGCATCAACGGCGGTCTGGATGGAGTCGAAATCAAAGCCATGGTGGTAGGGGAACTTCTGGTCCTCGCCGGCCACCATCGCTAGTGGCACATACGGCGACACCTGACTCCAGGGCACCCACCGATGCTGCAGGCGAAAGTCTTTCTCGCCATGGATGAGCGCGCCCAGCTGGCGCTCCATCATCACCGCCGAGGTCAAGGGCGGCACGAAGCGCAGCACCAGCACCACCAGCCAGCTCAGCGCCAGCCAGGAGATCGCAAGCAGCATCAGGGTGCGGAGCAGGCGGGCGGCGAACGGGCGTCGTGGATTCATGGCGGCGCTTGGACGGAATTGGCGGCAGTATAGGAGGCGCCAGCCCCTTCCCCGACAGCCCGTATCAAAGGTCGTTGTGCCTGGATGCAGGCGCCCCCATCTAGGGGGATTGCTCTTGAGAGGTCGATCCCGTGGAAACCGTGCTAGTCGAAGATGTACTGCATCGCTTCATGCTTGAGCGCGCCGGCGTGCGCGGCGTGCTCGTCCGTCTCGGCCCGGCCTGGCGCGAAGTTGCCGGCCGCGCCCACTATCCGGCGGCGCTGCGCTCGGTGCTCGGCCAGACCCTGGTCGCCAGCGCGCTGCTGACCGGCAACATCAAGCTTGATGGCGCGCTCTCGGTGGAATTGAAGAGCAGCGGCCCGCTGCGCCTGTTGTTCGCCGAGTGCACCGATCACGGCCGCCTGCGCGGCCTGGCGCGCTGGAACGATCCGCTGCCCGAAACGCTGGACCTGGCGGCGATGCCCGACGCCATCATGGCGATCACGATCGGCAATGCCGAGCGCGGCCAGCGCTACCAGGGCCTGGTCGACCTGCAGCATCCGGAGCTGGCCTCGGCGCTGGAAAATTATTTCAGCCAGTCCGAACAGCTGCCGGCACGCATCGTGCTGGCGGCCGATGGCGAGCATGCCGTGGGCCTGATGCTGCAGAAGCTGCCGGACGAAGGCGGCCACGACGCCGTGGAAGACGAAGACGCCTGGACGCGCATCCAGCATCTCACTGCCACGCTGGGCCAGCAGGAGCTGCTGTCCACGCCGCCGGAGCAGCTTTTGTATCGCCTCTACCACGAGGAGTCCGTGCGCCTGTTCGACCCACGCCCGCTGGCCTTCGGTTGCAGCTGCACGCGCGAGCGCGTGGAAGCGGTGCTGCGCTCGCTTGGCCGCGACGAAGTGGAAGCGGCGCTGGAAGCGCGCGAAGGCGAAATCGAAGTGATCTGCGAGTTCTGCGCGCAGCGCTATACCTTTGATCGCGTGGATGCGGAGCATCTGCTGAGTGTGACGCCGGCGGCGAGTGCGCCGCATACGGCACAGTAAACCTGCGGTGTCACAAAAGGGCCGGCAGCCGAAAGGCGCCGGCCTTTTCTTTTGCCCGTCATTCCGGCGCAGGCCGGAATCCAGTGGCGTGGGTATTTGGTTCTAGCGTTACGACAGCCTGCGTTGGAGGCTCCGCAAAAATCCATTGCATCGCAACTGGATTCCGGCCTGCGCCGGAATGACGATCAGGTGGAACCGAGGGAGAGAAGCGAAGGGTGCGAGGCCCTATGGCAACGCAAAATGATGCTCTCGCTGCAGCCACACCTCAGCCATCTTCGGCGTCGCAAACAGGAAGCCCTGGCCGAAGCGGCAGCCGATGCGCAGCAGTGCCTCGCGCTGGTCTTCTTCTTCGATGCCTTCGGCGATCACCTGCATCTGCAGCGAATTGGCCAGCGCCTGGATGGCGCGCACCACCGCGGCGCCGTGACCGCCTTCGCGCGGCAATTCCACGATAAAGGAGCGGTCGATCTTCAGCGTCTCGATCGGGTACTGGTGCAGATAGCTCAGCGACGAGTAACCCGTGCCGAAGTCATCCAGCGCGATGCTCACGCCATGACCGCGCAGATTGTCGAGCATGCGCTTCACCTGGACAGCGTTCTCCAGCAGCGCGCGCTCGGTCACCTCGACGCGCAGGCAGCGCGGCGGCAGGTGATGCGACTCGATCAGGTCGAGCAGGCGCTTGTCCAGGTCGAGCGAACGGAAGTGGCGACCGGACACGTTGATGCTGACGAAGCCATCGCTGCCCGCCAAGGCTTCGGCCTGCGCGCAGACCTGCTCGAAGATCTGCCAGTCGATGGCTTCCGAGCAGCCGCTTTCTTCGGCCACGGCAAGGAAATCGCCGGGCGTGAGCAGGCCGCGGTCCGGATGGCGCCACCGCAACAGCGCTTCATAGCCCACCGTGCGGCCGGTCTGCAGCGCCACGATGGGCTGGTAGAACGGCACGAATTCGTTGCGGCTCAGCGCGCGGCGCAGGTCGCCTTCCATTTCCAGCAGCGACAGAGCTTCGCGGCGCAGGCGATCGTCGAACACCGCGGCGCGATGGCGACCTTCGTCCTTGGCGCGATACATCGCCGCATCAGCGTCGCGCAGCAGCTCTTCCGGACGCTGGTAATGCGGGCTGGGCAGGGCGATGCCGATCGATGCCGAGGTGAAGATTTCCTTCGCGCCGAGGCGGAACGGCGTCTGCAATTCGTCGATGATGCGTTCGGCGATCAGCATCGCCATCTTCGGATCGGTGATGCCTTCGGCCAGCACGGCAAATTCGTCGCCGCCCAGGCGCGCCACCACGTCGCGCGTCTTCAAGCACGCGCGGATGCGGCCGCCGACCTGGAACAACAGATCGTCGCCGACCAGGTGGCCGACGGAATCGTTGATGACCTTGAAACGATCCAGGTCGATGAACAGCACCGCGAACAATTCCTGCGTGTCGCCGTGATAGCGCTGCAGGGCCTGCTCGAGGCGCTGCAGCAACAGCGTGCGATTGGGCAGGCCGGTCAGCGAATCGTGCAGGGTCTCGTACTTGAGGCGGCGCTCCACGCGCTCGCGCTCGGCAATCTGTTCGCGCAGGTCACGGTTGGCCAGCGCGAGGGCGCGCGTGCGCTCGGTGACGCGGCGCTCCAGGCTGGCATAGGCCTGCTTCAGCGATTCGGTGGTGTGCTTGCGTTGCAGCGCGTTGGCGACGTGGTAGCCCACGAAGGTGAGCAACTCCTGGTCGCGCACGTCGTAAGTATGTTCCGGCGAGTAGCTCTGCACGGCCAGCACGCCCATGGCGCGATCGCCCCAGACCAGCGGCACGCCCAGCCAGCACACCGAACGCGAACCACGATGGGTGATTTCGCCGCTCTGCTGCAGGCGATCGAATTCCGCCGGATCGGCCAGCAGTGGCTTGGCGTGGCGCAGCACGAATTCGGTGACGCCGCGGCCATGCGCGCGCGGCAGGCGCACGGTGTCGAATTCGTCGACGGAGTAGGGGAAGCTAAGGGTTTTCTGCTCTTCGTCCAGCAGCGCGATATAGAAGTTGCGCGCATAGAGCAGGCCGCCGATCACACGGTGAACGGCGGCATAGAAGTTGTCGATGCTTTCGGAAGCATTGGCCAGCTCCGCGATGCGGAACAGCGCCGCCTGCAGGCGCTCGCCACGCTGGCGCTGCAGCACCTGCTGGCGCAGCACGCGGTTGGCTTCGCGCAACGCCGCCGTGCGGCTGGAGACGCGGCGTTCGAGTTCTTCGTGCGCCTCGCGCCGTTCCAGCGCGGTCTGCACATGTTTGGCGACATAGCTGAGCAGTTCGCGGTCGTGCTCGCTGTAATGGGTGTCCTCGCGATAGCTCTGCATCACGATGCCGCCGACCACGCGACCGTCGCGCAGCAGCGGCACGCCCAGCCAGTGTTCGCACACCGGGCCCAGCAGCACGAAGCGTCCCTTGAACTGTTCGGTCAGCTCGGCCACCGAACCCATGATCGCCTGGCCGCCCTGCAGCAGATTCCAGGTGAGGCTGTAACGCATCTCCTGCAGCGGCACCGATTCGTCGGGCGAGGGCGGTTCCTTGTCCATCGTGTCGACGTAGTACGGAAAGCGCACCGTATCGGTCGCGGCGTCGTACAAGGCGATGTAGAAATTTTCCGCGTACATCAGGCTGCCGAGAATGGCGTGCAGCGAGTGCATCATCTCGGTCATGTTGTGCTCGGCGCCCGCCTGGTCGGCAATGGCGTAGAGCGCGCGCTGCAGACGCTCGGCCAGCGCCAGCCGCGAAATGGCTTCGTACAGGCGCGAGGTTTCCGCCAGCTGGCGCAGGCGGCAGGCCAGCAGCCGACCGATCCACGCCAGGTTCTCTCTCATCGGGTCCGAGATCGAACCCGTGGGCAAGGCCAGCACCAGCGAACGCAGGCCTTGCGGATCCTCCGCCAGATCCAGCTGGGTGATCTGCTCGTTCGGCGGCTCGGTGTCGCCCAGCAGGCGCCAGTGCAGGCGGCCTTCGATGCCCAGATCGCGCAGCATGACTTCGCAGATTTCCGCCACGCTCGCAGCATCAGCCGCGCGGAAGAGTCGCTCCACCGCGGCATGCATGGCTGCGACAGCGCTGTCCGCAGGCCATGAGGGCATTGTGCTGGAAGGGACCGATGTCATCAGTCGTGGGGCGATTCCGGGCATTGTCGACAGGAGAGGACTATATATCGCCTCCATTCAGCTTTGTCGCCGGGTCTGTAAACCGGGAACCTATTGGGTTGGCAGATGTCAAAAATTCGTGAGATGGGCCATACGGACTTGGTTCACAAACTGGGAATCTGGGTGTTAGCAAAAAGTAAAATGTGGTATCGTTAGGCCTAACTCGTCTCTGGGAGGGGGCGAATCCGTTCCTGCCTATCTGTATCGCGGGGGTTTCGCGTTTCATGCGTCGTCTGTTCTTGTCATTGCCACTGCTGTTGATGCCGCTGATCGCGGCAGGACAGACTGCGGCCAGTGATTCGTACAGCGCGGCCGGTCGCCTGCTCTCGCAGACGCCGGATCAGACCTCCCAGGCCGCTGCCAACGGCGTGCCCCTGTGGCGCGGCTCCGATGGCCGTTGGCTGGCGTTGCAGTCGAACAGCGACACGCTGGGTTCGGCGCAATTGGCCGATACGCCGCTGCAGTTCCGCGCGGTGGATTCGGCCACCGTGCAGTCTTCCGAATTCCGCTACGGCATCGCCCCCAACGTGCAGGCGCACGTGGGCGTGAGCGAGCACAACTGGGCGAACAACCAGGCGCCGCGCATCATCGGCAGCGAAGTGGGCGCAACGTATAACGATGGTCGCTATTCGCTCGGCCTGAGCGTGGGCACCGACAATGTGCAGGGCGCTGCCACGCTGCCGCGTCTGCTCCCCGGCGCCATGCCGGGTGTCAACGGCCTCTCCGGTTTCGACAGCAGCACCCAGGTCAATGCGCGTGGTCGCTTCGCCCTGGATGGCAAGAGCGGCATCGATCTGGGCGCCAGCGTCGGCCGTGTGCGTCTGCTGCCTGGCAACGTGCTGGGCGTGAATGCACTCGACCAGAAAGCGGTGAGTTTTGGCGTCGATCGCGGTCCGCTGAGCGGCAGCATCGTGGGTCGTACCATGGCGCCGGAAGCGGGTGTGCCCGGTGGCGCCGGCTACAACCCGGATCGTCGCTGGAACAGCATTGACCTGGGCGTGACCTGGCGTCTGCCGTGGCAGGGCCAGCTGAGCATCGGCGCGCAGAATCTGTGGTCGTCGGGCAATGCCATCAATACGCCGGCGGGCCCGGAACCTGACCAGTCGCGCACGCCGTACGTGCAGTACCACCAGGATCTCTGATTCAAGCCGTCGACCATCGGTTGAACGCGCAAAGAAAACGCCGGGCTTGCCCGGCGTTTTTCGTTGCTGCCAGTCGGTGATCAATCCTGCCGGCGGATGCGCAGGTCGCCGCTGAAGGTTTCGACATTCATCTTGGCGCCGCCCGCACCCGCCGTGGCTTCCAGCTCGCTGCCGGGGCCGTGCTCGGGTTTCTTCACCGTGCCGAAGTCGCTGCGCAGGTCGCCGCTGAAGGTGGAGGCCTTGATGATCGCCGACAGGTTGGACGGCACCTGGATCTGCACGTCGCCGCTCATGCTGTCGACGTCATAGCTGCCATTGGGCGCGACGCCGCCGGCCAGCTGCACATCGCCCGAGACCGTGCTCAGGTTGAGCCTGCGCCACGGACCACCGCTGACATGGATGCGGCCGGAGACCGTCTGCAGGTTGGCCTCGGTGCCCACGTTCGGCGCGAGGATGTCGCCGCTCACCGTCTGCAACGCCACCTTGTCCGCGCTGCCGGCCAGCTCCAGGCTGCCGCTCACGGCGTCGGCATCGACGCTGGGCGAGCGGGCATTGATGCGCGCCTTGCCGCTGACCGTGTTGACCTTGATGCTGCCGCCGTCGATGCCGTCGATGTTCATCGGCGCGCTCACCACGTCGACATCGAGCGAGGCGCCCTTGGGCACGCGCACATCCAGCGTGGTGGAACCCATCGAGCTGTCGCTGCCCCAGCTGAACAGGCCGGACTTGCCCTGCGGTTCGACCTTGATACTCAAGCTGCTGTTGCTGCCTTCGATGGCCAGCGGCTTGGCGCCGTCGCCGAGTCGGCCGGTGACTTGCACCTGGTTGCGATCCCAGGCGCTCACGGTCACGGCGCCCTTGACGTTGCTGATGCTCACATGCGCGTTGGGCAACGCGTCGTGGCTGAGGTTGATGGGCGTGTCGGCCAGGGCCTGGCCGATCGACAGGCTGAGCAGGAGTGGGATGACGCGTGCGGTTTTCATGGTGAAGGCTCCGCTGGACTCAACCAGCCTGGTGTTCCATCTGTCGCAGCTGCGACTGTTGTTTCTGGGTGCGCATCAGCAGTCGCTGCAGCGCCGGTGAGTCGGGCGCCTGTTCGATGGCCTGGCGCAGTTCCATGTTGGCGGCATCCAGTTCCACCGCCGCGCCGGCAAGGCGCGGATCGTTCGGACGCCAGCGGCTCACGTCCGGCGTGGTGGACGCCGTGGCATTGGCCAGCGTGCGATCGCGCAGGTGCACCGCAAGACTGCCGGCAAACAGCGACAAGCCGACGAAGCTGGCGGCGATCAGCCAGTTTTGCGGCTGGCGCCATGCGCGTCGTGCAGTGGGCACGACCGTGCTGGTATCGGCTGCATCGAGTGCAGCGTCGATCCCGGACCACAGATCGCGACGTGGAGTAACCGGTTCGCGCAGGGCGCGTGTCTGGCGCAGCCATTCAAATTCGTTCATGAGCGTTCTCCCAAAACTTTCCGCAGCAGGCCGCGGGCGCGATGCAATTGCGCCTTGGACGAACCCACTGCCATGCCGAGTTCGGCACCGATCTCCTCGTGTCGCCAACCTTCCACGTCGTGCAGCACCAGCACGGCGCGCGCCCGTGGCGGCAGTTTGCCAATGGCACGTTCCAGTTCGTCGCGTTCGGCGGCGCAGAACGGCGTTTCACCGTGATCGGGGATCAGTTCCTCGTCCATCATGGTGACCGGGTCCGAACCGCGCGACCTGATATCCATCAACGCGACATTCACCGCCAGGCGATACAACCAGGTACTAAACGCACTATCGCCGCGAAAGCCGGACAGTTTCTGCCAGGCGCGGATGAAAGCTTCCTGGGTGAGATCCTCGGCGCGGGCGTGGTCGTAGCCGGCCAGGCGCAAGATGGCGCCGTAGATGCGGTCCACATGCGCCCGATAGAGCCGCTGGAAAGCCGCACGATCGCCACTCGCCGCCGCCTGGACGTCGTCCATGTCATGAGACTCCGCGGCGGGCGCTGGCGGCGGCATGGTGGTTCCGGTGGCGGGGCAGGCAGCAATCATCTTGCCAGCTTGGATGCACCGGCGCGCAGCAAGGTTTAGAGCCCTTGGGCGAGGAGAGGGTCAGCCTGCCTCAGTAGCAAGAGATCCTCGCCGGCCGCGTCGGGCCGGCGAGGGGGAGGGCGTCAGGAGGCGACGGCCGCGCGCGGCGGGACAGCCGCATCGTTGAGCGCCTTGGCGACGCGCTGTTGTTCGGCATGCAGCTCGTGCGGCATGCGCTGGCCGAAGCTCTCCAGGTACTCGCCGATGGCGGCGAGTTCGGCGGTCCAGCCGGCCTGGTCCACTTCGAACAAGGTGTCGACCGTGGCGCGGTCGAGCTGGAGGTCGTCGAGCTTGATCTCGCCAGCCTTCGGCAGCGTGCCGATCGGCGTGTGGTTGCCCGCGGCGCGGCCTTCCACGCGATCGATCATCCACTGCAGCACGCGCAGGTTGTCGCCGAAGCCCGGCCACAGGAAGCGGCCGTCCTCGCCCTTGCGGAACCAGTTGACGTGGAAAATCTTCGGCAGCTTGGCGCCCGGCTGGTCAAACGAAAGCCAGTGACGGAAGTAGTCGCCGTAGTGATAGCCGGCGAACGGCTTCATGGCCATCGAGTCGCGGCGCAGCACGCCGACGGCGCCGGTGGCGGCGGCGGTGGTTTCCGAGCCCATGGCGGCGCCGACAAGCACACCGTGCTTCCAGTCCTTCGCCTCGAACACCAGGGGGATCAGTGAAGGACGGCGACCGCCGAACACGATGGCGCTGATCGGCACGCCCTGCGCATCCTCTGCGCGCGGCGACCAGGTCGGGCACTGCCTGGCGCTGACGGTGAAGCGCGAATTGGGATGCGCGGCCGGGCCGTTCGCCGGGTCATACGGACGCCCCTGCCAGTCGGTGACCGGCGTGCCTGGCAAGCCTTCCCACCACGGCTGGTTGTCGGCGGTGACGGCGACGTTGGTGAAGATGGTGTCGCGCGCAATCGTCGACAGCGCATTGGGATTGGTGGCGTCGCTGGTGCCCGGGGCCACGCCGAAATAACCGGCTTCCGGGTTGATCGCGTACAGACGTCCATCCGCACCCGGGCGCATCCAGCAGATGTCGTCGCCCACCGTCCACACCTTCCAGCCGTCCTGGCGGTAAGCCTCCGGCGGAATCAGCATGGCGAGGTTGGTCTTGCCGCAGGCGGACGGGAACGCGGCGGCGATGTAATGCGTTTCGCCCTGTGGGTTTTCGATGCCCACGATCAGCATGTGTTCGGCCAGCCAGCCCTCGGACTTGGCCTGGTAGCTGGCGATGCGCAGCGCGTGGCACTTCTTGCCGAGCAATGCATTGCCGCCGTAGCCCGAGCCGTAGGACTTGATGGTCAGCTCTTCGGGGAAGTGCATGATAAAGCGGCGCTCGGGATCGAGTTCGCCAGTGGAGTGCAGCCCCTTCACGAACGTGCCTTCGCGCTCGATGCGCGCCTGTGCGGCGGCGCCCATGCGCGTCATGGTGCGCATGTTGGCGACCACGTAGGGGCTATCGGTGATCTCAACGCCGCAACGGGCGAGCGGGGAGTCGATCGGGCCCATGCAGTAGGGAATCACATACATGGTGCGGCCTTCCATGCAACCGTCGAACAGCGCGTCCATCTTGGCGTGCGCATCGGCCGGGGCCATCCAGTGATTGTTCGGGCCGGCGTCGACCTCGTCCTTGGTGCACACAAAGGTGAGGTGCTCGACGCGGGCCACGTCGGAGGGGCTCGAGCGATGCAGGTAGCAGCCCGGATGGGTCTCCTGGTTCAACTCGATCAAGTCGCCGGTGCCCAGCATGTGCTGCACCAGCTGCTGGTACTCGGAGTCCGAGCCGTCGCACCAATGGATCTTTGCCGGACGGGTCAGCGCCGCGACCTCATCAACCCAGCGCTGCAGCGCTGCCAGCTTGCTCGACATCGTTTCCTCACTCTGGTCTTGAGCTAAAAAAGAACAGAAACGGTAACTTACGTGCACTGGCATGGCAAGGCATGGCGCAGCAAAAGCCAACTGGGCGCACCCCTAATTCGCTGCCAGACCCGATAGTTACAGGTGTAACTGCAGACCACTTTGCCAGCTGGACTACCAGTGGTTGGCAACATAAAAAAACGCCGCCCGAGGGCGGCGTTCGTGCGAGCGATGGTGCCTGGCCGAGGGTCAGGCCGGCGTGAGGGTGCGGATCATGTGCTCCACGTACGCATCGAACTCGTCATGGCTGATGCGCGGCAGGCCCAGCGTAAAGTTGAGCTGGAGGAAGCCCACATAGGCGGCATAAGTCAGCCGGGCGCGATTGAGCGCTTCTTCCGGCACCAGGCCGGCCTCGCTGTAAATGGTGGTGAGGAATTCCATGCGGCGCTGCGAAACGCGCGCCATCACCGGCACCACCTGCGGGTGATCCAGCGCCTTGAGCAACGCGGCATACACGCGGTGCGGTGCGATTTCATGCGCCACGCGGCGGAACAATTCGGGCAGGCGCGCGCGGGGATCGGGCATGGCCTCGATCTGGCTGATCACCTCTTTCTCGCCGTATTGCTCCCAGCGTTCCAGCGCCGCCTGCAGCAGCGCCTCGCGGGTACGGAAATGCCAGTAGAAGCTGCCCTTGGTGACGCCCAGCTGGCGTGCCAGCGCCTCGACGGCGAGTGCGCCAACGCCTTGGTCGGCGATCAGCCGGAGGGCGGCGTCTTCCCAATCCTCGGCGGACAGGCGGGTGCGTTCGGGTTTGGCGCTTGCATTCATACGCGTATGGTAGCCCCTGCGGGCCGCTTTGCAATTGGCGTCCGGGCAAGTCGTTGAATCGACGGAAACTCCGCGTTGCCGCAGCGCATATTGACGCAGCCATTTGTTGCAATCCATACTCATGCGTATGGTATCGACAACCCCGACCCAGAAATCCAGTAACTACGTCACGGCCGTCGACGGCCTGACGCTGGCTATCGATATTCGCCAGCCCACCGGCCATCCCACGCTGCTCTTCGCACACGGCTTCGGCCAGACGCGCGGCGCGTGGTGCACCACTGCCGAAGCGCTGGCGGACGAAGGCTTCCGCTGCGTCACCTTCGATGCGCGCGGCCATGGCGAGAGCGGCCACGTGGCGGGCGGCGATTACCACATGGAGCAATTCATCGGCGACCTGCGCCTGCTGGCGCACGCCGAGCTGAGCAAGCCGATCCTGGTCGGCGCGTCGATGGGCGGCCTGCTCGGGTTGGTGATCGCCGGCGAGATTGATCCGGAGGCGTTTCGCGCACTCGTGCTGGTCGACATCACGCCGCGTTGGGAAACCAAGGGCGTGGAACGCATCCTGGCCTTCATGCAGGCCCATCCCGACGGCTTCGAAAACTATGCGCAGGCGGCGGACGAAATCGCTAGGTACATGCCGCATCGCGCCGAGCGCAAAACCGAAGATCAACTGCGCCCCCTGCTGCGCGAAGGCGACGACGGTCGCCTGCGCTGGCATTGGGATCCGGCCCTGCTCAACGGATTGGTGAGCGAGAGCGAACGTTACCAGCCGCGCCTGATGTCGGCGGCGGCCAAGGTGCGCGTGCCGGTGTTGTTGTTGTCGGGCGGTCGCAGCGATGTCGTTTCGCGCGACACCGTCGATGAATTCCTGCAGCTGGTGCCGCATGCCGAGCATGTGGAGCTGCCGCGCGCCACACACATGGTCGCCGGCGACGCCAACGACGCATTCACCCGCGAGATCGCACGATTCGTGGGCCAGCTTTCTTCTACCGATCGCAGCGATGCGGTCACCGCCTGAATCCATGTTCCACCAAGACGTCATGCGTAACGAGGTGTTTGAATGTCCGTGATACTGACTTTGCTGGCGGCGCTGATTGCCACTGGCGCCTGTGCCTACCACCGCAGCAGTCTGCGCACGTGGGCGATTGCCACGGTGATCACGACCGTCGTGGTCGGCCTGGTTGCCGGCGCGCCGTGGACGACTTTCGTCCTGGTGGTGATCGAACTGGCGATCGCCGTGCCGCTGCTGATGGACGGTTTCCGCCGCAAGCAGATCAGCACGCCGCTGCTGAAGATGTTCGCCAAGGTCACGCCCAAGCTTTCCGAAACCGAACAGACGGCGCTTGAAGCAGGCACGGTCGGTTTCGAAGGCGAGCTGTTCTCGGGCAAGCCCGACTGGCATGAGCTGCTCAAGCAGCCCAAGCCGGAGTTGAGCGTGGAAGAACAGGCCTATCTCGACGGTCCCGTGGAAGAACTCTGCGGCATGATCGACGACTGGCAGATCACCCACGAGCTGGCCGACCTGCCGCCGGAAGTCTGGGCCTTCATCAAGAAGCACAAGTTCTTCGGCATGATCATTCCCAAGTCGTATGGCGGCCTGGGCTTCTCGGCGCTGGCGCACTCGGCGGTGCTGCAGAAGCTCGCGACTATGTCGGCCACGGTGGCATCGACGGTGGCCGTGCCCAATTCGCTGGGCCCGGCGGAACTGCTGCTGCACTACGGCAGCGACGAGCAGAAGAACCACTACCTGCCGCGCCTCGCGGTGGGCGAAGAAATTCCGTGTTTCGCGCTCACCGGCCCGTATGCCGGTTCCGATGCCACCTCGATCACCGACTTCGGTGTGGTCTGCAAGCAGGTGGTGGATGGGGTCGAAACGCTGGGCATGAAGCTCACCTTCGACAAGCGCTACATCACGCTGGCGCCGATCGCCACGGTAGTGGGTCTGGCCTTCCGTCTGTACGACCCGGAGAAACTGCTGGGCGACAAGGAAGACCTCGGCATCACGCTGGCGTTGCTGCCGCGTTCCACGCCGGGCCTGGAAATCGGTCGCCGTCACTTCCCCCTCAACGTGCCGTTCCAGAATGGTCCGCTGCACGGCAAGGACGTGTTCGTGCCGATGTCGGTGCTGATCGGCGGCCCGCATATGGCCGGCCATGGCTGGCGGATGCTGGTGGAATGTCTCTCGGTGGGTCGTGCCATTTCGCTGCCGTCCAATGCCACCGGCGGCGTGCGCGCTGCCGTTGCTGCGACGGGTGCCTATGCGCGCATGCGCAAGCAGTTCGGTCTTTCGATTGCACGCTTCGAAGGCGTGGAAGAAGCACTCGCCCGCATCGGTGGCCTGACATACGCGACGGCCGCTTTGTCGCGTGCCACCGCAGCCGCAGTGGATCGCGGCGAGAAGCCGGCGGTGCCGTCGGCGATCGCCAAGTACCACGCCACCGAGTGGGGCCGCATCATCGCCGGTGATGCGATGGACGTGCACGGCGGCAAGGCCGTGCAGCTGGGTCCGAAGAACTACGCCGGCCGCGCCTGGCAGGGCGTGCCCATCGCGATCACGGTGGAAGGCGCCAACATCATGACGCGCAGCCTGATGATCTTCGGTCAGGGCGCCATCCGCTGCCATCCTTATGTGTTGAAGGAAATGCAGGCGCTGTCGATTCCGGACTACGGCGATCGCCTCAAGGCGTTCGATCGCGCGTTGTTCGGTCATATCGGTTTCGGCATCTCCAACGCCGTGCGTTCGCTTACGCTGGGCCTCACCGGATCGCGCATCGGCGACACCGCGGGCGACGCCTATGTGCGTCGCTACTACCGCAAGCTCAACCGTTACTCGGCGGCGCTCGCGCTGTGTGCCGATACCTTCATGGGCGTGCTGGGCGGCAAGTTGAAGTTCAAGGAAAAGCTGTCCGCCCGCCTGGGTGACGTGTTGAGCTATCTCTACATCGCCAGCGCCATGCTCAAGCGTTATGAGGACACTGGCCGTCCGGAAGCCGATCGTCCGCTGTTGGCATGGGCGTTCCACGAGTGCATGTGGCGCATCCAGACCTCGCTCGACGGCGCCATCCGCAACTTCCCGGTGCGCCCGGTGTCCTGGCTGCTGCGTGCGCTGGTGTTCCCATGGGGACGCCGCGAAGTGCCGCCGTCCGATCGCCTGGGCCGCCGCGTCGCCGCCATCATCACGGCGCCGGGCGAGGCGCGTGATCGCCTGATCGAGTGGACCTATCTCACGCCGACCGCCAACAACACCATCGGCCGGATGAACGCACTGCTGCCCGACGTGATCGCGGCCGAGCCGGTGGAACGCAAGTTCGGCAAGGCGCAGAAGGCCGGCCAGTTCAAGTCGCACGACTTCGTGGGGCAGCTGGTCGAAGCGATGCAGGCGGGCGTGATCAATGCCGCCGAATTCGAACTGCTCAAGCGCGTGCGCGAGGGCGTGTTCGAGTTCATTTCGGTAGACGACTTCGATCCGTCCGAACTCCGTGCCGCGGTGACGCGCGCCGACCGCAACAAGAAGCTGGCCGACGCGGCCTGACGTTGCCGGCCGCCATGCCTGTTCACGCAAGCATGGCGGCAATCCATCGACACACGAAAGGGCAGCGCCGCCGCGTTGCCCGCGAGGGAGGTTTGGCATGAACCAGGCACTGTCGCTGTATCGTCGGTTGGTCACACTGCCCGGTGGCCGCTGGCTCTATGGCCGCCTGATCTGTTTGAAGGCGCCTTACTTCGCCACGATCGCTCCTCAGTTCCGCGCACTGGAACCGGGGCTCTGCGAAGTGGCGATCCGCGATCGCCGCCGCGTGCACAACCATATCGGCACCGTGCACGCGATTGCCCTATGCAATGCCGCCGAACTCACCGCGGGCATGATGACCGACGTGACCATCCCGTCGAGCATGCGCTGGATTCCCAAGGGCATGACGGTGGAATACCTGGCCAAGGCCACGGGCACCCTGGTGGCGCAGGCCAGGCCGGAATCGCCGGCGCGCGAGGCGACCAGCGGTTATGCGTGGCCGGCGCTGGTAAGCGTGCGCAACGAAGCGGGCGACGAAGTCTTCCGCGCGCGCATCGACATGTGGGTGTCGCCGCGCAAGTCGTGAATCAAGGCGACATCACGCAGCAATTCTTGCCGCTGTCCTTGGCCTGATAGAGCGCGCGATCGGCGGACTGGATCAGATCCTCGTCGGCCTGTCCGTCGCCCTTCCACAGGGTCACGCCAATACTTGCGCTGACCTGCGCGTTGAACGGGCCGTGGCGCCCCTCAAGCGGGTAGGGAGCGGCGAGCGCGTTGCCGATGTCCTGGCAGCGGCGCATGAGCAAATCCACGTCAGCCACGTCTTCCAGGATCAACGCAAACTCATCGCCTCCGAGGCGCGCGACCGTGTCGTTGCTGCGCACCTGATCGCTGAGTCGTTCCGCAATGGCTTTCAGCAGGGCATCGCCCGCCGGGTGGCCGTGGTTGTCGTTGACGCCCTTGAAGCCATCAATGTCGAGCATGGCCAATGCGAAGCAGGGCCCGTGCCGCGGTACGCGTTGCATGGCGGTGAGCAGGCGGTCGTGGAACAGCGTGCGATTGGGCAGGCCGGTGAGTGTGTCGTGGGTGGCCTGGTGGCGGATCTGCGCTTCGATGCGCCGGCGTTCTGAAATTTCCGTGTTGAGCTGCTCGTTGCGCTCCTCCAGTTCGGCCAGCGTCGACTTAAGCGCCGCTCGCGCGCGGTACAGCTCGAGGAAAACGCGCACCTTGGACTGCAGGATCATGTCGTTGATCGGCTTGGCGATGTAATCCACCGCGCCAAAGTGATAGCCGCGCACGCGATTGATGTCGTCGGCATAGGCCGCCGTGACGAAGATGATCGGCGTCTCGCGCAGACGTTCATCCTCGCCGATCAGGAAGGCCACCTCAAAGCCGTCCATCTCCGGCATGTTCACGTCGAGCAGGATCAGCGCGAACTCATGGTCCAGGCACAACGCGAGCGCTGCGTTGCCGTTGTCGGCCTCGTACAGCTGTGCGCCGCTGTCGGCAAGCAGGTGGCGCATGGCGACGAGGTTGGCGGGGGTATCGTCGACGACGAGGATCTTTGGGGCTGGCAGGTTCATGGCAGGCATAGACGGTTGAGCAGCGGCGCGATCGCCGCCAGTGGAAGGCAATGGTCCGCGCCGGCGCGTTCGAGCGCGGCGGCGGGCATGGTCGCAACGTCGGCATCGGCCGGATCCTGCACGACGGCAATCCCCCCGGCCTGCCGTACATGCAGCAGTCCATCGGCGCCATCGCTGTTGGCGCCGGTAAGCACGATGCCGATCAGCGACTCGCGATACGCCTCGGCAGCTGATTCAAACAGCACGTCGATGGATGGGCGGGCAAAGCTCACGCGCTGATCCACCGACAACGAAAAACGTCGACTTGCTTCGACCAGCAAGTGATAGCCGCTTGGCGCCACATGGATCACGCCGCCGCGCATGGGCGCGCGCTCGCGCGCCTCCTCCACCGGCAGCGTGGCGTGCTTGGCCAACAATTCACACAACAGATCCACCGTGGCCGAACCGGTGTGGCAGCACACGGCAATCGGTTGGGGCAGGGCCGGATCGATCCCTGCGAACAGCTGCTCCAGCGCGGTGAGACCGCCCGCCGAACAACCGATCACAATGGCCTGCGGCATGGCCATGTCATTCCTTGCCCGTGCCGCGCGAGCCGAGGCGATAGATGCGGCGTGCGGCATCCACCGGCGTGAAGTCGGCGGCTGAAGGCGCGAAATCCAGGCTTTCGCGCGTGCCCAGGCAGAGGAAGCCGCCGCGCACCAGGCTGTCGCGGAACAGCGCCAGCGTCCTGTCCTGCAGCGAGTCCGAAAAGTAGATCAGCACGTTGCGACACAGCACCAGATGCGCTTCGCAGAACACTTCGTCGGTAACCAGGTTGTGGTTGGCGAAGGTCACGTTGCGGCGCAGGCGCTGGTCGAGCTTGATCAGCTCGTAGCGTGCGCTGTAATAGTCGGCCAGCGTGTGACTGCCGCCCGCGGCGAGATAGTTGCGCGACCAAAGCTGTGCCTCGCGCGACGGGTAAATGCCTTCCTGCGCGTGCCTGAGCGCGGCCTCGTTGAAGTCTGTGGCATAGATCTGTGTGCGGTCGTACAGGCCGGCTTCCTCGAGCAGGATGGCCAGTGAGTAGACCTCCTGTCCATGCGCGCAGCCAGCCTGCCAGATGTTGATCTGCGGATAGCTGGCAAGCACGGGAAACACCTGTTCGCGCAGCGCGAGGAAGACATCCGGGTCGCGGAACATCTCCGATACCGGCACCGACAGTCCTTCGAGCACAGCGGGCAGGAAATCCTTCTCGTGCAGCACGCGGGTGGTCAGCGCGCTCACCGTATCGGCGTGCTGCGCATGGGCCAGCTGCAGCACGCGCCGCTTCAGCGAGGCCGGCGCGTACTGGGTGAAGTCGTAGCCGTGACGCAGCTTGAGCGCGCGCACGAACAGCTCGATCTCGATATCTTCGAGTGCCGTGTCGACCACTTTCGCCTTTTCGGCCCGCTTGCTCATCGATGCAGCCACACGTGCATCATCGAGGACAGCTTGTCGATGTCGATCGGCTTGGACAGGTAATCGTTGGCGCCCGCTTCAAGGCATTTCTCGCGATCGCCGCGCATCGCCTTGGCCGTCAGCGCGATGATCGGCAATTTGGCCAGCTGCGGCTGCGCACGGATCTCGCGGATGGTGTCGTAGCCGTCCATCACCGGCATCATCACGTCCATCAGCACCAGCTCGATGTCGCTGTTGTCGGTCAGGGCCTTGAGTGCCTTCAGGCCATCCTGCGCCATCGTCACATGCATGCCCCAGCCACGCAGCACCTTGGACAGCGCGAACAAGTTACGCATGTCGTCATCCACCAGCAGCACCTTGCGGTGGATCAACTCGTTCGCATCGGTCAGCGCGGGCGAGGGCGAAGCTGCCCTCGCTTTGGCGCCAACAGCGGCCTGTCGCGCGCGGCCACCCTGGATGCTGTGCAGGAACAGGCTCACTTCATCCAGCAGGCGCTCCGGCGACCGTGCGCCTTTGATCACGATGCTGTCGGTGTATTGGCGCAGCTTCAGGCTCTCTTCCCGACTCAGCTCGCGGCCGGAATAGACCACAACCGGCGGAATGCTGCCCGCGGCGGAGAGCTGCTCGAGAAACTCGATGCCCGAAATGCCCGGCAGGCCCAGATCCAGCACGATGCAGTCGTAGGTGGTGTCGCGCATGCGCTCGAGCGCTTCTTCGGCGCTGCCGGCCTCCTCGATGCTGACGTCGTCGTTGCGCAACAGAGTGCGCATGGCCGCGCGAGAATCGGCGTCGTCGTCGACGATCAGCAGGTGGCGCATGTGGCCTTCGGCAAAATGCAGCAGGCGATCGAAGGC
Source organism: Dyella sp. 2YAF14 (assembly GCF_052114725.1). NCBI lineage: Bacteria > Pseudomonadati > Pseudomonadota > Gammaproteobacteria > Lysobacterales > Rhodanobacteraceae > Dyella > Dyella sp. 2YAF14. The sequence goes on along the minus strand of NZ_JBFRFH010000015.1, from coordinate 33,509 downwards.
CTCGCCGATCGCCTCGCGGCTGACCGGCTTGGTGAGAAAGCCCACGGCGCCCAGGTCGCGGCCGCGGTTGGCTTCGTCCACCGCGGAAATGAAATGAACGGGGACGTGCCGCGTGGCGGTGTTTTCCTTCAGGCGCTCGATCACCGTCCAGCCGTCCATGCCCGGCAGCATCACGTCGAGCAGGATGCCGGTGGGGCTGTGCTTTGCCGCCAGTTGCAGGCCCGATTCGCCATCGGCGGCGGCCAGCACGCGATAGCCCTTACGACGGACCATGTCGGCGAGGATGCGCGCGAACACCGGATCGTCCTCGATGATGAGGATGGCAGTGTCGCCCGGCATCACGCTGGCGCGATCGTCTTCGATGGTTTCCGGCAGCAGCGCCTGAGTCATCGTGGGTCGGATTGGGCTGGGCGCTGCCACGCTGCTGGAGGGTGCCGTGATGGGGACGCCGGAGGGCCCTTCCAGCGGCAGCAAGATCGTGAAGGTGCTGCCGTGCCCGACCTCGCTGTGCAGCACGATGTCGCCATCGAGCAGTTCGGCGATGCGCTTGGAAATGGTCAGGCCCAGGCCGGTGCCGCCGTACTGACGGCTGGTGCTGGCGTCGACCTGTTCGAACGCCTGGAAAATCTTCTGCGCTTTATCCGGCGGAATACCGATCCCGGTGTCGGTCACGGCGATGGCGATCACATCCTTGCCCTGCATGCCCGGCGGCAGGCTGATGGCCGCCGAGGGGCGCCCGATATGCGCCGTGACCGAACCCTGGTGGGTGAACTTGAAGGCATTGCCGATAAGGTTGTTGGCGATCTGCTCGAGCTTGGTCGCGTCCGTGCGTAGCGTGGTCGGCAGACCAGCATCGATCTTCACGATGAAGTCGATCTGCTTGTCCTGCGCCACATGGTTGAAGGTGCGCTTGAGCGCGCGTTCAAGGTCGGCCAGCGGGAAATCGTCCAGTACGACGTCCATCTTGCCGGCCTCGACCTTGGACAGATCGAGGATGTCGTTGATCAGGCGCAGCAGGTTGCTGCCCGAGTCGTGGATGATGCGCGCCGATTCGACCTGCTCCCCATCAAGGTTGCCCTCGCGGTTGTCGGCAAGACTGCGCGACAGAATCAGCAGGCTGTTGAGCGGCGTGCGCAACTCGTGCGACATGTTGGCGAGGAATTCGGATTTGTACTGGCTGGCGCGGGCCAGTTCCTCTGCCTTCTCCTGCGTTTCGCGCTGCAAGGTTTCCAGCACGTGTTTCTGCTGGTTGAGCGTGTCGGTCTTCTGGCGCAGTTCTTCGTTGGATGCCTGAAGTTCTTCCGTTTGCACGCGCAGTTCTTCTTCCGACGCGAGCAGGCGCTGGGATTGCTCCTGCAGCTCGTGGGTCTTGGCGTTGAGTTCTTCGTTGGTGACCTGAAGATCCTGCTGTTGGCGGCGCAGCGTTTCCTCCGAAGCGCGCAGCTCGTCGGCCTGCTCGCTGGTGCGCTTGAGCAAGTCCTGCGTGCGAATGGCGCGGCCCAGGTTCTCCAGCGACAGCGACGCAATCGGCAGCAGTTCGTTCAAGAGGCGCTGCTGGGGTTCGCTGAAATGGTGAAAGCTGGCCAGTTCCAGCACACCGAGCAGTTTGTCCCGCAGGATCAGCGGCAGCACGCTGATGGTGTTCGGCGACGCCTCCCCGCTGCCGGAATGGATGCGCACGTAATCGTCGGGCACGTCCTGCAGCGTGATCGGCTTGCGTTCCAGCGCGCTCTGGCCGACCAGTCCTTCACCCAGCGCGTATTCGGTGCTCAGGTGGCGACGCTGCTGGTAGCCGTAGCTGCCCTGCAGGCGCAATCGCTGATCCTGCTCGTCAAAACGATAGAACACGCCCACGCCGCATTCGAGCAGCGGTCCCAGCGTGCCAGTGAGCTGCTCGGCGAAGTCGCGTTCGGTCTCCACTTTCTGCAGGTCGCTGGCGATCTGCGAAACCTGCGTCTTCACCCAGGTCTGCGCCGCGGTTTCGATCGCCATCTGCTTGAACACCTGCAGGGCCCGGGCGATCTCGCCGATTTCGTCGCGACGTTCCAGCTGGCGTATTTCCACGCTGTGATCGTGGCTGGCCAGACGCGTCATCAGATCCGTCATGCGGCGAATCGGGCGCGTGATCAGGCGGAACGTCATGTACACCACCGAGCCGCCGAGCAGCAGGCTGAGCAGCATGGTGATCCAGGTAACGGCGCGTACTTCCCTCACGTCGCGCTGTTGCGTGGCTTCGCGCTGGTCCAGCAGGGCGGCCTCGGTATCGTCCATCTGCTTGAGTACGCCGAGGATGTCGGCCACGAAGACGGTGCGGTGCGCGAGGTAGCTGGTCTGCACACGCACGCGTTCCATCGCCGCTTCGGTGGCGTCGTTGGCACGGATCGCCTGCATCGGCTCGATGCCGTTGGCCAGTGCGTCCTTCTGCCATTGGTCCGCCATCGATTCGATACGGTCGATGCGGCCTTGCTGCAGCGGGTTGTCGCTCGTCAGGGTGCGCAGCTCGCTCAGGTCCCGGGCGAGCGCCGCGTCGGCCTGCTGGTGCGCCGCCAGCTCAGAGCCTTGCGGGTTGAGCAGGAAACCGCGCAGCGCCATCTGGCTGGCCTGCAGTTGTTCGGTCACGTCGTCGATCTTGGCGCGCACGTCGTAGGTGTGCCGCGACCAGTGCGTACTGACGTCCTGCCGCGACAACGACTGCAAGCTGACGACGCTGCAGATCACGAACAGCAACACGAGGGTGCCGATCGCGACCAGGATTTTCTGCTGCATCGGCTGGTGGGCCAGCCAGGAATAGCGGTTTTTCGGGGCGGCCATACGTCTTCACAATGGGCAAGGCCTGGCAGTCCTGCCAGGCCGGGGCGGTTCCCTTCAGGGTATCCGCAGATTTGTGAAGACGATAGCTGGCCTCAGGACTTGCTGGAGGTACGACGCCACGACGGCGGCACGATGCTGCCGCGACGCACGGCCACAATCAGCAACAGGGCCGAGCAGGACGAGCAGACGATCAGCGCGACGACCGAAGCCTCAGCACCGAACACGCCGCCGCTCAACCAGTCCGGCCCGGTGCAGTTGGACACCAGCCAGCCGTGGGCGGCCGTGCCCGAAACCGGTATGCCGTAGACCGTGCCCTGCATCACATTCCATGCCGCATGCAGTCCGATGCACGGCCACAGCGAGCGCGTCACGTGATAGAGCAGGGCCAGCAAAATGCCGGCCTCGATCGCGATGGCGAGCGAGCTCCACAGCGTGGCACCGGGATTGAAGATATGGGCCGCGCCGAAGAACACCGCCGAGATGGCCAGCGCCCACCAGGTGCCGAGGCCTTCTTCGAGCGTGCGGAAGAGGATGCCGCGCGCGACGATTTCCTCAAACACGCCGGCGCCAATGCCCGTCAGCAGTACGGCCGGCAGCCAGTCCACGTCCGGGTTCGTGCCGGTGACGTGATAGCTGCCGGCGAGCCAAAGCACGAACACGACAAGGCTGATCAGCAAGGCGCCAGCCAGCAGTCCGGCGAGGCCGAGCGTGAACATGTCGCGCACCGCAAGTTCTCGCAGGGGGCGGCGTTCGATGGCCTTCACCAGCACGGCATACGCCACGAGCGATGAAATCAGCTCCATCGCCAGAATGCCGACGGCGCGCGACAACGGCGACACGCCAGGGCCGACCAGGCCCATGGCTGCAACGCTCACGGAAACGAGCTTGAACAGCACAAAGCACAATGCGCCGAAAAAGAAGATGCGGCCCATCGGCGAGAACACCATCCAGCGTTGCCACGGCGTGGCGGTGGCGGGCGTGGTGAAGGCGAGCTGTCCTGCTGGCATGGATGGATTCCCCTGAGAATGAAGGGGAGGGTAGCAGGCCCCGGCCGTTGCCGGGGCCGCCCATCCGGCTTACAGATCCAGCGAGGTCGCGTGCTCGCGCGTCGCTGAGAAACGCACGCCGGGCGAGCGCTCTTGCACCAACTGCAGGTTCACTCGCGACGGCGCGAGATAGACCAGTTCGCCGGCCGCATCGATGGCCAGGTTGTTGGCGTTCTTCTCGCGGAATTCCTCGAGCTTCTTGGCGTCGTCGCAGTGGATCCAGCGCGCGGTGGCGACGGTGACCTGCTCGAAGCTGGCGTCCACGCCGTATTCGTCTTTCAGGCGATAAGCCACCACGTCGAACTGCAGCACGCCGACCGCGCCCAGGATCAGGTCGTTGCTCATCAGCGGACGGAAGAACTGCGTGGCGCCTTCTTCGGACAGCTGCGCCAGGCCCTTCTGCAGCGCCTTCATCTTCAGCGGATCGCGCAGGCGCGCGCGGCGGAACAGTTCCGGTGCGAAGTTGGGAATGCCGGTGAAGCTCACCATCTCACCTTCCGTGAAGGTATCGCCGATGCCGATGGTGCCGTGGTTGTGCAGGCCGATCACATCGCCGGGATAGGCGCTCTCGACGATTTCGCGGTCGCTGGCCATGAAGGTGAGCGCGTTGGCGATGCGCACGTCCTTGCCGGTGCGCGTCTGCATCATCTTCATGCCGGCGCTATAGGTGCCCGAGCACACGCGCATGAAGGCGATGCGGTCGCGATGCGCGGGATCCATATTGGCCTGGATCTTGAACACGAAACCGGTGAGGGCTTCCTCTTCGGGCCTCACTTCGCGCGACAGCGTAGCGCGCGAACGCGGCGACGGTGCGTGCTCGACGAAGAAATCCAGCAGTAGCTGCACGCCGAAATTGTTCACCGCCGAACCGAAGAACACCGGCGTGAGCTTGCCGGCGAGGTACTGCTCGATATCGAACGGATGCGAGGCGCCTTGCACCAGTTCCAGCTCGTCGCGCAGTTCGGCCAGCGCTTCGGCGCCGATCATCGCCTCGAGGCCGGGTGCATCCAGGCCCTTGAAGATGGTCGAGTCCTGGCGCGTAAAGTTCTTGCCCTGCTCGAACACGTGCACTTCATCGAGCAGCAGGTGGTACACGCCCTTGAGGCGCTTGCCCATGCCGATCGGCCAGGTGAGCGGCGCGCAGGCGATGCCCAGCACGGATTCCACTTCGTCCAGCAGTTCGATCGGCGAGCGGCCTTCGCGGTCGAGCTTGTTGATGAAGGTCATGATGGGCGTGTCGCGCAGGCGGCACACCTCCATCAGCTTGATGGTGCGTTCTTCCACGCCCTTGGCGCAGTCGATCACCATCAGCGCCGAGTCCACCGCGGTTAGCACGCGGTAGGTGTCTTCGGAGAAGTCCGCGTGGCCCGGGGTGTCGAGCAGGTTGACGATGCGGCCTTCGTACGGAAACTGCATCACCGACGAGGTCACCGAAATGCCGCGCTCCTTTTCCAGCGCCATCCAGTCGGAGGTGGCGTGGCGGGCAGCCTTGCGGCCCTTCACCGAGCCGGCCATCTGGATCGCACCGCCGAACAGCAGCAGCTTTTCGGTCAGCGTGGTCTTGCCCGCGTCAGGATGGCTGACGATGGCGAAGGTACGGCGGCGGCGGGTTTCGGCGAGATGGGCAGACATGGAGGCGGGTCGGCAGGAAGGCTAGCCGCCAATGATAGCGTGGAACGGCCGGCCAGCCGGGCCTGGCGCCTCGCCGTCCCGGCTACGCCAGGCTTCCGGCGCGCCCGCTGGGCGTGCTGTTCAGTTTTGCGGGAGGGGTTCCAGCGCCACCGGCGCTGCGAGGGCATCCGGCTGGCCCATGCGCTTGAGCCAGCGGTAATGCGAGGCGAGGCCCGCGCCAAACGAGGCGTTGGCGTGATAGGGCACGCCGTACTCGCGGCAGGTCGCTTCGACCACCCGCGAGATGGCCGGGTAGTGCACGTGGCAGATGCGCGGAAACAGGTGGTGTTCGATCTGGAAGTTCAGGCCGCCGACCAGCCAGGTGACCAGCCGGTTGTTGCGCGAGAAATTCGCCGTGGTTTGCAGCTGATGGATCGCCCACGGCGTGTTCATGTGGCCCGGTTCGCTGGGCTGTGGAAACGCGGCCTCTTCCACCGCATGCGCGAGCTGGAACACCAGGGCCAGCTGCAGACCCGCCACCACGGCGACCAGGCCATAGCAAAGCAGCACGGCGCTCACCGAATGGAAGATCAGCGGCAAGCCCAGGGCCAGCGTGAAGAACACCAGCTTGCCGATGACGAAGACCGCCAGATCCTTGCCTTTGGGGCGCGGAAAGCGGCGCTTGCCGATGGTGCCGGTGATCACGTCGCGAAAATCGTCATGCAGATGCCAGCTCACCACCGTCAGGCCGTACAACATCCACAGATAGATGTGCTGCCAGCGATGATGCCAATAGTGCTTCTGCTGCGGCGCGAAGCGCGCCAATGCACCGAGGTTGATATCGCTGTCGTAGCCGTCGATGTTGGTATTCGTGTGGTGAAAATGCGCGTGCTTCCAGTGCCACACGTACGAGCTGCCGCCGACCAGGTCCAACGTCATGGCCATCCACTTGTTGACGCGGCGATGCTCGGAGAAGGCCTGATGGCCGGCGTCGTGCATGATGTTGAAGCCGATCTGCGCGGTCGCCACGCCGAGCGCGACGCTGAACAGCACGCCCTGCCACCAGGTGGCCGCGAAAAAGACCAGCAGCACATACGTGGCGACGAAGCTCGCCAGGATGATCGCCGTCTTCAGATAGATGGCCGCGCCGTCGCGCTGCTTTTGCCCGCTGTGCTTGAAATGGGCCTCGACACGCCGTCGCAACTCGCGCTGGAACGTGTTGTCGCCGTTGAACTTGAGCCGATCCGTGGAGGCAGCCGCATGCGACGTTCGAGCGGCCTCGGCCGTTCGATGAGGTGAAACAGGGGACATGCAGGGCACTCGGGGCGGGCGGGGAGTGAGTGCATGCTAGCTGATGCACCGATAACGGTTTGTTCGGCGACTAGTCGCGGGTCAGCAGGTCCTCGTAGAACGCGCCGTAGGGCTCGGTCGGGTGCGCGATCTGGATCTCAAGGATCCATAACCCGCTGGACGGTGGTTCGCCGTATTCGCCCAGATCGCCCGCCTTGTGCACCGAATGAGGGAAGTCGCTGACGCGATGACCCTTGATCTCATGGTTGAGGCGCCAGCCCATGGCCTGAGCCTGCTGCTCGGCAAACGCGTACAAGGCTTCGCCGCTGAGGCCTTGGCTCCGCCATGCATCGGCGGTGACGCGGAACAGCTCTCTTGCGGCATCCGCGCAGGCCTGCAGCTCCGGCGCGTTGCCCACCACGAAGGTGTCACCCACATCGCCTTCATGGCCTTCGAACACCAGGCCCAGATCGATGAAGTAGATATCGTTTTCGCCCAGGCGCACCGGCTCGGAACGCTCGCGATAAGTCTTGGTGGTATTGCGGCCGATGCGGATGATCACCGGATGCCACAGCCGCTCCATGCCCAGCGCGCGGAACACCTCGGCGGCTTCGGCCTTCGCCTCATCCTCGGAAATGCCCGGACGCATGCGCTCGCGGATGCCGTGCAGCGCCGCCCAGGTGCGTTCGCGGGCATGTTGCATCTGTTGCGGGTCGAAACGGTCGCCGACCGCTTCCTGAGGCACGAGAGTCATGACTGGCCGGTGCTGGCGGGGAAGAAGAAAAGCATCGCACAGAGGAGGGTCCGATGCAGGCCCGCCTCCGCAAACGCTCAGGACAGCACCACCAGCACGATGCCGATCAGGGCAGGCAGGGCCTGGATCCACAGCACCTTGCGGCTGGCGGTGAAGCCGCCATAGATCCCGGCCACCAGCACGCAGCCCAGGAAGAACAGCGTGATCGGGCGCCCGGCGTCGCCCAGCCACAGGCCCCAGCCCAGTCCGGCCGCCAGAAAGCCGTTGTACAGGCCCTGGTTCGCCGCCAGCACTTTGGACTGCTCGGCAAACTCTTGGCTCAGCCCAAAGGCGCGGCGACCGGCGGGGCGAGTCCACAGGAACATCTCCAGCACCAGGAACCACACGTGGAGCAGGGCGACGAGGGCAACAACGAGATGGGCGGCGAGTGACATCGGGATCCAGGGGCAGAGAGGTCAGGCGCGCAGTGTTGCAGCCCGCGTAGAGGCCCGCAAACCCGTCAAAACTAACCCTTCCGGCCAGTGGCTGTGGTGCTGCCCCCGGCGTAGGTTGATCGGGCTGGGTCTTGGCGCCCGAAGGACAAGGACGTGGCACCTGGGGGTTAGGGCATGGCCTGGCCATTCCTTACTCCGGGGAGTCACCTCCATGAACAAGTCAGTATCGCTAGGCCTGTGCCTGCTTCTGCTGTTTCCCGTTGCCGCGATGGCCGATGGGCCGTTCGACGGCACCTGGAAGGTCGACATGAGCAAGGTGCAGATGCCCAAGAAGCCCGATGTCTTCGTGCTCAAGGACGGCATGTACGATTGCAAGACCTGCGTGCCGGCGGTGAGCATCAAGGCCGACGGACAGGATCATGCGGTCAGTGGGCATCCGTATCTCGATTCGATGGCCGTGCAGGTGGTGGATGCGCACACCATCAAGGAAACCGACAAGAAGGGTGGCAAGGTCGTCGCCACCACGACGATTACCGTGGCACCCGACGGCAAGACCGCGCATTTCGAGTTCAGCGACAGCAGCAACAGCAGCGGTGCGCCGGTCACCGGCAATGGCGAGATGAAACAAGTGGCGGCGGGCCCGGCTGGCTCGCATGCGGTATCGGGCTCATGGGTCACCGCCAATATCGCCAACATGTCGGAGAACGCCACCGAGATCACCTTCAAGGAGGAGGGCGGCATGCTCCACATGAGCGCGCCGACGGGCCAGTCCTATCAGGCGAAACTGGACGGGACCGAAGCGCCGTACAAGGGCGATCCGGGCATCAACAGCGTGACCGTGAAGCAGACCGGCAAGATGTCGATGGTGGAAACCGACAAGCGCGACGGGAAGGTCGTGACCGTACTCACCTCCACCGTGTCGGCCGACGGCAAGACCATGAAGGTCCTGATGGACGACAAACTGCACGATCGCAGCATGGCATTCGTTGCGGTGAAGCAGTAATGATCACCGCGCCCGGCCTCCTTGCAGGCCGGGCGCGGGCTTGATGTGGTTGCAGCTGTAACCGTCACATCCGTCGAAAAATGTCGATGGCTAGATGCATAGACGTTTAGACGTCTATTGACACAGCCGATCAGGCTCGTTAGATTCCCCTTTACTCATCGAGACCGGCGGAGGGACAGGCCCTTTGAAGCCGGGGCAACCTGCGGAATTTTCCGCGACGGTGCCAATTCCTGCGGCAGCGCCTAGGGCGCAAGCCGCGAGATGAGGGCAAACCAGCACCACCGCGCCCCGTGCCGGTCGTGCCTTGCTCTCCTCTCCGGTCCGCAGGTCGATGCCGACCGGAGAAGAGCCCCATGTCCAGCCAGCCGCAACCCATCCCGCCCGTCGCCACCGCTCCCGCCGCGGTCGCTGGCGGCATGCGGCCGGACCTGACCACCCAGCGCTGCAGCCGTCGCATCGTCATCACGCCCAAGTACGGCAGCGCCCCGTGCGAGCTGGAAGTGAGCTACCTGTGGTGCGGCGCGCCTGATGCGCCCACCGTAATCGTGCAGGGCGGCATCTCCGCCACGCGTGACGTGGTGGCGCTGGACGGCGAGACCCCGCCGGGCTGGTGGCAGTCCCAGGTGGGCGCCGGCCAGCCGCTGGATCTGGGCCGCTACCGCGTGCTCTCCATCGACTGGATCACCCCGGCCGATCTCGATGGCGCGCAGGCCGTGTCCAGCGAGGACCAGGCCGATGTGCTCGCCGCCCTGGTGGAGTCGCTCGGCATTGGCCGTGTGCACGCCTTCATCGGTTCGTCCTACGGCGCCATGGTGGCCCTGGCCTTCGCCGCGCGTCACCCCTATGCCCTGGGTCGGCTGGTGCTGCTGGCCGGTGCTCATCGTCCGCACCCGCTCGCCACGGCGCAGCGCTCGGTCCAGCGCGGCATCGTGCGGCTGGGGCTGGCCAGCGGTCAGTCCGACGAGGCCTTGTCGCTGGCGCGCCAGCTGGCCATGACCACCTATCGCGGCAGCGAGGAATTCGCACGGCGCTTCAATGCCGCGCCGGAGTATCGCGACGGCCGTTTCCATTTTCCGGTCGAGGACTATCTCGAGCACGCCGGCCGCCGCTTTGTCGAGCGCTTTGATGTCGAGCGCTTCCTGGCCCTGTCCGAGTCCATCGACCTGCATGACGTGACGCCCGAGCGGGTGGCCGCGCCGGCGACCCTGATCGGCTTCCCGTCCGATCGCCTGGTGCCGCTGGCCGACCTGTGCGAGCTGCAGCGCCGCCTGCATGGCCCGGCCACGCTCGAAGTGGTCGAGTCGCCCTACGGCCACGACGCCTTCCTCAAGGAAACCGACCGCCTCGCGCCGCTGCTGCGCGACGCGCTGGCCGGTTGTTGACCCGAATTCAAAACGCATCACGCACGGAGATTCACCATGAGCGACACCCCCAGCCTGTTCACCCGCGCCGTGCGCGCCGGCATCGAATCAGACACCCAGCACGGCGCGGTGGTGCCGCCGCTGCATCTGTCGACCAACTATGCGTTCGAAGGCTTCGGCAAGAAGCGTGCGTATGACTACTCGCGCAGCGGCAACCCGACCCGCGACTTGCTGGCGGAGGCCCTGGCCGAGCTGGAGCAGGGTGTGGGTGCGGTGGTGACGGCCAGCGGCATGGCAGCCGTGGCGCTGGCGCTGGAACTGGTGCCTGCCGGTTCCCTGGTGCTCGCTGCACACGATTGCTACGGCGGCACCTGGCGACTGCTGGATGCCTGGGCCAGGAAGGGCCGCTTCCAGGTCCGTTTCGTCGATCTCACCAATGCACACTCTCTCGCCGAAGGCCTGGCTGCGAAACCGTCGCTGGTGTGGGTGGAGACGCCGTCGAACCCGCTGCTGCGCATCACCGATATCCGCCACGTGGCGCAGGCGGCGCATGCCGTGGGCGCGCTGGTGGTGGTCGACAACACCTTCCTCTCGCCGGCCCTGCAGCAACCACTGACCCTGGGCGCCGATGTGGTGGTGCATTCCACCACCAAGTACATCAACGGCCATAGCGATGTAGTGGGCGGCGCGGTGGTGGCACGCGATGCCGCCGTTGCCGAGCAGCTGAAGTGGTGGGGCAACTGCAATGGTCTGACCGGCGCGCCGTTCGACAGCTTCCTCACGTTGCGCGGCCTGCGTACCTTGAACGTGCGTTTGCGCCAGCATCAGGAAAACGCAGTGCGCATCGCCGAACGTCTGGACGGCCATGCGGCCGTGCGCAAGACGTATTACCCGGGCCTGCCGAACCATGTCGGCCACGCGCTCGCCGCGCGCCAGCAACAGGGCTTTGGCGCCATGCTCAGCTTTGAACTCGAGGGCGGCGAGGAGCAGGTGGCAGCCTTCGTCGAAGGCTTGCACTACTACTCGCTGGCCGAGTCGCTCGGTGGCGTGGAAAGCCTGGTGGCGCATCCCGCTTCGATGACGCATGCCTCGATGGCGCCGGAAGCCCGTCGCGCCGCCGGCATCGCTGACACGCTCCTGCGCCTGTCGGTGGGCATTGAAGATGGCGACGATCTGTTGCGCGATCTGGATGCTGCATTGCTCCGCGCCGAAGCGGTGAGCCATGCCAAACGTCGGGTGATCGCATGAGTGCGGTGCTGATCGAGCCGCTGCAGGCATCGAAAGCGCAGGTGTCTCCCGCCATCGCCGCCGTGCTGCTTGGCACCGGCGTGGTCGGTGGCGCCTTCCTGAAGTTGCTCAACACGCCGGCGGCGGCATCGATCAGGCTGGTGGGTGCGGCCAATTCGCGACGCCAGCAGACACAGGTGGAGCAGCTCGCGGACCGTGCCTTGCGCGAAAAGCTCAAGACCCACGGCGACGTGCGCAATGACGCGGTGTTGCTCGAAGCGCTGGAGACGAACGCTGCGGCGGTCAAGGTGATCATCGACGCCACCGCCTGCGGCACGCTCGCCTCGCGCCATGCCGAGTGGCTGGCGCGTGGGTATCACGTGGTGACGGCGAACAAGTCCCTCGCTGGTGGCGATCTGCCGGGATGGCGCGCGTTGCAGGCGGCGCTCGCGCAGGGCGGGCGTTATGGCGATTCGGCCACCGTCGGCGCGGGCTTGCCAGTGATCTCGACCTTGCGTCGCCTGCGTCATTGCGGCGATGCATTGCTTACCCTGGAAGGCGTGTTCTCCGGTTCGCTGTCGTATCTGTTCAACCAGTACGACGGCAGCCAGCCGTTCTCCGCGCTGCTGCGCCGAGCGCGTGAACTGGGCTATACCGAGCCCGATCCGCGCAGCGATCTTTCGGGTGAAGACGTGGCGCGCAAGCTGCTGATCCTCGCGCGCTGTGCGGGTTTTGCGTTGCGTCCGGATGAAGTAGAAGTGGAAAGCCTGGTGCCGGAAAGCCTGCGACAGCTCGACGTCGAAAGCTTTCTGTCGCGCCTGGAGGAACTCGACGAACCGCTTGCTGCGCGCTACGCCGAAGCAAAAGCGCGCGGCGGTGCATTGCGCTTCCTCGCCCGCCTCAACCAGCGTGGCCGTGCGCGCGTCGGTCTGGTCGAAGTGCCGGCAAACCATCCGGCCACACGCCTGTACGGCACCGACAATCAGTTTGCACTCAGCACCACGCGCTACAACTCGCAGCCGCTGGTGATCCAGGGACCGGGTGCGGGACCAGAGGTGACGGCGCAGGCGTTGTTGGGCGATGTGTTGGCGTTGGTGTGAAGCCTGAGGGTTCGTGAGTCGCGCACAGGGTGCGCTCCCACAGGTCACTCGAAACCTTGTGGGAGCGCACCCTGTGCGCGACTACCCTGTCGGGAATCTGCCACCGACAAAAGAAAAACGCGCGGTGGTAAGCCGCGCGTTTTTCATGTCACACCACTGACGATCAATCGTGCACGTGCGGATTGGCCTCAGCCTCTTCCACCGACGGCGTGCGCCAGCCGGACTTCACGCCCCACACGTAGAACACCAGTCCAATCAAGGCGACCACGGCCAGGTCCCAGCCATAGCTGAGGTAGCCCTGGCCACCGAAGTCGGTGCTGCCCACGTGCGACACCAGCGCCAGCGTCGGCAGATAGAAGATCAGCCACCACGCGCCCTTAAGCTGGCGGCCGAAGTCGTGCCACTTCACCTTGGCTTGGTAATACAGGTAGACCGGAAGCGCCACGACCATCAGCAGGATGATCTCGCCGGTGAGCGGCCAGCGCGCCCAGTACAGCAGCTCGGTCGCCATGATGAAGGCGACGCCGGCAAGGATCGGCAAGCCGGTGATGCGCAGCGGGCGATGCAGATTCGGCGCGGTACGGCGCAGCGTCATCGCACTCACCGGGCCGGTGAGATACGAGATGATCGTGGCCACCGAAATCACCGCCGCCAGCGTGCCCCAGCCGCGGAACTGGAACAGGAACAGGTAGGACACCACCAGGTTGAACCACATCGCCGGGCGCGGCACGCCCCACTTGGGGTGAATGCGGCCGAGCACCTTCGGCAAGGTGCCGTTGCGCTCCATGCCGTAGATCATGCGTGCGGTGGTGGCGGTATAGGTCATGCCGGTGCCGCTGGGGCTGATGAACGCATCCACGTACAGCAGCATGGCCAGCCAGTGCAGGTTGACGATGATGGCCAGCTCGGCGAACGGCGAGCGGAAATCGATGCCGTGCCAGCCGGCCTTGGCCAGCATGTCCGGCGGCACCGAACCCAGGTAGGCGACCTGCAGGATGATGTAGACAACCGTAGCCAGCAGGATCGAGCCGATCACCGCGAACGGGATGCTCTTGCCCGGATTGCGCGCTTCGCCCGCCAGATTCACCGGGCTCTGGAAGCCGTTGAAGCTGAAGACGATGCCGGCGGTGGCCACCGCGGTCAGCACGGCGGCAAAGTCGATGGCGTGCGTATCGCCATTCACGCCCACCGAGAAGTTTTCGCTGTGGAAGCCGCTGGCGATCAGGGCCAGGCCAGTCGCGGCCGGCACCACCAGCTTGAATACGGTGATCAGCGTGTTGGAGCGCGCGAACAGTTTCACGCTCCAGAAGTTGACCAGGAAGTAGATCAACACCAGCACGGCGGCGATATACAGACCGGGCAAGCTCAGTTCGCCATGGCCGTCGGGCATGTGGATGTACAGATCGTGCGCCCACTGCCACGGCCACGAGGCCATGTACTGCACCGAGGCCTCGGCTTCGACCGGGATCACCGAGACGATCGCGATCCAGTTGGCCCACGCACCGATAAAGCCGACCAGCGAACCGTGCGAATAGTGGCTGTAGCGCACCATGCCGCCGGACTCGGGGAACATCGCGCCCAGTTCCGCATAGGTCAGGGCGATGGTCATGATGATGGCGGCGCCAAGCACCCAGGCCCATACCGCACCCGGACCGGCGAGGCCGGCCGCACGCCAGGCGCCAAACAACCAGCCGGAACCGATGATTGAGCCCAGGCCGGTAAGCATCAGGGCGAACGGGCCGACATCGCGGCGCATTGAAGATTGAGACATGCAGGTCCCCAGGGACAGTGGATCGACGGCCGCCTCCCGGGCGACACAAGGGGCGGATGATGACAGACCGGTTGGGGAACTGTCAGCCCGCCGGCCGCCGCGAAACGTGGCGCAACGCAGCACCCAGGTCATTGAATCGACGGCTGAAACGACTAGTCCGGCGGCCGGACGAGGCCCTCCCGGAGCGGATTGGCGGCATTCCCGGCATCCCGGAAATTGGCGTAGGCGGGGCGGACAGCTAGTATCGGGGCTCCCCCCTCGAGGTCGGCGAACCATGATCCGTGCGACGTGGTTGGTGGTGATGGCCGCGGCGGTTGCCGTGCTTTCCATGCCGGCGGGCGCGGCATCGGGCGATGCGACCCGCGACGCGCTGACCAAGCGCGCCCAGGCCGGCGACACTCAGGCGCAGGTAGCGCTGGGGCGCTCTCTGCAGGACGACGGTATCGCGGCCGACAAGGCCGCCGGCACCGAGTGGTATCGCAAGGCGGCCCTTGCTGGCAGTGCGGAAGGCGCCTGGATGCTGGGCTCTGCCACCATGGCCGGGGTGGGCGTCGCCCGCGATGTTCCCGCTGCGATCGACTGGATGCGCAAGAGCGTGACCATCGACCAGAACCCCGATCATATGGCTGTGCTCGCCGTGGCGCTGTTGTCCACCGGCGGCATGCCCGAAGCCCTTCAATGGGCGCAAAAGGCCGCCGACAAGGGATCGTCCAAGGGCATGGAAGTGCTGGCGATGGCGCGTCTGTCGGGAGAGATGGGCGTGCCCAAGGACATCGCGCTTGCCGAGAAGCTGTTGAACGCAGCGGCGCAGAAGGGCGATGTAGACGCCGAGCTGTCGCTGGGGCAGTTCTACATCACCGGTCTGTTCGGTCGCCAGGACGTGGCCGCAGGCGTGCGCTGGCTGCAGACGGCTGCCGATGCCGGCAGCGCGAAAGCGGCGGGCACGCTGGCGTATTTCCTGATCACCGGCAAGCAGGGCGTGCCGGTGGATGCCCCGCGCGGCGTGGCGCTGGCGCGCAAGGCGATGGCCGCCAACGAGATGCTCGGCCACTACGCGATGGGCGTGGCTTATGTCTCGGGAGCGGGCGTTGCGGAGAATCCGGCGGAAGGCTGGTACCAGATCTCGCTGGCGCAGCGCATGGACAATCAGCAGCAGTTGAAGAGCGCCGCCGACTATCTGGCCAAGGCCTCGGCCAAGTTGACGCCGGCACAGCTGGCGCAGTTGAAGGCGCGCGTGGATGCGGATGCGGGAGCCGCCACGGCGGCATCGGGTTCGTGATTTAGCTGGTGGAGGCGGTGGGGCGCGCAACGCACGTCCAAGGCTTCCATCTGACTTTCCACGGGCGAAGGGGCGCCAATGTCGGCGCCCACGCTCCGCAATTGCCAACTCAGCACTCGATGACGTTGACCGCCAGACCGCCGCGCGAGGTTTCCTTGTACTTGTCCTTCATGTCGCGACCCGTTTCGCGCATGGTCGCGATCACCTTGTCCAGCGACACGCGGTGCTTGCCGTCGCTCTTGAGCGCCATGCGGCTGGCGTTGATCGCTTTCACCGAGCCCATCGCATTGCGCTCGATGCAGGGAATCTGCACCAGGCCGCCGATCGGGTCGCAGGTGAGGCCAAGATTGTGTTCCATGCCGATTTCAGCGGCATTTTCCACCTGCAGCACGTTGCCGCCGAGCGCAGCGGTGAGGCCGCCGGCTGCCATCGAACAGGCCACGCCCACTTCACCCTGGCAGCCCACTTCGGCGCCGGAGATCGAGGCGTTCTCCTTGTAGAGAATGCCGATGGCGCCGGCGGTCAGCAGGAAATCGACGATGCCGTTCTCGTCCGCCTTCGGAATGAAGCGGTGGTAGTAGTGCAGCACGGCCGGCACGATGCCCGCGGCACCGTTGGTCGGCGCGGTGACGACACGGCCGCCGGCGGCGTTTTCTTCGTTCACAGCGAGCGCATAGAGATTGACCCAGTCGAGGATGGTCAGCGGATCTTTCAGCGCCGCTTCGGGCTGGCTGCGCAATTCCTCGGCCATCGCCGGCGCGCGACGCGCCACCTTCAGGCCGCCAGGCAGCACGCCGGGCGAGCGCAGGCCGCGATTGACGCAATCCTGCATCGCCTTCCAGATCACCAGCAGCCCGGCGCGGGTTTCTGCTTCGCTGCGCCACACCTTCTCGTTTTCCAGCATCAGCTGGGCAATCGTGAGCTGGTGCTTTTCGCACAGCGCCAACAGTTCATCGCCGGTGGAGAACGCATAAGGCTGTTCAGTGGTGTCGGCAACGATGCGGTCTTCGGCCGCTTCATCGTGGTTCACCACGAAACCGCCGCCCACCGAGTAGTAATCGCGCGTGGCCAGCTCGTGGCCTTCGGCGTCGTAGGCGGAGAAGCGCATGCCATTGGTGTGGAACGGCAGCTTCTGGCGCTTGTTGAACACCAGGTCGCGCTTTTCTTCGAATTCGATCTCGTGCTTGCCCAGTACGCGCAGTCGATGGGTGGTGCGGATGCGCTGCAGCGTCTCAGGGATGTGGTCCGGGTCGACCGTATCCGGATGCGCGCCTTCAAAGCCCAGCAGCACGGCCTTGTCCGTGCCATGGCCACGACCGGTCATCGCCAGCGAGCCGTACAGCTCGGCGCGCACGCGCACGACGCGATCGAGCACGCCTTTTTCTTCGAGCCACCGTTCGGCGAACCGCGCTGCGGCGCGCATGGGGCCAACGGTATGCGAGGAGGACGGACCGATGCCGATCTTGAACAGGTCAAATACGCTGACAGCCATGGAGACACGCAAAGTGGGCGGGGAGAACCACCTATTCTACGCGCGCCGCCGGGCGTGCGTTACCGCGCCGCAGCGATGCGACGGTGCGCGGGCGTATGGACTGATTCGTCACATGTCGGAAGGCAGCGTAGCGAGAAGGCGTCCCGCTACGCTGCACCCGTTCAGAACGAGTAGCGGACATTCACCATGTAGCTGCGCGGCGCCGCGTAAAAGCCCTGATCCCAGTACAGGCTCGGGATGTACTTGCGATTGGTCACGTTGTCGAGGTTGAGCGTGGTGCTCCAGTGCTGGCCGAAGTCGTAGCCGGCCATCAGCCCGAGCACGGCATACGAACCCTGCGTGGTGAAGATCTCGCTGCCGTCCAGCGCCACGGCCTGCTGGTCGCGGTAGATGCGATCCTGCCAGCGCAGCGTGCCGCCCACCTTGAAGCCGGGCAGGGCGTCGAAGCGGTAGCTGGTGGCGAGACGGAACATGCGGCGCGGCACATAGGTGCGCACGTTGTTGCCCTGCGGATCGACCAGGCCCAGCTGCGTGTAACCGCCACTGAGCTGCCAGTTGTCGGTGAGCTGGCCGCTCACGTCGAACTCGTAGCCCTTCGAGGTCGCATCAATGCCGGTGTAGTAGTCCTGGTTGGTCGCCAGGTTGTGGCCGGCGTATTCGGCCAGGCCGTCCTGGCGCGAGCGGAACAAGGCAAACGTTGCGTTTAGACGTCCGTCGTACCACTCGCCCTTCACACCCACTTCGAGATTCGCACCCGTGACCGGATCGAGCACCTTGTTGTTGATGTCGAGCGAAGTCTGCGGATTGAACAGCTGTGCATAGCTCGCATACGCCGAGTAGTGCTGTGCAAAGTCGTACACCAGGCCCACAAACGGCGTGGTCTGGGTCTTCTCAAAATTGCTTGGCACGCCGTAGTTGGCGCCGTATTGCTCGATATGCACCAGGCTGGCGCCGGTGATCAGAGTGACCGGGTCGGCCAGGCTCCAGCGCGCGGTGGCGTACATGGTCTTGCGCTTGATGTGAAAGTCGCCGTTGCCATACGACGCATCGAACGGCGGTTCCGGATAATCGCCGGTCCACTCGTTGAGCGGCGGCAGCGGCGTGCCGATGCCTTCGCCATAGCTGGACAGCTGATGCACGTTGTCCTCGGCCCAGTTGGCGCCGAGCACCAGCTGGTGTGTGCGGCCCAGCAGTTCGAACGGACCGGTGGCGTACAGGTCGGCCACGTACTGGCGTTCCTTGCTGGTATACGCGGACGGGTAGGCATACAGGCCCAGGCCGGTCTGCGCGTCGGGTGTGCCGTAGACGTAGAACAGGTTGCTGTCCTCGGCGATGCGGCGATAGTTGAGCGATCCCTTGATGCTCCAGTCGTTGCCCAGCTGCTGGGTGAGTTCGACGAAGGCGCGCGTATCGGCCACATTCCAGCGCGACCAATCGGCCGACGTGCTGGTGCTGCGGTCGTAATCGGTCGGCGTGCCATCGGTGTTGTACAGCGGCAGCGCGCCCCACATGCCGCCGTGGGTTTTGTTCTTCTGGTAAGTGACGCCTGCGGTGAGCAGGGTGCTGCTGCTCAGGTCGGCTTCGACGATGCCGCCGAGCACTTGTTTGCGCAGGTTGTAGCGATCCAGATAACTGTCGGTGTCCTGGCCGGCGGCGATCAGGCGGCCGCGCACGCTGTGCGACTCGTTGAGCGGGCCGGACAGATCCACATCCAGGCGACGGTTGTCCCAGCTCCCCACGGTCAGGCCGACGCTGCCCTGGAAGTCGGCCGTGGGACGCTTGCGCACGAAATTGATCGTGGCCGAGGGATTGCCGGTGAACGACAGCAGGCCGTTCGCGCCGCGCAGCACTTCGACGCTTTGGTATAGCGCCGTATCCAGGTCGCCTTCCTGCTGACCGTTGGCGAACGGCAGGCCGACGCCGTCGACGAGGAAGTTGGTGATGTCGAAACCGCGCGCGCTGTAATAGGTGCGGTCGGTTTCCACCCGTTCCACGTTCACGCCGGTGGTGGTGTCCAGCACCGCATTGATGTTGGTCAGACCGAAGTCCTTCATCTGCTGCTCGGTCACCACGCTGACCGACTGCGGCGTCTCGCGCAGCGACAGCGGCAGGCGCGTGGCGCCCGAGGCGGCCTTGGTGGTGTAGGAGTCGCCATCGCCGGTCACCGTGGCGGTGGTTTGCACGCCTTCCAGATTCTTGACCTTGGTGGTGTCGGACGAATCGGGCACGTCTTCGGCGTGCAAGAGGGGAGCGGACAGAGCTAGCGACAGCGCGAGGAACAGGGCGCGGTGAGGCAACTGGCGTCGCGCGGGCGATGCGAGGGAGGGCATGGGCAGGCCTTGGGTCTTGTTGGTATCGGGAACCCGGGGCGGCGGCAACCCGGTGGGCTCGTGTGGCCCTTGGTGCAAATGATAGGCATTATCATTTACGTTTACCAGTCTCGACCTTGGTCGAGATGCCGCAGGAATCCCTCGCTACCGCCGCTGGCCGGCCCAGAGGGCATCGCGAAAACGCGATGCGCAAGCTATTGTCCCGCCCCTATGCCGATGCGATACGTGCTCTATCAGCGGGACTACTGCCACCTGTGCGATCAGGCGCTGGCCGTGATGGCCCAGGCGCGTGCGCCTGATTTCGACAGCCTATGGGTGGACGACGACGAGGCGCTCGAGCAGCGCTACGGCACGCGCGTGCCGGTGTTGCGTGACAGCCACGATGGGCGGGAGCTGGATTGGCCGTTTGATGCAGCGGCGGTCCAGGCCTTCGTGGATCTTCCCCTGTAGGAGCGCACTCGTGCGCGACCGCGGCCTCTGGCGTTACCGCACCGTGCGAGGTGGCGGTCGCGCACAAGTGCGCTCCTACAACAAAAACGCTGTGCGCTTATTTGGCCGTCAACGCCAGATGCGCGTTGATCTTCACCTCGTTCGCGATCACCGACGTATCGGCGTAATCGCCGGTGCCCACGCCGAAATCAAGGCGCTTCACCGTACCGGTGACATCCATGCTGGCGCCGGTGCCTGCGGGCTTGAACACCACGGTGAGGCTCACCGGCTTGGTCAGGCCGCGCAGCGTCAGGTTGCCATCGGCAACCACCTGCGCGCCGTTCTGGCGGAAGCCGGTGGTGACGAAGTGCGCCTTGGGGAATTTGGCCACGTTGAAGAAATCCGAACCGGGCAGGGCGCCGTCGCGATCCTTGTCGCCCGTCTTCACACTGGCCAGGTCTACTTCCACGTCGAACTTCGACGCGGCGAGTTTGGCCGGGTCGTAGCTGATCGCGGCGGTCCACTGGCCAAACGTGCCATCGAACGACTGCCCCTGGAAACTGCCGCTGAAGGCGAGCTTGCTGGCTGCGGGCTGCACGGCGTAATCGGCGGCGCCGGCCAGGCCGGGCACGGCCAGAGCGAGCAGCAGCGGGGCGAGCTTGAGCGCGTAGCGGTTCATCAGCGTTCTCCTTGAGAGTTCGGGCGCACACGAGCAAAGGGAAGCATGCGCCGCAGAGTGTTGTCGCGATCGATCAGGTGATGCTTGAGCGCACCGGCGATGTGCAGGACCAGCAGCAACACCAGGAACCAGAACAGGTATTCGTGGACGCTGTGCCACAAGCGGCGCGTATCCTGGTTGGCGGCGGTAAGCGCGGGCAGGTTGAACATCTTGAAATACTGCAGCGGCTTGCCGGCGATGGAATTGAACCACCAGCCACTCAGCGGCAGCAGCGCGACCAGCGCGTAAAGCGTCGTATGCACACCATGCGCCACATAGTGCTGCAGGCGCGAGGTGGGCTCATCTCGCGGCGGGCGATTGGCCAGGCGCCACAGCACGCGCAACAGGAACAGCGCCAGCACGGTCAGGCCGATCGACTTGTGCAGGGCGAGCCAATTGATTTTCTGCATGGGGCCATTGGCGAGATCCATGCAAAGGCCGAAGATGCCGTTGCCCAGGATCAGCAGCGCAATGGTCCAGTGAAAGAATTTGGCGACCGATCCCCATTGATGGTCGGTGTTGCGAAAACTCATGGTGATTCCTTGCTATGGGCCTGGTCTTCCTGGATGGCTTCCAGTTCCAGCCACACGCTCACGCCGTGGCCGATGGAATTGGGCGTCGCGGTGATGCCGTAATCGTCTCGATTGAGCATCGCCGTGCCAGAGAAGCCTGCAATCGTATGCATGCCGTAAATCGTCGTGCCGTGCCGGTTGAAGGTGAATGCAATATCCACCGTATGTGTCACGCCACGCAGGGTTAGGTTGCCATGCAGAACGCCGTGCGTGTCGTCCTTGCGCTCCACGGAAGTACTTGCGAAATGCGCATAACGGGACTTTTCCGCGTCCAGATAGGCCGGCTTGAGCACCGCCGCGTTCCATTCGGCGTCGCCCATGTCCAGGCTGGCCAGGTCGATGTCCAGCTCGGTGGCCGATTGCGTCCAGTCGTCGGGATCAAAACGCAACCAGCCTTTCGCTATATGCAGCCGCCCGAACGGACGCGAGAACCCGTTGTGGTCGATGCTGAAAAGGATCTGGCTGTGCGTGGTGTCGTAACTGTACGTGGTCGCTGCAGCCTGCACGGCGGCAAGCGGAGCGCAGGCGCACAGGAGGGCGAGCAGCAGGCGGCTGGAGCGGCATGAGCTTGGCATGCCGGGAAGTCTGGACGATCCGCCGCGGTGGCGCCAGCCGTCGCGCCGGAACGGATTGTTTCCCCACGGCAACGTCGTCGGGGTGGCCCGTCGCGTCGGCCAAAAGCCATGCTCGTTCCTGCGCGGCAGGTCTGGCAAAATCGAAAGATTCCGGGGGAAGTGCATGCTGCCGTCCTTGCTGCTTCGCGTTGTCCTGATCATGGGCGCGTCCACGCTGGTGGCAGTGTGCGTGCCCGCGGCCGCGCAAACCGCGCCGGCGGCAGCAGCGCCTGAGCACGTCAATGCGGCACTGGCGACGCCACAGTTCCGTCGCTTCGGGACGGCCGAAGGCTTGCCGAGCAGCAGTGTCTATACCGTGGTGCAGGCGCCGGATGGTTCGATGTGGTTCGGCACCAAGAGCGGCATTGCGCGCTACGACGGCGTCAACTTCAAGGTGTTCCGCCATGTGGCGGGCGACAGCCAATCCTTGTTCAACAACGGCATCTCCGCGCTGATCTTCGATCGCGCCGGCGGCTTGTGGGCCGCGGGCCTCGAGGCAGGCCTCAACCGCTACGACGATCGCTCGGGCACGTTCCACCACTGGGGTCACGACGCCAACGATCCGGCGAGCCTGGGCAGCGACAAGGCCTGGTCGATCGCCCAGACCGGCGACGGCTCGATCTGGGTGGGCACGGCGCTGGGTCTGGACCGCATGCGCCGCGATGGCCGCGGCTTTGACCACGTGCTGGTGACGGGCAGTGCACCGGAAGCCCTGGGCACGGTGGGCGCGCTCTACGTGGACGCCCACGGCCAGCTATGGGTGGGCAGCGACAACGGCGTCTTCCGTCGCGACCCGGATGGCGAGTTCCATCCGATCGCCATGGCGTCGCCGGAGAAGTCGCTCGACGCATGGCGCATCGAGGGCGACGGCGATGAAATCCGCGTGGCCTCCTCGCACGGCCTGTTCATCATCGGCGCGGACGATGTGGCGCGACAGGTGGGCAGCAGCGAACTGCCCGACACCAATATCCTCAGCAGCGTGCGCGACCGCAGCGGGCGCCTGTGGGTGGGCACGCAGCACGGACTTTTCCTCAAGAAGGCGCACGACGCAAAGATCGAGGCGGTCACTAACCAACCGGTGCTCTACGGCAACCTGCCGGGCACCTGGGTGTGGCAGATCCGTCCCGACAGCGAAGGTGGCCTTTGGATCGCCTTGTTCGATGGCGGCGTGGCCTACCTGGCTCCAGGCTGGGACAGTGTCAGCCGTTTCACGCACATTCCCGATGACGACAACAGCCTGCGCGATTCCGTCGCCTACGCGGTGGCGCGCGGCCGCGATGGTGCGATCTGGGTCGGCGAACGTGGCGGCCGCGTCGATCGACTGTGGCCGGCTACCGGCAGAGTCGAGCACGTGATCTCGGGCCTGCGCGGCGACGTGCT
Source organism: Dyella sp. 2YAF14 (assembly GCF_052114725.1). NCBI lineage: Bacteria > Pseudomonadati > Pseudomonadota > Gammaproteobacteria > Lysobacterales > Rhodanobacteraceae > Dyella > Dyella sp. 2YAF14. Next base: position 10,287 of record NZ_JBFRFH010000015.1, on the reverse strand, counting down.
CGGTCTTACCGAAGATGCGCAGTCGCGCCTGTGGGTAACCGTGCAGGGCGCATTGTTCCGCTACGCCGACGGCAAGCTCGATGCCGTCGATGGTTCCAAGCACGGACTCAAGCATCCGCTCGAAGTGGAAGTGGGGCCGGACGGCAAGCTGTATGCGCGCAGCTTCGGCGAAGGGCTGTTCCGGGTCGACCAGGACACGCTGGCGGTGACTTCGGTGTCCGTGCAACCCGCGCAGGAAAAAGCACGCTGGGGCAGCCAGCTCACCCTGAGGAACGGCACGTTCTGGTACGCCAGCGACGGCGGCATGCTGCGCCTGGATCGCAGCTACGATCATTTCGAACCGGTGCCCGGCGTCGACAATCGCCAGGCGGTGGATGCGTTCGACTTCACCGACGATGGCGTGTGGATGGCTCGTCCCGATGGCCTGGAGCATTACCACTACGACGGCGACGGCCTGGTGCTCGATCGCAAGATCGACGCCACCCGCGGATGGCCCTCGGTCAACGTGGTGGACCTGGCTGTCGACCAGCATCAGCGTGTATGGGTATTCGGCCGCGATGGCCTGTGGCGTTTCGATCCCGCCATCGCACAGTTCCGCGAGCTCGGGCTGCAGGATGGCCTGAGCAACGGCGAATTTCTCCGCGGCTTCAGCCGCATGCCCGACGGCATGATTTATTCGCCCACCCTGGGTGGCGTGATGGGCTTCAATCCCAATCGCGCGTCACGTGCCACCGAACCGCCGCGCCTGGCGCTCACCCGCATCAGCGTGCGCCGCGAAGGCGCCGTGCGCGAGCTTCCCGTGCCGGAGTCCGGTCATCTTTCCATCGGTTGGCGCGATTCGGGCCTGATCGTGGACACGCGCGTGTTTTCCTATGTGGATCCCGCCGCGAATCGCTATCGGTTTCGCCTCGCCGGCCTCGACAACACCTGGGTGGATACCGGCGGCCATGGCGAGCGCGACCTCACCGGCCTGCCGCGCGGCGATTACACGCTGGAGGTCATGGCCGCCGGCGCGGACGGCGTGTGGACGCAGCTTGCGCAGCCGCTGCACATCCATGTGCAGGCGCCGCCGTGGGCGCGCTGGTGGGCGTGGTGTGCGTATGTGTTGCTGGCGGCGCTGCTGGCGTGGCTGGCCTTGCAGGCGTGGCGTCGTCGCCTGGCCGAGCGGCACCAGATGCAATTGGCGGAGCAGCGCAGCCGCCTGGCCGAGCAGGCTAGCGCCGCGAAAACGCAGTTCCTCGCCACGCTCAGCCACGAGATCCGCACGCCGATGACGGGCGTGATGGGCATGGCCGAGCTATTGCTGACCACCACGCTCAGCCGCACCCAACGCGACTACGCCGAAGCCATGCAGCGCTCGGGCGGCATGCTGCTCAAGCTGGTCAACGACGCACTCGATCTCGCGCGCATCGAAGCTGGCAAGCTGGAGCTGGACAACGCACCGTTCGACCCGCGCACGCTGATCGACGACGTGGCGAAACTCGAGCTGGGCCAGGCGCGCGCCAAGGGCCTGCGCTTCGAGCTGGACATGCCCGGCGATCTGCCGCCGCGCATGATCGGCGATGCGCTGCGCATCAAGCAGGTCTTGCTCAATCTGGCCAACAACGCCCTGAAGTTCACCGAGCGCGGCGGCGTGACCCTGCGCGTGCGTCGCACCGACGACGGCCTGCGCTTCAGCGTGATCGATACCGGTCCGGGTATTCCCGAGGCGAGCCAGGCACGCTTGTTCGAGCGTTTCGAGCAGGTCATCGGCCCACAGCGCCGCGCAGGCAGCGGCCTGGGCCTGGCGATTTGCCGCGAGCTGGTGGCGATGATGGGTGGCAGCGTCGAACTGGAATCAAAGGTTGCCTTTGGCAGCACCTTCCACGTGCGCCTGCCGCTGCCGGTGACGCAGGAGCCGCTGCCCGCGACGACGCAGCGCGGCGATGGCCTCGAGGCATTGCCGCTGCGCATCCTGCTGGTCGAAGACGACGTGATCGTCGCCGCCGTGATTCGCGGCCTGCTCGAACGTGCGGGGCACGAGGTGCGCTATGTCGGCAATGGTTTGGCGGCGTTGGCCGAGCTTGCCCAGGCACCGTGCGATGTGATCCTGCTGGATCTGGACCTGCCGGGCATCGATGGTTTCCAGATCGCCCGGCTGATCCGTCAGCGCGAGGCATCCGAGCAGCGCACTCCGATCGTGGCGATCACCGCGCGTTCGGGCGGCGATGAGGAAGCGCGGGCTCGCGAAGCGGGCATGGATGGCTTCCTGCGCAAGCCGCTGACGGGCGAGCAGCTGCAGGATGCGATCAACCTGCAGATGGCGGTGCACGCGTCGGTCGACGACTGACGCAATGGATTCTCTGTGGGAGCGCACCCTGTGCGCGACAGGCACCCATGGTGAGGCAACGCTACGTAGCTGCCGTCGCGCACAGGGTTCGCTCCCACAGGTGAATGCCGTGGCGCGGCATCACATATCGTGCTTGCTCACCTCAAACTGCCGCCGCCTGTATTCGGTCCACCGCGTGCGCGAACCCTCGCGCTCGGCCGGATCGGCGGGCACCACTTCCAGCACGCGGTCGTAGCGGCCCGGCGCACACTCTTCGCGCAAGTTGATCAGCATCGGGCGATCGGGCGTATCGATGCCGGGTGGCACGATCAGCACGGCAGTCGTGTGGTCGTCGTCGTCACCGGCGATCTGGTGCGTGATAAAGCCGTCCGGATCAAACTCCCACAGCAACTCGTCGATCGCCTCGGCTTGCGCAAAGTCGCGCGCCAGCACCAGGGTGGGTTGCTGGGCGGCGTGCGCGCGCTTGGCCAGCTCGCACACGAGCAGCAGCGGTTGCTCGCGGAAGCGCGGCTTGTCGATCAGGTAGAAATCGGCGCGAGGCATAGCGGGAGCCTTTCAAATTTCGTCATTCCGGCGCAGGCCGGAATCCAGTGACGTCGGTATTCGATTGTCGCGATATGCTCAGTGCATTCAAGCGCACCGGCGACAGCCGACCAATACGGCTGCTGGATTCCGGCCTGCGCCGGAATGACGGCAGTGATGGTTTACGCGGCGCGGTCAATCAGCCACTGCACCAGCAGCGACACCGGGCGGCCAGTGGCCAGGCCCTTGCGGCCTTCGTCCCACGCGGTGCCGGCGATGTCCAGGTGCGCCCAGCGCTGGCCCTCGGTGAAGCGCGCCAGGAAGCAGCCTGCGGTGATCGCGCCCGCGTTCTTGCCGCCGATGTTGGCGACGTCGGCAAAGCCCGATTCCAGCTGCACCTGGTAGTCGTCCCACAGCGGCAGGCGCCATGCGCGATCGAGCGTGGTTTCGCCGGCGGCGATCAGCTCGGCGGCGAGGTCGTCATGCTTGCTCATCAGGCCGCTGGCGTGCTTGCCCAGCGCGATGACGCAGGCGCCGGTCAGCGTGGCAGCATCGATCATCACCTTGGGCTGGAAGGTCTGCGCGGTATAGGTCAGCGCATCGCACAGGATCAGGCGGCCTTCGGCGTCGGTGTTGAGCACTTCGATGGTCAGGCCCGAGAGGCTCGTGAGCACGTCGCTGGGACGGTAGCTGTCGCCATCGGGCATGTTTTCCACGGCCGGCACCACGCACACCAGGTTCACTGGCACGCCAAGCTTCACCGCGGCGACGAAACTGCCGAGCACGCCCGCGGCGCCGCCCATGTCGAACTTCATTTCTTCCATGCCCGGGCCGGGCTTGAGGCTGATGCCGCCGGTGTCGAAGGTGATGCCCTTGCCGACGAAGGCGTACGGCTTGTCGCCTTCCGTGCCGCCCTTGTATTCGAGGATGACGAGCTTGGGCTTGTTGGCCGAGCCGCGGGCCACGGCCAGCAGCGAGCCGAAGCGCAGCTCTTCCATCTTCTCGTGATCGAGCACCGTGCAGCTCACCTTGTCGTGCTGCGCAGCGAACTGTTCGGCCTGCGTGGCGATATAGGCGGGGTTGCAGATATTGGGCGGCAGGTTGGCCAGCTCACGGGCGAAGCGCACGCCTTCGGCGATGGCCGTGGCCTGGGCGAGGCCGGTCTTGGCATCGTCGGCGCCGGCAAAGGTGATGGCGGCCAGCTCAGGCTGCGCGGACTTCTCGCGCGGCTTGAAGGTGGCGGTATAGCGGTAGGCGGCGTAATCGGCGGCCAGGGCGGCCACGCGCACGCGCCAGGAGGCATCGTGACCGGGCACGTCCACCTCGGTGAGGTAGGACACCGCGCTGTCCAGCGGCAGGCGGCCCAGGGCGCGCGCGGCTTCGATATTTATCTTCTGATAGCGTGCACCGTCGAAGGTCTTCTGCGTTCCCAGACCCACCACCAGCACGCGCTTGGCTGCCACGCCCTCCGGCGCGAACAGCACGGCCGTGGTGCCGGCCTTGCCGTTGATGTCCCCGCTCTCGACCTGGCGCTTGATCGCGCCGTGCGCAGCGGTGTCCACGCGGGCGGCGGCACTGGTGAGCAAACCGTTCTCATAGACGCCGACCACCACGCAGGGGGTTTCGACGGATTCGGGAGCGGCGGAGCCAAGGCTGAACTGGAGAGTCATGGAGAAGTCCTACGGAAAGGTCCGGAAAGGCCCGGACAGGCTAGACTTGGGGATTGCCGCGCCCGGGGCGGGCCGGCGCCAAGCCCTTCATCTTATCGCATGTCGAGAAACTGTCCCTCCAACCCGTACACTGCGCAGTCGTTTCTCCTCCCGTGCGACGCGCGCGGGTTCGACCCTGCCTGAGGACCGGTTCTGAGCATCCTCGATCGTTATTTCCTGCGTGAGCTGGCACAAACCGTGGCCGCTACCGCCATCGTGCTGCTGGCCGTCATGGCCGGCACTTCGTTTGCGCACGTCCTGCAGCAGGTGGCGAACGGCAGCTTCCCGGCCAGCGTGATGTTCCAGGTGCTGGGCCTGAACATGCTCGACGGCCTGTCGACCCTGCTGCCGCTGGCGGCCTTCCTGGGCATCCTCAATGGCCTGGGCCGCATGTACCGCGAGAGCGAGATGCATGTGTTGGCCTCTTCCGGCATGGGTCCCGACGGCTTGCTGCGTCCGGTGTCCATCCTTGCCGTGATCTTGGCCATCCTGGTCGGCATCGTGGCGCTGTGGCTGGGCCCCTGGGCCGCACGCACGTCCGACCAGCTGGTGGCGGCCGCCAACCGCTCGGTGATTGCCGCGGGCCTGGACGCCGGGCGCTTCACGCCGCTGCCGGGCAAGGGCGGCATCATCTTCGTCGACGAGCTCAGCCGCGACGGCAGCACGCTGGGCAACACCTTCATTGCCACCGAGCGCATGGGCCACGACAACGTGCCGCACCTCAAGCTGGTCACCGGCAAGCACGGCCAGCTGTATCAGGAAACCGACGGCAGCGGCCGCTTCCTCGCCTTGTGGAACGGCTTCCAGTACGACATCCCGCTGGGCGCGGACAACTGGCGCAAGATGAAATACGAGCGCAACGACGCCTCGCTGGACAGCATCCAGTCCGATGAGGACGCCGAAGATCCCGCGCACTCGATGACGCTGGCGCAGTTGCTGCGCACCGACAACCCGGACACGCGCGCCGAATTCGCCTGGCGCAGCATCGCGCCGGCGATGACCCTGGTGCTGCTGGCGCTGGCCTTGCCGCTGTCGCGCCAGAGTCCGCGCGAGCCGCGCTTTGGCCGCATGTTCCTGGCCATCCTCACCTTCTACTTCTACTACCTGTTGCTGGCGATTTGTCGCGGTCAGATCGTCAAGGGCCACTGGCACCACTCGTTCCCGATGTGGATGGTCACGCTGCTGGTGTTTGCCGTGGCGGCACGCATGTTCAAGAACCAATACTCGCCGCGTAAACCGCGCAAGGCAGGTGCCTGATGGCTGCATTGCGCATTCGTCGCGTCGACTGGCTGGTCGGCACCACCGTCCTGGGCGCCATGCTCACCGTGTGGCTGGTGATCACCGGTCTCGATGCGGTGTTCCAGTTCCTGCGCCAGCTCGGCAACGTGGGCAAGAACGGCTACACGGTGACCAACGCCGTGGTGTACGTGCTGGTCACCTTTCCGCGCCGTCTGTACGAGATGTTCGGCAACGCGGCGCTGATCGGCGGCCTGCTCGGCCTGGGCGGCCTGGCTGCCACCAACGAGCTCACTGCGTTGCGCGCCTGTGGTCTGTCCAAGCTGCGCATTGCCGCGTCGGCGGTGGGCGTGGTGGCCATCCTCGTGGTCGGCGTGGTGATTCTTGGCGAAACCGCGGCACCCTGGGGTGACCAGCAGGCGCAGGCCATGCAGTTGCGCCTTAAATCCAACAACGTGGGCCTGGGCGGCGAGTCCGGCCTGTGGGCACGCGATGGCGATCGCATCATCAATGCCAAGGGATGGATGGCCAAACACACGGCAACGCACAGCACCGTGCAGTTGCATGACGTGCGGGTGTTCACGCTCACGCCGGACGGCCAGGTGAAGCGCTTCGACTGGGCGCAGACGGCCGAACACGATGGCCACCAGTGGGTGATGAGCAAGGTGCGCAGCACCACCTTAGACGATGCCGGCACGCACTCCACCACCGCCGACAGCCAGACCTGGGATTCCAAGCTCAATCCGCAGGTGCTGGAGCAGTCGGTGATCCAGCCGCAATACCTGCCCATGCGCGACCTGCGCCGCAACATCACCTACCTTGAGCAGAACGGCCAGAATCCGGGCGTGTATGCCTCAGCGTTCTGGACGCGCGCGCTGTATCCGCTCAACGTGCTGGTGCTGGTGTTGCTCGCCATGCCGTTCTCGTTTGGCACTTTGCGCTCGGGCGGCCTGGGCAAGCGCATGTTCATCGGCATGCTGCTCGCCATCGGCTGGTACTTCCTGCAGAAGGCGATGGTGAACTTCGGCACCGTCTACGGCGTGCCGCCGCTGGTGGCCAATGTGCTGCCCGCCTTGATCCTGGCGGTGATTGCCTGGGTGTATTTCCGAAAACACGGCTGACGTGGCGCCGCCCGGCATGGGCGGCAGATCCCCGCCCCGTCCTGGTCGTGGCCATCACACTTGGCTAAGCGCCGGTGGCGGCGGAATCGTCCGGTGCATCCGGCGCGAACTGGCCTTCCTGGGCGAGGCGGGCGAATAGTCCGCCTTGGGCGATGAGCTCTGCAAAGCGCCCCTGTTCCACCAGCCGACCCTGGTCCAGCACCAGGATCAGATCGGCGTTGCGTACGGTCGACAGGCGATGCGCGATCACGAACGTCGTGCGGCCGACGGTCAGCCGATCCAGTGCGCGCTGGATGCGTGCCTCGGTGGCGTTGTCGAGTGCACTAGTGGCTTCGTCAAGTATCAGGATCGGTGCGTCCTTCAACATCGCACGGGCGATCGCCAGGCGCTGACGTTCGCCGCCCGAGAGGGAGCGCCCGCGCTCGGCGACCAGCGTTTCCAGACCGGCGGGCTTGCGTGCGATGAACGCGGCTGCTTCGGCTGCGGCAACCGCGGCGTCGATCTGGCCGGGCTCCGCTTCCGGATTGCCCACGCGCAGATTGTCCAGGATCGAGCGATAGAACATGCCGGCGTCCTGGAACACCACGCCGATGTTTTGCCGCAGCGACTCCAGCGTGACATCGCGGACATCGTGGCCATCGACCGTCACCCGCCCGGCGCTGGGATCGTAAGCGCGATACAGCAGGCTCAACGCGGTGCTCTTGCCCGCGCCGGTGGGGCCGACCAGGGCGATGGTGCTGCCGGGCGGCGCGCGGAAATTCAGCTCATGCAGGGCTGGCTGCACCGGGTCGTAGCCAAAACTGACCTGCTCGAATACCACTTCGCCACGCACGCGGGGCAGGGCGATGGCCCCCGGGCGATCGGCGATCTCGGACTGGCGGTCAAGCACGGTGAAGAAATCGCGCAGCGACTGCGACTGGAAGAACAGGTTCGACAGGAAGGTGGCGAATTGCTCCAGCCTGCCGATCAGCAGCATGGAGAAACCCACGAAACTGACGATGCCGCCCACGCTGATCTCGCCACGCGAGTGCAGCGCTGCGCCCACCGCAAAAATCGCCACGATGGTGAGCGTGCTCGCCGCACGATTGAGCACCGAAAGTATCGCCCAGCCGCGCAGCACCGGATATTGCGCATTGAGCGTGCGCGTCATCAGCTCGTGCAGCGCGCGCGATTCGGCGGCCAGTCGCGTGAAACTCTGCACCACCGTCACGTTGCCGAATACATCGCCGGCGCGCGTCGCGATCTCGTGGTGCAATTCCTCCACTTCGCCTTGTGCCTTGTGCGTACGCTGCACGGCGACGGCGTTGAAAATCGAGAAACACAGCAGCAGCGCAATCATCAGCAGCGCCAGCTTCCAGTTGATCCACAGTGCCACGGGCACCATCACGAAGATCGACAACAACGTAGCCAGGTGCTCGCGGAAGAAACTCAGCCAGAGATTGAACAGGTTGCTGACGCCCACGTTCATGATGCGTGACAGCCGGCCCGTGTGGTATTCGCCGTGGAACGACATCGGCATGGCCGCGGCATGTTCGAAAAACAATGCGATCGCGGCGAGGCGTCGGCGATGCGCGAGCCGGTCCGCATGCAGCGACACCCACACATTGGCCAGCACGCCGGCAAAGCCCACGCCGGCCCATAGCGCGATCAGGCGGGGCGCATTGCCGGCCTGCGTACTGCCCAAGGCGTCAACCACGCGGCCAAACAGCACCGGCTCAAGGAAGAACACACCGGCCAGCGCCAGGTTGGCCAGCGCCAACGTGATTGCCAGCTTCTTTTCGGGAGCCAGCAGAGCAATCACCCGAAGATACAGACGCAGGAACGACATGCCGTCGCCTCGATCGGCTCGCGTCCCCGCCGCATGCGGAGACCCGATGACAAGGCTAGCCCAAGCCGCCGTGGCCCGTCAGGCTCGCCGCCTTTGATTCTGCCAAAGCGAGCGTTCAAACTCGGGGTCTGATCCAGCTACCGGAAGTCCATCGTGGAACTCATCGACCTGCGCAGCGATACCGTCACCCGTCCCACCCCGGCCATGCGTGAGGCCATGATGCAGGCCGCCGTGGGCGATGACGTCTATGGCGAAGATCCTACGGTGAACGCCTTGCAGCAGCGGCTTGCGGCGGATCTCGGCTTTGAGGCGGCGCTGTTCGTGCCCACCGGCACGCAATCGAACCTCATCGCACTGATGTCGCATTGCGAGCGCGGCGATGAGTACCTGGTGGGTGCCGATGCGCATACCTACAAATTCGAAGGTGGCGGCGCCGCCGTGCTCGGCTCGATCCAGCCACAACCGATTCCGCACGACGTGGATGGCAGCCTGCCGCTGGACAAGCTCGCCGCGGCGATCAAGCCGGTCGATCCGCATTTCGCGCGCACGCGGCTGCTGGCGCTGGAAAACACCTGGCATGGGCGTGCCTTGCCGCTGGGCTACCTGAAAGCGGCTCGCGATTTCGCGCGCGAACGCGGGCTGGGGTTTCATCTGGATGGTGCCCGCTTGTTCAATGCCGCCGTCGCCAGTGGCGTGCCGGCTCGCGAGATTGCCGGTCTGTTCGACAGTGTGTCGGTCTGCTTGTCGAAGGGCCTTGGTGCGCCGGTGGGTTCGGTGCTGGTCGGCTCGGCGGCGCTGATCGACAAGGCGCGGCGGTGGAAGAAGGTGACCGGTGGCGGTTGGCGTCAGGCTGGCATGCTTGCTGCTGCTGCGCAGTACGCGCTGGATCACCATGTGGAGCGTCTCGCCGAGGATCACGCTCGCGCGGTGATGTTGGCGGCGGGGCTGGGTGACCTTCCTGGCGTGAAGCTGCTGGGGCAGCACACCAATATGGTGTTTATCGATGTGCCTGCCGATCGGCTGCGGGAATTGGACGTCCATTTGAAGCAGGCGGGTATTCGCATCAGCATCGGGTATTTGCCGACGTTGCGGTTGGTGACGCATCTGGATGTTGATGATGAGGGGGTGGCGCGGACGGTGGCGGCGTTCCGGCAGTTTTTTGCCTGATTCTGCGGGTGCCGGCGATTTTCTCCCTCTCCCCGCCGGGGAGAGGGTTGGGGTGAGGGGCGGGTGCTCGCGGGAACGCGTCTATTCGTCATCCCGGCGTAGGACGGAAGCGCTCTTCAACAGCCGAATGGCTGGTCATCCAGTAGCGATAGTCTTCGGTTGTCGCGATACCGCGACCTGGCTCGCCTGCCGCGGGCTTCCGTCCTCCTGCCGGAGGCCGGGTCACTTTTCTTTGCTTGCCCAAAGAAAAGTAACCAAAAGAAAGGGCCCCCCGGATGACGCGCCTTCCGGGCCTTTGGCCCTCCAGGTGCGCGTGCGGGTTGCGGGGTTTTTCGACAGGACATCCGTGTCCTGTCGAAAAACTGGCCGCATCTC
>NZ_JBFRFH010000014.1:0-83279 GCF_052114725.1 Dyella sp. 2YAF14 | reverse complement strand
TAAGTCCTCAGCGATTCGGGCGCGTTGCGCAGCGCTTGGAAGTATCCCCTGTGTACCCTCGGAGGTTGTCCCATCAGGACGCGCCTCGAGCGTTCGGGCTTATCCCAACACGATGCTGCGGGCGTTATCAGGCCATTTTCTTTGGGTTACTTTTCTTTTGGGCCAGCAAAAGAAAAGTGATTCGGTCGGCGGCAGCCGATCGAAACGCCCGCCGCGTAGGCGGCACCCTGGCCTCGAGGCGACAACTAAACACCGAAGCTCTGCAATCCGGCCTACACCGGAATGACAAGCAAAGGGGCGGCCCGCGCCAAATCGACCACGCGCCACACCAACAAACCCACCCCGCCCCCACATGGGCTCCCGCCCCCAACTCCGCTATACTGCGCCCTCGCCGTGCCCCGGAGCCCCGGTTCCACGCACGCGCCGACGCTCATGCGCCCGTAGCTCAGCCGGATAGAGTAGTGGCTTCCGAAGCCATTGGTCGGGGGTTCGAATCCCTCCGGGCGCGCCACCTCCTAAGCCTGTGTCTGCCCTGCGGGCAGCATCGTCCAAGTCGCTATCGCTATTGCCTGCTGGCATCGCGATGCCTCATGCGTTCCAATGAGGCGCCATGGACACGAGTAGCGAGCCGTGCAGCGACCTGAGGTAAAGGCCTTCTTCGACGAGTCGACCAACACCTTCAGCTACGTCGTGGCCGATCCGGCGACGCGCAAGGCGGCGGTGATCGACAGCGTGCTGGACTATGACGCAGTCTCCGGCCGCACCCGGCGCGATTCGGCCAACGCCATGATCGACTTCGTCAAGGCGCAGGGGCTGGCGCTGGAGTGGGTCATCGATACCCATGTGCATGCGGATCATCTTTCCGCCGCGCCTTACGTGCAATCCGTGCTCGGCGGAAAGCTTGCCATTGGCGAGCACATCCGCGAGGTGCAGGAAACATTCGGCAAGATATTCAACGCCGGCGACGCATTCCAGCGTGACGGCAGCCAGTTCGATCATCTGTTCAAGGACGGCGAGCGTTACCGCGTCGGCAGCATCGAGGCAGTAGCGATGCACACGCCAGGCCACACGCCCGCGTGCATGACGCATGTGATCGGCGATGCGGCCTTCGTCGGCGACACCTTGTTCATGCCGGACTACGGCACGGCGCGTTGCGATTTTCCCGGTGGCGACGCGCGCACGCTGTACCGTTCCATCCAGCAGCTTTTTACCCTGCCGGACGCAACCCGCGTATTCCTGTGCCACGACTACAAGGCGCCGGGTCGCGATGTCTTCGCGCATGAAACCACGGTGGGCGAAGAGCGCCGCGCGAACATCCACGTGCGCGCAGGCAGCGATGAAGACGACTTCGTGCGCATGCGCAGCACACGCGACGCGACGCTCTCGATGCCGCGGCTGCTGCTGCCAGCGGTGCAGGTGAACATGCGCGCGGGTCGCTTGCCGCCCTCGGAAGACAACGGCATCAGCTATCTGAAAATTCCACTGGACACCTTGTGAGCGCGGCAGCAGTTACTCAGCGCGAGCCCTGCGAGTGACATAGCTGTTTCTCGAAGGCCTTCACCTGCTGATCGGCTTCGTCGCGCGCGATGCCGTAGCGCTGCTGCAGTTTGCCCGATAGATATTCGGCATTGCCTTCGGCGATTCGCAAATCGTCGCTCGTGAGTTTGCCCCAGTGCTGCTTGATCTGGCCGCCTATCTGTTTCCACTGGCCCTGGATATTGCGCTGTTTCATGACAAATCCTCGATGGATGGCCCATCGTGCCGTACGCACCACGCTGCAATTCAAGCAAGCCGCGAGTTAAGTCCACGTGCCATCGATGTAGTGGTTTTGGCCGGATTTCACCCCCTCCGCAACCGGTTGAGACGGCGTTCGCATTGCGTCGACACGCGGGATGCGTCGATGCTGTCTCGGGCGCTCGCGCGACGAGGGGGAGGGCGGCATGTTCCTGCCTGGGCCGTGAGCGTCTGCGGGCAGCTGGTGCCCGCCTTTCAACCTCAAGGAGGGTCGCGACTATGAGTTCCATCCTGCATCGGGGCGTCAGCCGCACGGGCTGGTTGCTGGTGTTCTACGGCGTCATCTCCATCCTGTTTGGCATCAGCGCGCTGGTATGGCCGGGCGGCACCGTGATTGCGCTGACCTGGGCGTTTGGCGTGATGGCCCTGGCGGAGGGCATCATCAGCGTGTTCGCCCTGTTCAATCGCCATCTGGCGATGTCGCGCGGCTGGCTGATCGTGTACGCGGTCGCCTCCATCGTGTTCGGGCTGCTGGCGATCTGGCATCCGCTGGCCGTGGTCAATGTGTTGCTGTTGTTCCTGGCGGCGTGGCTGATCGTGGCGGGCATCTACCGCATCGTGTTCGCCATCCGCGTGCGCAAGGAGATTACCGGCGAGTGGATGATTGCCTTGAGCGGCGTGCTGGCCATTCTGCTGGGCGGGCTGTTCGCCGCTTATCCGGTGGCCGGCCTGCTCACCGTGGCGATCTGGATAGGCGTGGCCGCACTGGTGTACGGCGTGCTGCAGGTGATCGCGGGCGTGCGCGTGCACAAGTGGAAGCGTGCCTTGTAGCCATCTCGCGCAGCCACAAAAAAGGCGCCGTAAAGGCGCCTTTTTCGTGCGTTACGACCGGCCTAGCTGCGTACTTCGAAGTCTTCCGTAGCCACCGGCCTGCCGTTGAGCGAGATCACGACCTTGTACTTGCCCTTGGGCCAGGCATTGGGGTTCTGCACCTTGAACGTCGTGATCGCCGGGCCGTCGGTGGCGATGGATTCGCTGGTGCTGCTGAAAGCCTCGTCCTTGCCGTCGACGTAGCTCCACTTGGCGTTCAAGGTGGCGTTGTCGGTGGTGCCGATGGTGGCCACGCTGGCGTAGATGGCCTGGTCTTCCGGCGCAAATCGTCGCTGTTCCTTGCTGATGGCATGCGCCGCGTCGACCTGGCTGCCCAGGGTGACGGCGGCCACCTTGATCTCGCCGCCGGTCTGTATGCCGGCCGACTTTCCAGTCGTCTGCACCGGTGCGGGAGCGGTGCTGGTTGGCGATGGCGCGCTCGACGGCGGCGGCATCGGCGTACTGGCCGGCGGTGCCGGGGCCACGGGCGCAGGGGCGCTGGTCGCCGGTGCGGTGGGCGTGGTGTTGGACGCTTCCTGGTTCTTGCCGCAGGCGCCCAGCACGAGCAGTCCGGCAAGGGTCGCGCAGTACAAGGCCGTTTTGCGTGGCTGGATATTCATGACTGACCCCGTGGCTGGTGGCGGACATACCCGGCGGGTGAGGCCGGGCGCATTGCCATTGCGAGGCTAGCTTCCGCGGTCTGAAGCTGCGATTACCGCGGTTTCTGCATCCACGCCACCTTCACGGCGGCGACTACTGGCGCGCACCGCGCGGGTTGCCGGGGCGCTCGCTGCCGGTGCTGCGATAGGGGTTGATGTCCAGGCCGCCGCGTCGCGTATAGCGCGCATAGACGCTGAGACGCTGCGGGCGGCAGCGCTCCATCACATCCACGAAAATCCGCTCGACACATTGCTCGTGGAATTCGTTGTGGTTGCGGAAGGAAACCAGATAGCGCAGCAGGCCGGCGTGATCGATCGGCGCGCCGTGGTAGTGGATCTGCACGCTGCCCCAATCCGGCTGGCCGGTCACCGGGCAATTGGAACGCAGCAGGTTGGAGACCAACACTTCCTCGACCACGGGTGCATGGTCGTTGGTCATCAGATAGTCCGCACGCGGCGGGCCGTAGTCGTCAATCTCGATCGCCAGCTCGTCCACCAGGGTGCCCGCGAGGTCCGTGACGGCATGCCCGCGCGCCTGCGCGTGGCTCAGGGTCACTTCCACCGGGGCGCCGGCAGCGGCCGAGAGATCGCGCACCAGGATGGCCGAAAGGCTGTGGCTGTCGGCCATGCGTTCCTGCGAAAAACCGTTGAGGTAAAGCTTGAACGACTTCGACTCGATGATGTTGGGCGAGCTGGCCGGCACGCGGAATTCCGCCAGTGCCACCACCGGCTTGCCGCGAGCGTCCAGCCAGGACAGCTCATAGGCGTTCCAGACATCCTCGCCGTGAAACGGAAGCGGCTCGGACACGCCGATCTCGTCGCGCTTGCCCTGGCGCGGGATGGGAAACAACAGGGAAGGGTCGTAGCGGTCGGCGTAGACGGTGGTCTTGCCGAGCGGGGAATGTTCGGGGGTGCTCATGAGGCCATTGTACCGCCTCGCGCCGCCGCTCCCGGCCTCGCGGCCGGCCCGTTCGCATGAAGATGCGCCGGCGCCCATGACCACTGACCCGGTTCATCCGGCGTCGCGCTGCCTATATTGTCGGGTTCAGACCGGTGAGCCTTGAGGAAAACGCCTGATGAAGAAACTCGTCCTGGGCTGCGCCGTTGCGGCGGGCCTGATTGCAGCTGGCGCCCTGTGCGCGCCGGCCTTTGCCGACGGCACGGACGCCGCGTTCGATCCCCAGGCGTTGTTTGCGCCGCTCACGCTGCCCGATGCGGCCAATGCGTTCCGCGATGGTGCGGGCAAGCCGGGGCCCCAGTTCTGGCAGAACCGCGTGGATTACGCGATCCAGGCAAACATCGACCCGGCCTCGCACACGCTGCGCGGCGATGAAACCATCACCTACACCAACCACAGCCCCGATGCGCTGGACGTGCTGTGGGTGCAGCTGGACCAGAACATCTATCGACGCGACTCGCGCGGCACGCTTACCTCGCCGCGCCCGCGCAACGACTTCACTGACGGCTACCAGATCGAAGCTGTAGAGGTGGATGGCAAGCCCGTGCACTTCCTGGTCGACGACACGCGCCTGCGCGTGGACCTGGGCCAGCCGCTGGCCGCCAACGGCAAGCAGGCCAAGCTGCGCATCCGCTACCACTACACGGTGCCGGGCACCTGGGGCGGTCGCACGGCGGTCACGCCGACCAAGAACGGCGACATCTACGAGATCGCGCAGTGGTTCCCGCGCATGGCCGTCTACGACGATCTGCGCGGATGGGACACCCAGCCCTACCTCGGTTCGGAGTTCTATCTGGAATACGGCGATATCGATTACGCCGTCACCGTGCCGTGGAATTACATCGTGGCCGGATCCGGTGCGCTCACCAATCCCGGCGAGGTGCTCACCGCCGCGCAGCAGCAACGCCTCGCGCAGGCAGCGCAGAGCGATAGCACGGTGATGATCCGCTCGCCGCAGGAAGTGAACGACCCCGCCAGCCGTCCGAAGCAAAGCGGCACCCAGACCTGGCGCTTCCACATGGAGCACACCCGCGACATCGCCTTCGCCGCATCGCCTGCCTTTGTGTGGGATGCCGCACGCATCAACTTGCCCGACGGCAAGCACGCGCTGGCCATGTCGGTGTATCCGGTGGAAGGCGTGGGCAAGGACAAATGGGATCGCTCCAGCGAATACGTGAAGGGCGCGATCGAGCACTTCTCCTCGAAGTGGTATCCGTATCCGTGGCCGGTGGCGGTCAACCTCGGTGGTCATGGTGCCGGCATGGAATACCCCGGCATCGTGTTCGACGGCTTCGAGGACAAGGGCCCGATGCTGTTCTGGATCACCGCGCACGAAATCGGACACACGTGGTTCCCGATGGTGGTGGGCTCCAACGAACGCCGCAACGCGTTCATGGACGAAGGCTTCAATACCTTCATCGACGTGTATGCCTCGGACGCGTTCAACAAGGGTGAGTTCGCGCCCAAGCGAGACAGCGAGTACGCGCCCAAAGGCGGCAATCCGGTTGATGAGATCCTCCCGCTGCTGGCTGATCCCAACGCGCCCACGCTGATGGCGCCGGCCGATTCCGTCGCCGAGAAGTACCGCCATCCGGTGAGCTACTTCAAGGGCGCACTCGGTCTGGTGCTGCTGCGCGAGCAGATCCTGGGGCCGGACCGGTTTGATCCGGCCTTCCGCAAATACATCGCCACCTGGGCGTATCACCATCCCACGCCGTCGGACTTCTTCCGCTTCATGAGCAGCGAAGCGGGCGAGGACTTGTCGTGGTGGTGGCGCGGCTGGTACCTCAACAACTGGCAGCTGGACATGGGCATCAGCGCGGCGAGCTATGTCGACAACGACCCGGCCAAGGGCGTGCAGGTGACCCTGGCCAGCAAGCAGAAGCTGGTGATGCCGTCGACGCTGCGCATCGACTACGCCGACGGCAGCCACGAGGACGTGCCTGTGCCGGTGGAAGCATGGCGGCAGAGTGCGGCGCCGAAGCTGGCGTTGCATACGAGCAAGAAGATCGCGAAGCTCACGCTGGATCCGGAGCACAAGTTGCCTGATGCGGATCGAGGGAATAACAGTTACGCCATGCCGTGATATCGGCAAAGCCTCTACTACCCGTGATTCCGGCGCAGGCCGGAATCCAGTAGCGTGAGCATCCATCAGTGCCTCGCTACGGGATCCCGGCCTGCGCCGGGATGACGCTGTAGGAAGGCAAGGAAATCCCCTTGAGCGCGACGACACCAAGGCACCGAGAACCATGACCATCGCCAAACACTCGCTTTCGGCCGCCATACTGCTCTCGCTCGGTTGCCTCGGCACTGCTCACGCAGCATCCGGCGACGCCTCCCGCTGGAAGACCGAAGCCGCCGCCGTCACCGTCACCCGCGACGACTGGGGCATCGCGCACGTGCACGGCAAGACGGATGCGGACGCCGTGTTCGGCATGGCCTATACGCAAGCCGAAGACGACTTCAACCGCGTCGAGACGAACTACCTCAACTCGCTGGGCTGGCTCGCGCAGGCCGAAGGCGAGCAGGCGATCTGGTCCGATCTGCGTCAACAGCTGTGGATCGACCCGGCCGAGCTGAAGCAGCAGTACGCGAAAAGTCCTTCGTGGTTGCGCGAGCTGATGAATGCCTGGGCCGACGGCCTCAACTACTATCTGGCCACGCATCCGGACGTGCATCCGCGCGTCATCACGCATTTCGAACCGTGGATGGCGCTGAGCTTCAGCGAAGGCAGCATCGGCGGCGATATCGAGCGTGTCTCATTGAAAGAGCTGCAGGCGTTCTACGGCAAGTCCACCGACGCCGTGGCCTTCGTCGATCCGCCGTCGAGCTGGGCCGAGCCCACCGGCTCCAACGGCATCGCCATCGCGCCGAAACTCACGGCCGATGGCCACGCCTTGTTGCTGATCAATCCGCACACCTCGTTCTTTTTCCGATCCGAGCTGCAGATGAGCAGCGATGCGGGACTGGACGTGTATGGCGCGGTGACCTGGGGCCAGTTCTTCATCTATCAGGGTTTCAACAAGCACATCGGTTTCATGCATACCTCGACCACCGCCGACGTGGTGGATGAGTTTGCCGAGACCATCGTGCGTGACGGCGACAAGATCGGTTATCGCTACGGCAAGGAAGTACGGCCGGTCAACGCCAAGCCGATCACCGTGCGCTACCGCAAGCCCGATGGATCGATGGCGCAGCGTACGTTCACCACGTACGCCACACACCACGGTCCGATCGTGCGCACCGAGGGCGACAAGTGGATCGCCACCGCGCTGATGAACAAACCGATGGAAGCGCTGGAGCAGAGCTGGCTGCGCACCAAGGCAACTGACTTTACGAGCTTCATGAAAATCGCCGAGCTCAAGGCGAACTCATCGAACAACACGATTTTCGCCGACGACAAGGGTGAGATCGCATACCTGCATCCGCAATTCATCCCCAAGCGCGACAACCGTTTCGATTACACCAAGCCGGTGGACGGCAGCGATCCCGCGACCGACTGGCAAGGGCTGCTTCCGCTGGACGCCGCGCCGCATCTGCTCAATCCCGCCAACGGCTGGATCATGAACACCAACGACTGGCCGTATTCCGCGGCGGGCCCGGATAGCCCCAAGCGGGAAAACTATCCGCGCTACATGGATAGCGTCGGCGAGAATCCGCGCGGTATCCACGCCACCATGGTGCTGAGCGACAAGCGCGACTTCACGCTGCCGTCGCTGATCACCGCGGCGTTCGATTCGTATCTGCCGGCGTTCGCGCGACAGGTGCCGATCCTGCTGAAGGATTACGACGCGCTGCCCGCGAACGATCCACTGAAGAAGAAACTCGCCGGACCGATCGCCTTGCTGCGCGGATGGGACTATCGCTGGGGCATCGCCTCCATGCCCACCTCGCTGGCGGTGTTCTGGGGCGATACCTTGTGGGACAAGGTCGACAAGTCGGACGTATCCGAAGGGCTCTCCGTCTACGACATCATGGCTGAGCGCGCCGGGCCCAAGGCGCGCCTCGAAGCGCTGGCGGAGGCGTCCGATCGCCTGCAGAGGGACTTCGGCAGCTGGGGCGTGCCGTGGGGCGAGGTCAATCGCTACCAGCGCATCAACGGCGACATCCAGCAGCCGTTCGACGACAGCAAACCCAGCATCCCGGTGCCCTTCACCTCATCGCGCTGGGGCTCGCTCGCTTCGTTTGGTGCGCATCGCTGGCCGGGTACGCGCCGCTACTACGGCACCAGCGGCAACAGCTTCGTCGCAGCGGTGGAATTCGGCGACAAGGTGCGCGCACGTGCCATCACGGCGGGTGGCGAAAGCGGGCATCCGACATCACCGCACTTCAATGATGAGGCCGAGCGCTACACCACAGGCAACTTGCGTGCCGTGTATTTCTGGCCGGAAGACCTGCAGGGGCACATCGAGCGCACGTACCATCCGGGCTCGTAATCACGCTCGATAGGCACACAAGCGAGCGCTTACACGCATCGCTTGCGTGAGCCCGCGCGCGCGTGCGATGCGCGTCGGTGTCGCCAAAGCGCATTTTTTGCGACTCTTCTTTCGACCTCATGAATCCCCGGCCTTGCTGCCGATTCATGCGACGCCGCTGCGCGGGGGAGAGACGCGTTGCCGGCGGTCGTTGAGGCCGCAAGTGCGAGACGCGTTTGCGTGTGATCTGAGAATTGGATTGGGTTGATTCGCTGCGGCACGCGCGGCGCGGGGTGGATTTGTCTTCGCGGAGGGTCACGGACGATTCCCGCGATCGAAGGAGACATCAACGTCGAAGGCTCGACGCATCGAGGCGCCGCCACGGTGGGATTCCGACAGGACGTCACGGGATCACTTCGACCCAGGCATGTATGGGGAGTTCATATGGAACGTCATACTCGCAAGCATTGGCTCATCGTTTCCCTGTTGATGGCGCTGTCCGCGTCCGCCTCTGCGGGCAACACCGGCGCGTCGCCGCCTTCGGATCGCTTCGACCTGAGCCCGCTACAGAAAAATCAGAGCTATACCGGCTTCATCGTCACCTACAAGGACGGTAGCGCCGAACGCCGCAACACCGCGATCGCGGTGCAGAACGTGAGCGCAGCGGTGTCGCGCGCGAAGCTGGCAGGGGGAACACGCGCCGCGCCGCGAACGCTCAAGGTGAGTTACGCCCGCAAGCTGGCCACCGGAGCCGATCTGGTGCATATCGACCGCGCCCTTTCGGCAGGCGAGGCGGCCACGCTGATCAGGCAGATCGCCGCCGATCCCGCCGTCGCCTACGTGGAGTCGGAATACATGCTCCAGGCCGTTGAAGACCTGCGGCCGGACGGTGCGATGGCTTTCGGTGCTCCCAACGACCCCAATTACGCGGTCTACCAGTGGGATTACCTGGCGCCCAATGGCGCGGGTTTCTTCGACCGCGCGCTCAGCGCGAACGTCGCCAACTGGGGCGCCGCCAACATCCAGCAGGCATGGGCGTTAGCCAGCGGCTCTGGCGTCACCATCGCGAGCCTCGACACCGGTGTTACCAACCACCCGGACCTGAACCTCTCGCTCGCCAACGCCGGCTACGACTTCATCGTCAGCGCCGCTACCTCAGGCCGCGCAACCGATGGCCGCGTGCCCGGTGGGTGGGATACTGGCGACTGGATCCCCGCGGTGAATCAGTGCGGCATGGGTGCACGCAAGAGCAGCTGGCACGGCACGCACGTGTTCGGCACGGTAGGCGGCGAGAAGACCAACAACGGCGTCGGCCTGGCGGGTACGGCCTTCGGTGCACAGGTGGTACCGGTACGCGTGCTCGGTCATTGCGGCGGTACCAATGCGGATGTCGCCGATGGCATTACCTGGGCGTCGGGCGGCAGCGTGTCGGGCGTGCCGGCCAATGCGCATCCCGCGCAAGTGCTCAGCCTGAGCCTGGGCGGACCTGGCGCCTGCACGTCGAGCAGTGCGCTGGGCCTGGCGATCACCGGTGCGGTCGGTCGCGGCGCTACCGTGGTGGTGGCCGCCGGCAACAGCAACGCCAACGCCGCGAACTTCTCGCCGGCCAGCTGCGCCGGTGCGGTGGTCGTGGCAGCCACCGGCATCACCAGCTCGCGTACGTTCTACTCCAACTACGGGTCGATCGTGACGGTGGCAGCCCCCGGCGGCGGCGTTTACAAGAACGATGCATCGTTTGGCTCGCAGACCACCACGGGCTTCATCTGGTCCGCGCTCAACGCCGGGACCACGACACCCACCACGCCTACCTACGGCACCATGGCAGGCACCTCGCAGGCCACTCCGCATGTGGCTGGCGTGGTGGCGCTGATGCAAAGCTATCGCCTTGCACGCGGCAAGGCCCTGCTGACACCCGCGAAGATAACGGAACTGGTGAAGTCCTCCGCCACCGTGCCGCACGTGCCGCCCAGCGCAAGCACGCCGATCGGTGCGGGCATCGTCAACGCTTATGCCGCCGTGCAAGCGGCCGGTAATCAGCCGTGATCAACGGCGGGACCGATGCTTCCCGCATCGGTCCCGCTCACCGCTTGTCTTGTATCTGTCGCCTGTTGTGAGTCGTCGGGGGACGGGCACGCACCGCGGCGACAGTAAGAGCGGCAACAGTGATCAAGGTTTCGTCGCCGCGGTGGAGTTTGGCGGCAAGGTCCGCGATATCACGTCGGGTGGCGAAAGTGACCATCAGGCATCGCCGCGCTTCAATGATGAGGCCGAGCGTTACAGCACAGGCGACTTGCGTGCGATGTATTCCTGGTCGGACTATCTGAAGTCGCACGTCGAGCGTAGCCATCACCCGGGCGAATAAGAGAGCTTCATCCATGATCCGAGATGCATTGCCCGAAGATGTCGAGCCGATCCGCCTGTTTCTCGCCGCCAACGGCTGGGCGCATCGCGTGGAGGACGCGCCGCGGTTTGCCCAGTTGCTGCAACAGTCCCAGCGCACGGCCGTCTGCATGGACGACGGCGCGGTGATTGGCTTCGCACGTGCCATCACGGACGGACTGTCCAATGGCTATCTGTCGATGGTGGTCGTGGCGTCGGGGCATCGCCGGCAGGGCGTTGGGCGAGCGTTGGTGGAGCACATCACGCGCGACACGCCGGACATCACCTGGGTACTTCGCGCTGGGCGCGATGGCGCGGCCGAATTCTTTTCGGCCCTGGGATTTCAGCCGTCACTCGTGGCGATGGAGCGCTGCCGCCGCGGAAGCTGAGCGATGACGCACCACTCTTCCTGGGTTGGCGCGGTGCCGTGCAGGCGCGGCCGTCGATGCGCATCGCTTGTGTGAACTTGATCACATAAGCGTGGCATGCCCGCGCCGGTGACGGCAATTATTTGCGATTCCTTCACCGATGCCATGAATCAATGGCACGGTCGCATCTTCATGCGACGTGGCTGTGCGAGGGGACAACAAGCGCGCGCCACCCATGAGTGACCTACGTTGCTGGCGGCTCCTGGAGCCGCCGGAGCGGTGAGCGTTTGCCTTGGCTGTGGGGATTACCGGTTTCGTTGATTCGCTGCGTTACGCGCGGCGCGGGTTCGTCTTGTCTTGGCGGCGGGTCATGGATGACTCCCGCGATCGCGGTAAACATCAACGTCGAAGGCTCGACGCATCGAGGCGCCGCCACGGTGGGATCCCGACAGGACGTCACGGGATCACTTCGACCTAACCCAAGCATGGAGAGTTCGAAATGGAACGTCATACTCACAAGCGTTGGCTGGTGGTTTCCCTGCTGATGGCACTGTCTGCCTCCGCGTCTGCCGCCGAGTTCGGCACGTCGCCGCCGCCCTCGGCCAATTTCGATGTAAGTCCATTGCAGAGCGATCAGAGCTATACCGGTTTCATCATCACCTACAAGGACGGCAGCGCCGAACGCAGCAACGCTGCCATGGCGGTGCAGAACGTGGGCGTGGCGGTATCGCGCGCAAAACTGAGCGCGGGAACGCTCGCCGCGCCGCGTGCGCTCGCCGTGCGATACGAGCGCAGGCTGGCCACCGGTGCCGATCTGGTGCACACCGACCGTGCGCTTTCGGCGACCGAGGCGGCCACGCTGATCCGGCAGATCGCCGCCGACCCCGCGGTTTCCTTCGTGGAGCCGGAATACATGCTCAAGCGCGTGGATGGCATTCTCCCAGCGGGCGCCGCCACTTTTACGGTGCCCAATGACCAGTACTACGGGGCCTACCAGTGGGATTACCTGGCGCCCAGCGGCGCGGCGTTTTTCGACAACACGCTCAACGCAAACGTCGCCAACTGGGGCGCCGCCAACATCCAGCAGGCATGGACGCTGGCCGATGGCACCGGCGTGACGATCGCCAGTCTGGATACCGGCGTCACCAATCACCCGGACCTCAATCTCTCGCTCGCCAACGCAGGTTATGACTTCATCACCAGCGCAGCCGTGTCGGGCCGCTCCAGCAACGGCCGCGTGGCGGGCGGCTGGGATACCGGCGACTGGACCACGGCGAACCAGTGCGGCTCGGGCCAGCCCGCCGAGAGCAGCAGCTGGCACGGCACGCACGTATTCGGTACGGCAGGTGGCGAGATCACCAACAACAGCACGGGCATGGTGGGTACCGCCTTCAACGCACAGGTGGTGCCGGTGCGCGTGCTGGGTCATTGCGGCGGTTCGAACGCCGACATCGCCGATGCCATTACCTGGGCGTCCGGCGGCACCGTGTCGGGCGTGCCTGCCAATGCGCATCCGGCGAAAGTGCTCAGCCTTAGCCTGGGTGGATCGGGCACCTGCCCGTCGAGCAGCGTGCTGGGCACGGCGATCACGGGTGCGATCGGTCGCGGTGCCAGCGTGGTGGTGGCCGCCGGCAACAGCAACGCAAATGCCGCGAACTTCTCCCCGGCCAGCTGCGCAGGTGCGGTGGTGGTGGCCGCCACCGGCGTTACCAGTACTCGCGCGTATTACTCCAACTACGGCAAGATCGTGACGCTGGCCGCACCTGGCGGCGGCGTGTACAAGAACGACGCATCGAGCGGCACGCAGGCCACCACCGGCTTCATCTGGTCCACCATCAATGCAGGCACGACCACGCCGACCACGGCAACCTATGGCGGCATGGCTGGCACCTCGCAGGCCACGCCGCACGTGGCAGGCGTGGTGGCGCTGATGCAGAGCTATCGCGTCGCGCTCGGCAAGGCCCTGCTGACGCCGGCGCAGGTCACCCAGTTGCTGAAGTCCTCGGCGACGGTGCCGCACGTGACGCCAAGCGGCAGCAAGCCGATCGGCTCGGGCATCGTCAACGCCTATGCCGCCGTGCAGGCGGCCGGTAGCCAGCCCTGATCGACCGCGGGGCCGATGTTCCCGCATCGGTCCCGCTTTCCACGCGCCTGCCATGCGCCATCCGTCACGGGTGACGGAACGGGGTTTTACGGTAAGGTGCGGGCAGGGGGATATTGCAAGACCGTGGCGCAACGCGCAGCGTCGGGCTGTCCGCCCACCGTCATCGTCATTGCCCACGGAGATGCTCCATGCGTTTGCTGCCCCTGTTTTCCGCCATCGTCCTAGGCCTGGGTTCGGTCGCTGCCGCGTCGGCGGACGATGCGCCGGCACCGGCACCAACGCGTGTCGCCGTGCGCGCCGCGCACCTCGTCGACGTCAAGGCGGGCACCGTGCGCGACAACCCGCTGGTGATCATCGAGGGCGAGCGCATCACCGAGGTGCGTTACGACGGTCAGGTGCCGGCAGGCGTCAACGTGATCGACCTGGGCAGCGCCACGTTGTTGCCCGGGCTGATCGACTGCCACGTGCATCTCACCGGCGACCCGGGCGAGGTGAAGGGCGATTACTACGAGGCTGTGCTCAAGCGCGGTTCGATCGATTCGGCGATTCTCTCGCCCACCTATGCCAAGCGGACACTGGATGCCGGCTTCACCACGGTGCGCAACCTGGGCGCGCCTGACTATGTGGACGTGGCGCTGCGCAACGCGATCGATCGCGGCGATATCGCCGGGCCGCGCATGCTGGTCTCCGGGCCGCCGCTGGGCGCCACAGGCGGCCATGCCGATGACACCACCGGCTTCTCGCCGTGGATCGAGTTCCACGGCGTCGAAGGTGTGGCCGATGGCGTCGATGCCATCCGCCATCGCGTGCGCGAAAACGTCAAGAACGGCGCCGACGTGATCAAGTTCATGGCCAGTGCCGGCGTGTTGAGCGCGGAGGCATCGGTCGGTGCGCCGCAGTATTCGCAGGAAGAAATGAATGCCGTGGTGGACGAGGCGCACCGCTGGGGCAAGAAGGTCGCCGCACATGCGCACGGCGCCGAGTCGATCAAGATGGCCATCCGCGCCGGCGTGGACTCGATCGAACACAGCAGCATGATCGACGAAGAAGGCCTCAAGCTGGCCAAGCAGCACGGCACCTATCTGGATTTCGACGTCTACAACGACGACTACATCCTGAGCGAATACGCCAAGAAGGGCTTCCCGGCCAGCACTGTGGAGAAGGAGCGCCTGGTGGGCCGCCTGCAGCGCGAGAATTTCCAGCGCGCGGTGAAGGCCGGCGAAAAGATGGCCTTTGGCACTGATGCCGGCGTCTATCCGCACGGCTGGAACGCAAAGCAGTTCGCCGTGATGACCCATTGGGGCATGACGCCGATGCAGGCGATCCAGGCGGCCACGGTCAACGCCGCGGACCTGCTCGGCATGACCGGCAAGGTGGGTGCGGTGGCGCCGGGCTATTACGCCGACCTGGTGGCAGTGAGCGGCGATCCGATCAACGATGTTGCGCAGCTGGAACACGTCAGCTTCGTGATGAAGGGCGGCGCCGTCGACAAGAACGACATCAAGCGCTGATCCGGGCCGGTTGGTGGCAACCTTCGCGGGACGTGGATGTTACTCAGGCTAAGCTTGTGTATCGCTCTCAACCCGTCCCCGAGGTGTGCCATGGAAGTTCGCCAGCCTGTCCCTCCCTTCACCGCCGAAACGGCGGCGCAGAAAGTGCGTCTTGCCGAAGACGGCTGGAACAGTCGCGACCCGGTGAAGGTCTCGCTGGCGTACTCGCCCGACACCTACTGGCGCAATCGCGCCGAGTTCGTGCATGGGCGTGAGGAGGCGCAGGCCTTCCTCGCCCGCAAATGGAATCGCGAGCTCGACTATCGCCTGATCAAGGAGTTGTGGACCTTCGCCGGCAACCGCATCGCCGTTCGCTTTGCGTACGAATGGCACGACGATTCCGGCCAGTGGTACCGCAGCTACGGCAACGAGAACTGGCAGTTCGACGAGAACGGCTTGATGACGCATCGCCATGCCTCCATCAACGACATGCGCATTGCCGAGTCGGAGCGCAAGTATCACTGGCCGCTTGGTCGCCGTCCGGACGATCATCCGAGCCTGAGCGACCTGGGCTTCTGATTGCCGTCACCATTCATCGATCACCGTCAAGGAGGCCACTGATGAGCCAGGCGGATAGCGGCATCAACCTGGATGCCGAACCCAGCGGCGAAGGCTGCGTCGAATGTCTCAAGGCCGGCGGCTGGTGGCTGCATCTGCGCCGGTGCGCGCAATGCGGCCATATCGGTTGTTGCGACAGCTCGCCCAGCCAGCATGCCAGCAAGCACTTTCATGAAACCGGCCATCCGGTGATCGCCAATTTCGAGCCGGACGATCCGTGGTTCTATGACTTCCGTACTCGCCGGGCGTACGACGGCCCCGAGTTGCGTCCACCCCTTTTCCATCCGCTGGATCAACCCACGCCCGGGCCGCGCGGCAAGGTTCCAAGGAACTGGGAAGACCTCCTGCATTGAACGCCAGCGGGGCTTCCACGCACGGACTTGGCGCGACCACATCGACGATGGATGCAACCCCATGAACGACAGCAACGCACTGACCGCCGGCATCGATCATGTGGGTTTGACCGTGAGCGACGTCGAGCTTTCGCGGGCTTTCTTCGTGCAATGCCTGGGCTGGCGGGTGGTCGGTGGCAATCCCGCGTATCCGGCGGTGTTCGTTTCCGATGGCACCTCCGTGCTCACGCTGTGGCAGGTCGACGGCACCGATGGCCACCAGCCGTTCGACCGGCGCAAAAACATCGGTCTTCACCATGTCGCGCTGAAAGTGCCCAGCGAGGAAGCGCTGCATGCGCTGTTCGCCAGGGTGGCCGCGTGGCCCGGTGTGGAAGTGGAGTTTCCGCCCGAGGCCGTGGGCAAGCTGGGCAATATGCACGGTTTCGTGCGTGAGCCGGGCGGCACGCGCGTGGAATTTCGCTACAACGTGCCGGCGTAGACCGCGGCAGGAACGTGCGTGCTTGCCGCTGCGCGCGTTCCACGGGAGACTGGGCCACGCGCTCACACCAGCGCGCAGCGCTACACGCACACGGGACAGGCAATGAACGAACACGTGGACTTTCCAGACGACGAGAACGGCGACGTGCTGCGGCAGATGGCCGAGCAGGGCGACGACCTCTCGATCGCGCGCGAAATCGACTTCTCGGTGATCTTTCCCACCGAGGAAGCCGCGCTGAAGTTCGCGGTGCTATTGCTGAGGAATGGCCAGAAAGTGTCTTTCTCCGAATACGAGGCGGATGAGGAACGCCCCTGGGAAGTGCAAGCCCACCCCTTCATGGTGCCCACGCACGACAACATCAGCGGCTACGAAAGCCTGCTCGCCAGCGAATCCGAATCGCTCGGTGGCCTCAATGATGGCTGGGGCTGCGTGGTGCAGGAGTAAGGCGGAGCGGTCCGCCGCTAGCGCGAAGGCGCGTGGCCGCCCTTGGCAATCACCGCAGCTCGATCGGCATGCTGCACACGCGGTGCCCGCTGGATAGCGGCATGCACCGCGGGGTCAGTCGAGACCGGGGGATGTTCGCTGGCGCGGTGATGAAACGCCAGCGCGGCGGCGCGGACTTCGGGTGGCGCAAAGCGCAGCTCGCAATCGGCATGGGCGTTCAAGCTGGGCGACAACATCAGGGCGAGCATAAGCGTGCGTTGCATGAGATACCTCCGGCGTACTCGGAGGTTCCCATGAGGCGAGGGAAGGCGGCCATCCGGTTCTTGTGATGTGCGACGCTCGTGGCACGCCGCTTCGAACCAGTTGCGTCCAGCGCAAGCTAGAACTTGCTGTGCTCCACCTGCCGCTCACGACGCATCAACGTCCACTCCGCATGCTCGGTCAGCGCGGCATCGCCCAGTGAGCGCAGGATGCCGCGCTTCTCCGCAGGATCGTCGGTACGGTCGAGCGCCGCGCGGGCGCCGCTGAAAATGCGCTGCATGAAGCGGTATTGCCGGATCAGTTCCTTGTCGGCCTTCCTGTATGCATAGGCTTCGCGCACGGCGGCAACGATCGACAGCACGGCCATGATCACCACCAGCGTGTTCTTGATGTCTTCCGGCAGTTTGAGCGCAAACATCGCCAGAAACACACTGATGGAGATGCCCACCCACAAGCTGATCGAGCCCACCGTTTCGGTCAGATGGTGCAGGCCTGCGCTCTCCAGCGTCTTGCATTCGAAGTAGTGCAGTTGGCCCGAGCGGCCCGGTTCGCCCACCCATTCGTTGATGACCTGGGCCAGCGCGTCCGGCTCTGGCTTGGCTGGCGGCTGCAGGCCGACGGCGCGCATCACATTGCGGATCCAGCCCAGCTCGATGTTCTGCTTCTGCAGGAAATTGTCGTGCGCAAACTCGTGGTCGGTGTCTTTGGAGATGCCGGCGCGCCGCCAATACAACTGGATGCGCAGGCCTTCGGCAAGCGCGCGATAGTCCAGATACTTGCGGTGCCATTCGCGGCGCCGCGCGAGTGCGGCGACGATGCCGCCTGCCGCAAACAGCAGCAGGAAGAAATAGATCATGTTGTTCTGCTGGGTGAGATGGGCATAGAGGGTGAAGGCGATGCCCATCAGGGCGGCCAGCGTGTACGTCACGCGCAGCGCCAACAACACGCGCTTGCGAAAATGCATGGCGAGCCAGTCGGCACATCGAAAAAGCCGATCGACCGCTTCCGTGCTTTCGCCGGGTGACACGCCATGCTCGCCGGCCGCGGCGTCGATCTGCGGGGCGTAGGTCTCGCAATCGTCGTTGAATTCGATCATGTGACGAATCATCAGGTCGAATTCTTCCGGTGGTTCGGCCTGCAGCGACACGTGGTCGCCGGTGCGCCAGAGGGTCTGCAGCGCCGTCAGGCCTTCGGCCACCGAACCCTGCGCGCCTTCGCGCGAACAGACGATGTGATAGAGCAGGTGCTCGTCGCCGCCGCTCAGGATATGCCGCGCCTGGCGCGGATGTTCGATGATGCCGGGCAGCGAGCCGTGCAGGTAGTACTTCACGATTTGCGCGGTGCCGCCGAGTCGTCCGGAGTCCTTGCCGTCCCAGATCGACACCAGGATGTGCGCGTGACTGGCGATGAACACGCCGGCCTTCGCATATTGCCGATTACGCGCTTCGCCATGCGCCTGCAGTGCCTCCCGCGACTGGCTTTTCAGCAGCGGCAGGCGGATCACATCGGCGCGTTGAAAAAGCTCCTCGAACCGCTCGCGTACCACGGGCTCGGCGAAATCTTCGACATACATGTCGCGCGGCAAGGGCAGCGGAACCACCAGGCGCGCGCCCGCCGCCAATGCCTCGTTCGCGAACAGCTGATCGCCGCCTTCGGCCAGCGCCGAGAGCGCCACCAGCGGCAGCGACGGGTAATCGCGCTTGAGTGAGGCGAAAAAGGCCTGCAGGCGTTGCCGGATCGGCTCGATCTCAGCCGCGGCGATGTTGCGATGGCTGGTGACGCCGACAACCAAAGGTGTCATGGCAACCTCCGCGCGAGCCACGGTCCGGACCAGCGAACGCGTGGTGTGTCCATGGTGCAGGCAAGGCGGGGCTCACCCTGACGAGAAGGGCGCGTGAAGGCCCGCTCGCATCCCCTCCGCGAAACCACACGCAGCCTACCGCAAAAATGTGATGTACATCACATTCTTGATATCATTCCGGGAGGTGGCGAGGGGCGAGCGTCACCCGTTCCAGTCTGGCTCTGCGCCGGCTGGTCAGCGGTTGCGGGACGTTCCCGGCCAGGAAGGCCATGGCCTTCCTCGGGAGTGCACGGCGTCATGAAGCAGCCTCCGGCGGCCCCGGCATGTCGGTACCGCGCCTTCATCAGCTATAGCCACCGGGACAGTTCCTGGGCGGGCTGGCTGCACAAGGCGCTGGAAACCTATCGCGTGCCGTCGCGCCTGGTGGGCAAGCAGACTGCCGCCGGTGTGACGCCGCGGCGACTCGCGCCGATCTTTCGCGATCGCGACGAACTGGCCAGCGCCACCGATCTGGGCAGCAAGGTACGCGAGGCGCTGGCGCAATCGGCCAACCTCATCGTCATCTGTTCACCGTATGCGGCCACGTCGCATTGGGTGCAACAGGAAGTGCTCGCGTTCAAGCGGCTGGGGCGCAGCGCCAACATCTTCTGCCTGATCGTCGATGGCGAGCCGAACGTAGGCGCGCGCGGTGATCCCGCACAGGAATGCTTTGTCTCGGCGTTGCGCTTTCAACTCGATGCCAACGGTGAACTGGGCAGCGAAACCGCCGAACCCATCGCCGCGGATGCGCGCGCTTCGAAGGACGGGCGTCGCAACGCCAAGCTGAAACTGATCGCCGGCATGCTGGCGATCAGCTTCGACAGCCTCAAGCAGCGCGAACTGCAACGGCGAAATCGACGCCTGAGCATGATCACCGCGGCTGCGCTGGTGGTGGCGGCAGTGACGGCGTCGCTGGCGATCGTGGCGATGCAGGCACGTCACGCCGCCGACGTCGCGCGCGTGGCGGCCGAGCGCCGGCAGCGCCAGGCGGAAGACTTGATCGACTTCATGCTGGGCGACCTCAACGACAAGCTGCATCGCATCGAGCACCTGGACATCATGGAAGATGTCGACAACAAGGCGATGAAATACTTCGCCGGCATGCCGACCACCGACGTCACCGAGCAGGCATTGGCCCAGCGCGCCAAGGCGCTGGAGCGCATCGGCTCGGTACGCGAGGAACAAGGTCATCTGCCTGATGCGATCGCCTCGTACCGGGCCGCGGCCATGCTCGCCTCCGCGCTCGCGCAAAAGGCGCCTACCGACGCGGCCAAGCAGCTGCAATACGCGCGCATCCTGGCCTTCATCGGCCGCGCCCACTGGTTCGAGGGCGAACTCGACGCCGCCCAGACCAGCTTTGAAGAAGCGCAACACGTGCTGCTGCGCGCCGAGCCGTATGCCAAAGGCGATCTCGAGCTGCTGTTGGAGCTTGAGATCGTGGACAACAACATGGGCCATGTACTGGAGGCGCATGGTCGCCTCGACGAGGCGCTGGTCAGCTACCGCAGCGCGCTGGAGCTGGCCGGCAAACTGGTGGCCGCCAAACCCGATCGCGCCGATTGGGCCACCGAACTCGGCGGGGCGCACAACAACATCGGCAAGCTGGCGTTGCTGCATGGCGACCTGGCCGGTGCCATCGCCGAGTACGGTTCGGACGATGCGATTGAAACGGCCTTGTCCGCGCAGCATCCCGACGACTCCAGCCAGCGCGACTCGATGCTCACGGTGCGCGCCATCCTCGGTCGCACGCTGGCCCTGGTCGGTGATGACGCGACCGGCATGCGCCACATGCAACAGGCGGTTGATATCGCCGATGGACTGCTCAAGAGCAGTCCGAACAACAGCGGCTTCCAGGAAGACGTGGCCCGCTATTGCGCGCAGCTGGCACGGCTCAAGCGCCTCAACGGCGATCTGCCCGCCGCCAACGCACTCACCGCACGCTCGCTCGCCCTGGCGGCTGCGCTGGTCAAGCAGAGTCCCACCGACGCCGGCCTCGCGCGCTTGCAAGCCGAAGCGCAGACCGAGCACGCCGCGCAGTTGCTGGCGGCGGGGCAGGCCGACGCCGCGCACGCGCAGTTGCTGGTGGCGCTGGACACGCTCCGCCCCATGCGGGTCAAGCAACCGCATGAGCGCTCGATCGTCTTGGCCAACGGCGCCGCGCAACTGCTGCTGGCGGCGGCCACGACCGATCCGGCGGCAGCCGCGCAGCTGCGTCGCGACGTGGTAGCGATGGCGCAAGGGCAACCCAGCGGGCAAGGCGATCCACGCTTGCTGTCGATGCAGGCCCGGGCCTTGCTCGCGCTAGGTGAGACCGCCAAGGCAGATCCCTTGGTGCAGGCGTTGTGGGACAGCGGCTATCGCGATGCGGAATGGCTGGCCGTGCTGCGCCGCGCCCACGTGGCCTATCCCATCAACACCGTCTTCCAGAAAAAGTTGGTGGCACAAAGCAGCGGCGTTCGCTGATCAGGCTGACCGGGGCAGTCGAGAGTACGGGAGCACCATCGGGTAGGGAACCGCAATCTCTCAACGACGGGAGTTCATCATGAAAACCAGCAACCCCAGCAAGATCGATATTGAAGTGGAGCTTTATCGCAATCCCAAGCCAGGACGGGAGGAAAACCTGTTGGTGGTCAATCAGGGCAAGCACCACCACGCCTTCGAGAAGGTCGCCAGCGATGACCAGCCACATACGATTACCTGGACGCTATCGGGCAACGCCAGCGACGGCGAGTTCTGCGCCGCCGACGATCCGCACAGCCCCGGCTTCTCATGGCTGGTGCGCAAACCGAGCGACAAGGTGTTTCGCAATCTGCGCTACGAAGGCAAGAAGAAGATCAGCATCGACAACTACCATTGCGACAAGAACAGCGAAGGCGTGTGGCACTACCAGCTGTTCGCGCGCTTTGGCGACAAGGTGTACGGCGTGCCGTTGACCTTTGTATGCGGCGAGTCCAACAGCCCTCATCCATCGATCAAGAACAACTGATCCGTCCATCTCGCGCAAGGTCGCCCACGGACGCGGCGGCCTTTGCGCCAACACCTTCATGCGGTGTCGAGACTCGCGTGCGTACAGGGAAAGCCAGTTAACCGGCGTGATGCCGCCCACATCGATCTCTCGCGTTTCTCACACGTTGTCTACGGAACCGGTCGCACTGTCCAGCCACACGCGGCAAGCCTGCCGTGGTCTTGCTGGAGCGTATTCATGAGCGACCTCATCGAAAGCCAGGCCAATGAGTCTGTGGAACCTGCCCAGAAACAACGTGGCGGCATTGGCTACGTCTTGCTCTGGATCCTGGGTGTCCCGCTCCCTGTGCTGATCCTTATCGCGCTGGTTCGTGGTTGCGCCTGACCTCAAGGAGAATCTCCATGGCTACCACCTATAGCAGCGCCATCGCCCTGGACCCTCTTGCGCAGATGCGCTGGAGTGCCGTCTTCGCAGGTTGGTTTGTGGCGACGGGTATCGCGATACTGCTCTACGGCGCGGGCATCGCGTTGGGCTTCACGGCATTCAATCCGCACAACGCGGAAGCGGCCGCCAAGGGCCTGGGCATCGGCACCATCATCTGGATGATCCTGACCTGGGCTGCCTCGCTGTTCGTGGGCGGCCTGTTTGCCAGCTGGTTCGACGGTCGTGCCGACGACACCATGGGCAGCCTGCATGGCATCACGGTATGGGGCGTGGCGATGACTGCGAGCACGCTGTGGCTCGCGCTCACGCTGGGCCAGCTGAGCCATGAGCACAAGTCGCCGCATGGCGACCACGCAGGCACCATGGCGATGGCCGACAACGAGCCGATGGCGGTACTGCGCACGGATGTCCATCGCACGCTGGCGACACAGCGCGAAAGCCGCCCCGACAACGAGACGGAGAAGGCGCTGATCGCGGCCCTGGTAGCCGGACATACCGACACGGCGCGCGCCATCCTGATCGCGCAAACCGAGATGCCCACGGATGCGGCGACCATGCGCGTCAATACCTGGTTGCCGGTGGCCAACGCCACGCGCGACCAGCTCAAGAGTGACGCCGACCGCTTGAAGCACTATGCGGCCGTGGGCATGTTGACCTTGCTGCTCAGCGGGCTGGCCGGTCTGGTCGCGGCTGCCCTGGGCGGCTGGATGGGCTCGCGCCATATCCATCGCATCTACCACTTGCGTCGCTACGAGGGTCGTCCTTTCCGCGGGTAAGCGCGCGGCTGGGGCAGAGGTAACGGCAGCGCCGGTGCAGGCGCTGCCGTTTGCGTTTCACTGGGACAAGCGTTGGCGACGACTGCAGGCCGGGCCGTACGCCAGCGTGATTCGAGCCATCGAGATGAAGAACAAGCTTTTCATCGTGGTGAAATCGACGGTCGATGCGTTCAGCGACGACGAGTTGCTGACGCGGGCAGCGGCCTTGTCGTTCTACGCCGCGCTGTCGCTGGCGCCCTTGCTGTTGCTGCTGATGTGGAGTGTGGCCATCGTCAGGCCGGACTGGGCCGACGGCGTGACCCAGATGATCTCCACCATTGCGGGCGAACGGGCCGCGGTGGCCATCAACGACGTGCTCGGCGCCGTGCGCAATCGCCCCATGACCGGCAGCGTGGCCGGTGCGGTGAGCGTCGGCATCACCTTGTTCAGCGCGACGGCGGTGTTTGCCCAGTTGCAGGGCACGCTCAATCGCGTCTGGCGCGTGAAGCCCGAGCCAGGAGCAGCCATCGGCGCCTGGTTGCGCGCACGTGCGCGGGCGGTGGCGCTGCTGGTCGGCATCGGGTTTCTGCTGGTGATCTTTTTCATCATCGGTACGCTGATACGCCACGCCATACCCGAAGAAGGCGCGGTATGGAACGTGGTGGGGTCGATCAGCGGTTTCGCCGTGCTCTTCATCGCGTTCTGCGCCATGTACAAGGTGTTGCCGGATGCCCGGGTGGATTGGTCCGACGTCACCCTTGGCGCCTTCATCACCGGAGCGCTGCTGCAGATCGGCAAGTACGTGATCGGTTTCTACCTGCAGCGCGCGAATGTCGGCAGTGCCTACGGCTCCGCGGCCGGCCTGGTGGTGCTGCTCACCTGGACCTACTACTCCGCCGTGGTGGTCTTGACCGGTGCTTCGTTGACACGCGCACTGGCAGACGCCTTTGGCAAACCGATCCGACCCAGCGCTCACGCGGTGGAAATCGACTAGCGCCGTTTGCTAAGCGGCAACCAAACGCTGCACGCCTCTATACATTTTGCGCTTAAAAAGTTGACACGCCCGTTATCTCTTCGCGCCCACGCTTCGTGACGCAGTCTCTACTCGGGGCGGTTGCTGCCCTGGGGACATCTCATCATTGCTGGCGCTGCGGTGCCACGAAGGGAAACGCCATGTCGCTCATCCTGTTGATCATCGTCCTCGTCCTTGTGATTGGCGCCTTGCCGTCATGGCCTTATAGCCGCGGGTGGGGTTATTACCCCAGCGGCGGCCTGGGCCTGATCCTGCTGATCTTGTTGATCCTGCTGTTGATGGGTCGCATCTGACGATCTACCGATGCAGCGAGAGCAGGAACAAAGACGGCGCCCTCGTGCGCCGTCTTTGTTTTTGATCAGTTTCAGCGATTCAGCGTTCGGATCACTTTGGACTCTCAAGGGTTCGACAGGTCGTTCACTCCGCGGAACGCAGGATCGACGTCGTACACGTCCCCCACGGCACATCGCTTTGGCGTGACGTGGTGGAGGTTCCTGCATGTCGCTTCAATTCACGCTGGCCCAGCTGCCCCCTGCGGTGACGCTGCGTCGCTGCTGGACCAATGCCAGCTGGGGCTCGCGCCGGCTCGATGTCATGGTCGCCATTCCGGCTCGCAACGAAGCGGGCCGCATCGGCCGCTGCCTCGATGGGCTGGAACGTCAGGACACGCTGCGCCGTTTTGGCGTACTCGTGCTGGTCAATGGCAGCTCCGACGACACCTACGCCGAAGTCGTGGCGCGCGCGCGACGGCATGCGGCATCGCCGCTCCTGGTGGTGGAGGCGCAGCTTCCGCCGGAGCGTTGCGACGCCGGCGCTGCGCGTTGTGTCGCCATGCATCTGGCGGGTCGCTGCCTGCCCAGCGGCAGCGGCGCGATCTTCACCACCGACGCCGACAGCGTGCCGCCATCGCGCTGGATTGCCGAGTACAGCGCGCTGATCCATGCGGGATACGACGCGGTGGCCGGCCTTGCACGACTGCTGCCGGAAGACATGGAAGACATACCGCGCTCGCTGCTGCAGCGTCGGATGGCGGAAACGCGTTATGAAGCCTGCCTGGATGCGCTCGAAGCGTGGCTGGATCCCGTCGCGCACAACCCATGGCCGCGCCACTACCAGGCCAGCGGCGCCAACCTCGCCTTGAGCGCGGCCGCGATGCATTTGGTGGGAGACGCGCCGTGGCCTGCCTGTGGTGAGGACAAATCCCTGGTGCATGCGCTGGAGTTGCGCGATGGCCGCGTGCGGCACGACACCGTGCAGCAGGTGCTGACCTCCGGCAGGTTGTTCGGACGCGCGCGCGGCGGCATGGCCGATACCATGCGCAAACGGATACTGGAGCCCGATGCGCCGTGCGACGAGCGGCTGGAGTCGGTCGAACATGCCTGTTTTCGGGCTCGCACGCGGCGACTGCTGAGGGATTGCCACGCAGGACACCGCAGCGCCGAGCCGCTGGAAGCCTTGGCTGCTCGCGTCCACCTCACTACGCGCACGCTGCAGGCAGCCTTGCGCACGGGCGGGTTCGGCGCCGCCTGGCGCGTGATCGAGAGCGCTTCGCCGCGGCTGGCCAGATGGCCATTGAACCCGTCGCAACTTTCCGCGCAGTGTTCGCGCGGCGAGGCCTTGCTTGCGCGCATGCGCATCCCGCATGCGCGACAGCACGATCAGCTCGCGGGGATCACGC
The DNA here is from genome assembly GCF_052114725.1 of Dyella sp. 2YAF14. Taxonomy (NCBI): domain Bacteria; kingdom Pseudomonadati; phylum Pseudomonadota; class Gammaproteobacteria; order Lysobacterales; family Rhodanobacteraceae; genus Dyella; species Dyella sp. 2YAF14. Next base: position 57,433 of record NZ_JBFRFH010000014.1, on the reverse strand, counting down.
CATGAATGCCATCGCGATGGCACGACCGTCGACGCAGCGGGACCAGATGCTCGCCATGCCGGCCGATCTTGAGTCCACGCTGGATCGGCTCGCGGCGGAAGACGACCGCACCGACAGCGCCCCCATCGATGCGCTGAAGTATCTCGTGCACTGCGGTGCCGCCACGGCCGTGCTGCCGGCATCGCTGGGCGGTGCGGAGTTCGGATGGTCACGGCATGCATCGCCCAGTCTCGGCGAATGGCTGAGGCGACTGGGTGCATCGCATCTCTCGCTGGCGCGCCTCTATGAGGGCCACGTCAACGCCTTCCAGCTGATCTGGACCTACGGCAACCGCGCTCAGCGCGATGCCGTGAGTCGCCATGTGGCGGAAGGTGGCTGGCTCGGCGTGTGGAATGCGCCCCATCCCACGGGCCCGCTCAGGCTTTCGGATTCCGACGAAGCGTACGTGCTCGATGGCCACAAGGCCTACGCGTCCGGCGCGGGCTTGATCAACCGGCCGCTGGTGACGGCGCAGCATGAGCGGCTTGGCTATGTGATGGTATGGCCCGCGGTCGCCTGCCAGGTGGGTGCGCGCGAAGAGTGGGAGATGCACGGCATGCGTGCTTCAGTAACGTTGCCGATTCGCTACCACGCGGCCAGCGTGGCGCCCGATGCCATCATCGGCGCCGACAATGACTACCACCGTGAGCCGATGTTCAGCGCGGGCGCCTGGCGTTTTCTTGCCGCCCAGTTCGGCGCGGGAGAGCGCCTCGGTCGACTCGCGGCGCTCGCGCTCACGCGCGCCGGTCGCGATGGCGATCCGCATCAGCGTGCACGCATGGCCGACGTGGCGATAGCCGTGGAATCGGCGGCGCTTTGGGTGGAGCGCGCACGCTGGGCGGCCGATAGCGATGCGTCTTGTGCGGAGATCATCCATATCGTGCGCATGGCCCGCCTTGCCGTCGAACGCCAGCTGCTCGAGGTTATCCAGTGGGTGCACCGGTCGGTGGGCCTTGCGGCGTTCCGGCGGGATAACCCGATCGAGCGCATCACGCGCGACCTGGAAACCTACCTGCGGCAGCCGGTACCGGATCTGGTCAGGGATCGCATCGGCGAGCACATGCTCAGCTTCGCGGTGCGCCCATGACGTATGCCCAGGCGATGCAGCGTTTGCCGCTGGTGGCGCCAGAAACCCTGCTGGCGCAGCGCGGGCTGATGGTGGTAGCGCCGCATCCGGACGATGAAACGCTGGGTTGCGGTGGCCTGCTCGCGTGGGCGGCGCGCTGCGATCTGTTGCGCCATGTGGTGTTCCTTACCGACGGTGAGTGCTCGCATCCCGATAGCGAGCGCGATATGGGAGCGATCCGCCGTGGCGAGGCGATCATTGCGGCGGCGCATCTGGGCCTGAAGCCATCGCATCTGAGTTTCATGGGCCTGCCCGATACCGGCCTGTTGACCCTGGGCGGCGAGCAGCGCTTGTGGGCGACGCATTGGCTACGCCATCTCGCCGCCGAACGCAGCCCGTGCCTGATCGTGGTCACCGCCGATACCGATCCCCACGGCGATCACCGCGCGGCCTGCACCCTGATCCTGGAAGCCACGCGCGGACTGCACGGCGTGGAGGTGATGACGTATCCGATCTGGAGCTGGCTGCTGCACGACGAGCCGGCGTCGGTCAGCGGCATCCGTGTCGATATCAAAGCACATCGTGCCATCAAGGCATCGGCGATCGAGGCTTACGCCAGTCAGCAAGGCCGCCTCTCGCTCGACGTCGATGGTTTCAAGATACCCGAGGAGTTATTGCGCCATGTCCACGCCGACACCGAAGTTTTCCTCCGCCCCCAGCTATGACCATGAGTTTTTCGAGCACTTGTATACCGGCCAGGTCGATCCCTGGTCGGTACTCACCAGTGCCTACGAGCGCGACAAATACGAGGCAACGCTGCAGGCGCTGAGCAAGCCGCGCTATCGGCATGCACTGGAGCTGGGTTGTTCGATTGGTGGGCTTACACGCTTGCTTGCCACCCGCTGCGATGCCGTGACCGCAGTCGATACCAGCGCCACGGCGCTGCTGCGCGCCAGGCAGTTGTGTGACGCGCCGAACGTGACTTTCGTGCAAGCCCATCTTCCCGATGGCGACTGGGGAGGCTCGTACGACCTGGTGGTGTTGTCCGAAGTCCTCTACTACTTCTCGATACCCGCCCTGGTGCGGCTGGCCGACCGACTGTCCAAAGTGGTCATGCCCGGTACGGAATTCGTGGTGGCGCATTGGACGGGCGAGACCGACTATCCACTCACCGGCGATCGCGCCACCGAGCTGTTTCAAAGCCTGATGCGCGCCGACCTGCGCAGCCGCACGCGCCATCCCAAGTATCGGCTGGAGAGCTGGATGGCGAGCGGGACCTCGTGACTGCGCACCTCACCACGTGCGAGAGCGCACGCTAGACGTGCGCGTTCTTGGCGGCAGGCCGCGCGACAGCGGCCTCGACCACACGCACCAGATCGGCGCGACCGAATGGCTTGGGCAGACGCAGCACGTTCCTGGCCGATCCTTCGGGCAGCTCCGCATAGCCGGACGCCAGGATGATGGGCAGGCCGGGCCAGCGCGACTGGACTTCTTCGATCAACTGCAGCCCGTTCATCACCGGCATCGCGTAGTCGGTGATCATCACGTCGAAAAAGGTTTTCTGCGACAGCTGTTCCAGCGCCTCGCGCGCGGAATGCGCTTCGACGGTGACGTGGCCCAGGTCATTCAACACCGCGGTGATGGTCATGGCGATCAGCGGATCGTCGTCCACCACCAGGATGCTTTGCGCGGTGGCGTTGGCCTCGGGCTCAGGCTCGGGCGCGCGTGCCGGCGCGGCGACTGAGGTCCCGGCCATGGGCAGCCACAGTTCGGCGGTGGTGCCGCGTCCTTCCTGGCTGCGCAGCAGCAGGCGTCCGCCGGATTGCTCGGCCAGGCCGTGCACCATGGACAAACCCAGGCCCGTGCCCTTGCCGATGCCCTTGGTGGTGAAGAACGGCTCGGCTGCGCGCTCGAGCGTGGCGGGATCCATGCCGTGGCCATCGTCGGTCACGGAGAGGCTCACATAGTTGCCCGGCGGCAGGGCGGTGCGATGGCCGCTTTGCTCGATCGTCTCGTTCCTTGAAGTGATGATGATGTGCCCACCCTCGGGCATCGCATCGCGCGCATTCATCACCAGATTGAGCAGGGCCAGTTCCAACTGGTTGCCGTCCACCAGGGTCTGATGCAGCGTGAGCGGAAAGACCGTGTCGATGGTGATGGTGGGGCCGGCTGAGCGCTGCAGCAGGCTGCTGATCTCCTGCACGAGTGCGCGCAGATCGATCGCGGTGGGCTTGAGCTCCTGCTTGCGCGCGAACGCCAGCATGCGTTTGGTCAAGGCGGCACCGCGACGCGCACCGGCCAGGGCATTGCCCAGCAGATTGAGCGCCTGCGGATCATGCGTCAGCCGCGGCTCCATCAACTCCAGGCTGCCGATCACCGCCATCAGCAGGTTGTTGAAATCGTGCGCCACGCCACCGGTGAGCTGGCCGATCGCCTCCAGCTTCTGCGACTGGAACAGCGCCTCGCGTGCGTCGGCGAGCGCGGCGTCGGCATCGCGGCGTGCGGTGATGTCGCGGGTGACCTTGGCAAAACCCACGTGACGTCCGTTGTCATCGGTGATGCGGTCGATGATTACGTGCGCCCAGAACGAGGTGCCGTCCTTGCGCACGCGCCAGCCTTCGGCCTCGAAGCGACCCGTGCTCGCGGCGACACCGAGCGCGCGCTGCGGCTCGCCCGCGGCGCGATCCTCCAGCGTGTAAAACGTCGACAGATGCTTGCCGAGTATTTCCTCGCGCGTATAGCCCTTGATGCGCTGCGCGCCGGTGTTCCAGCTGGTGATGAAGCCGTCCTGGTTGAGCATGTAGATGGCGCAATCGCCGACGCCTTGCAGCAACAGGCGAAATTGCTCTTCGCTGTGGCGCAGGCGGTCTTCCGCCTGCTTGCGTTCGGTGAGGTCGCGCGTGACCGAGGCGTAGCCGATCGGCGTGCCGTCCGAGGTTTTCACCAGGTCGAGCACCATATTGGCCCAGTACTGCGTGCCATCCTTGCGGCAGCGCCAGCCCTCCGCTTCCACGCGACCTTCTTCGTAGGCGGTGACCAGCGCCAGTTCGGGTTCGCCGGCGGCGCGCGCCTCGTCGGTATAGAACATGCTCAGATGTGCACCCAGCACCTCGGACGCGGTGTAACCGGCACTACGCTCCGAACCGATGTTCCAGCTGGCAATGGTTCCATCCAGATTGATCAAACAGATGGCGTAGTCGACAACGGAGTCGACCAGCAGCTCGTACTTGTTTTGTCCCGTGGTGTTCAAGCGCCCCTCTTGGTACCGCGTAGGACTGGGTGGTCATTGTTTGTCGAGGAAACGTGTAGAACGCGTCAAATTCACGGGCTTGTTTGGTTGCTGCGTCCAGGACGCACGTCACGTGACCTGGCGCTGCCTCTTCAAGCCGTCAAAACCGATCGGTGCTCGCCAGATACCGCCATTGACCCGGCTGCAGGCGGGACATCGGGATGCGGCCGATGCGCAGGCGCCTGATCGCCAGCACCTTCAGGCCCACCGCGTTGCACATGCGCTCGACTTTCTCGATCGCAATCCGCTTCAAGGCGAAGCGCAGGTGGTTTTCGTTCTGCCAGCTCACCTTGATCGGCGGCAGCGCGTAGTTGTCGAAGCTGAGCCCATGGTTGAGCAGGGCGAGGCCATTGGGCGCCAGCTTGCCGGTCACTTCCACCACCAGTTCCTGCTCGATGCGGTCGAAGTCTTCTTCCAGGCGACGCTTGACCCGCCAGTCCTGCGTGAATACCAGCAGGCCACTGGCCGCGTCGGGCAGGGCCAGTGGCGACTCCAGTCGGGCGAAGTGACGCTTCAGCAAGCGCACGCCCGAGGCGTCGTCTTCGGCGCGGCTTTCCACGCGGACCAGCGCGCGAGCCTCATCGACCGTGACGCCGGCGGGTTTGTGCAACACCAGGGTGGCCGGTTCGGCGGGCTCGAGCTTGGCGTGCGGATCGATCTCGATGTGCTGTTCCAGCACCTTGAACTGCGGCTCCTCCACGGTCACGCCGTCCACGCGCACCCAGCCGCCTTCGATATACATTTCCGCCTCGCGTCGCGAGCACTGGGTCAGGGCGGCGACACGTTTGGCGAGGCGTTCGGGTTCGGTCATCAGCGTTGCCAGGGAGGGATGTGCGCCATTATAGGCGCTGCGGTGCCGGGTGGAGCCCGTCTTCGCAGCCGGCTGGGGCGTCGCCCTGTGGTGGCATCGTGTCTTCAGGGACGATCAGAGCAGGGGGCAAGCCATGTCGGATCACGAATCGATGAAGGAGGCGCGGCCTGTGGGTCCCGAGCGACGCATCGTCGCCATTGATGTGTTGCGGGGCGCGGCGCTGTTCGGCGTGCTCTGCGTCAATCTCATTAATGAGTTTCGGGTGTCCATTTTCCAGCAGTTTCTTCCCGCATCCACTGACGGTTCCTGGCTGGATCATGCCGTCCAGGCGACGGTGAGCATCGGCATGGAGTTGAAGGCCTTCGCGCTGTTCTCCCTGCTGTTCGGTGTGGGCCTGGCCATTCAATTCGAACGACTGGCAGCGACCTCGCGCCGTCTCCCGCTGCTGAGCCGGCGACTGCTGGTGCTGCTTGGGCTTGGCCTTATCCATCTGTGCTTTATCTGGAACGGCGACATTCTCACCGAGTACGCGCTGGTGGGCTTGCTGGCCTTGCCCTTCCTCTATGCGTCAAACCGCCTTCTTGCCGTGGCAGCCGCGGTCGCCCTCGCGATCTATGCGGCCTTGCCGTTCTGGCTGCCGGATACGTTCTTCTGGCCGAGCGGCGTCTCGCTCCAGCAGTATGTGCAAACGGCTACGGCGGTGTATGCAGGCGGCACATGGGCGGACGTCATCCGCTTCAATCTCGCTGAAATACCGCATTTGATACCGCTGCATGTGCTCGTCGCACCGCGCACGTTCGCGTTGTTCCTGCTGGGTGTGATGGCATGGCGAAGCGGTCTGCTGCGACATCCCGAGCATTATCGTCGCCTGCTTGTCGGCATGGCCGTGGTGGGCGTGGTCTTGGGATTCGCTATGAATTTGCTGGATCCATCCTCGGCTTGGCGCAGCTGGGCGCCGGTCATCTCGGTGCTAAGCACGCTCGGCCCGTTGGTGCTGGCGATAGGCTACGGGGCTGCGATCACGGTGCTTTATATGTTCACCCGGGCCGGCCGTGTGCTTGGTGTGCTGGGTCCACTCGGTCGCATGGCCTTCAGCAACTACCTGGCCCAGTCGTTGATCTTCGGCTGGATCTTCTTCGGCTATGGATTGGGTCGCTTCGGCCAGATGAGTCCATCGCACGCCATGGGCCTTGGCGTAACCGTCTATGTGTTCCAGATCATGGCCAGCCGGTGGTGGCTCGGGCGATACCGTTTTGGCCCGATGGAGTGGCTGTGGCGAACGCTCATGTACGGCGCTCGGCAGCCCTGGCGGCGCTCGACCGACACGTATGGCGAAGAGAGCGCTGGCGCCGCGTCCGAGCTGAAGTAGACTGCCGACCAGTCCATGAGTCACCGACCGCTCCGCTCTCGCTGAAACCACCATCGCACGCACACGAAGGAGTTTGGCATGGCCAGGCAATTGCTCCTGAAAGCGCTCGCCCTGATGTTCACCGGCGCGTGTCTGTACTGCGGCCTCACGGCCACGGATTTCCACGCGCTGACAGTCGGTGCTGCCGACGAGTCCACGAGCTGGCCCAAGGTGATACTCGCGGTTGCCTTCGGCATAGCGGCCGTCACTGCGCTCTACTTGTCCGCTCCGGCGAAAGAAAAAGCGTCGGAGCGTTGAAGAGGGCGGTCGGGTGAAAAAGTGGCCCGCCGGGAAGCAGCTCCCATGGCGAGGCGGGAAAGGATCCAGGGGGCACGGAAAGCCAACCCCGGCGTTATGTGCGCCAGCTGGCACTTCTAGGCTGATCGATCTAATTGTGCACCCATGGATGCCGTGACAGGATTTCCCATTCGATCTCAAGGTTGCCATCGCCCTCGCAAGCTACGGCGTCGTCCTCAAGCAAGGGCAGGTGGTACCGGTGGGCGAAGGTGCGACGTGAGCTGCCGGCTTCCGACCCGGAGCGGACGGTCGTAGTCATCGCGTGGAAGCAGATCTATCCAGGGAGCAGGGGGATCAATGCAGCCTGAAGGTTTGAAAGTCATCATCATTGCCGTCATCGCCATGGCACTCTTCGGTGCGAGCTTTGTTGGTTACATCGCCCATCTGAAGAAGGTCGCTCCCGCAAAAAGCGATCCCGCCTGGCAGGTGACCGGTGTCGACGCGGACAAGCGCTTTGCGAGATTGGGCGGGCACAAGGCATGGACAATCAGGTGCATTCAGGCTCTTTCTTTCGTGTTTTGTATAGCCACTTTTACGGCTGTGGCAGAAGATCTATCCCCGTCCCTGGGCAATCTTCCCGCACGCTACACCGAAGCGTTCAAACTCTACAAAGCTAAGCAATACGCCGAGGCCGCTGCCATCCTGGAGCCATTTCTCAAGGCCGGTTCGGAGGGCATGGATGAGCGCTGGAATCTTGCCATGTACGACCTGGCATGCTTCGAGGCTCTGGCGGGTCGCAAGGAGCTGGCGATAGATGCCTTGATGGCCTGGGAGGCCAAGGGTGGTAGTGGGTCCGCGGAGCATTTGGCCACCGATACGGATCTCTCGTCACTCCATGGAGACCCTCGCTTCGTGCAACTGGTCGAAGCGGCCCGCAACCAGGAGCATCTGTGGGCGCGCGAGCCTGGACAGGGGCTGCCAGCGGTACCGGATCTGAACGATGACGCAAAGGTGGCGGGGCTGTCCGTGGTGTGGTCGGAGACGCGCTTCAACTTTGCCTTCTTCGATCGGCAACCGGGCCTGGACTGGAACCAGGCCTATCTGGACTTCCTGCCCAAGGTGCGTGCCACCTCAACCACCGAGGAGTATTACCGCACGCTGATGCGGTTCGCCGCCATGCTCAAGGACGGCCACACCAACGTGTATCCCCCTGAGGCCCTTCAGGACGCCTTCTACGGCAAGCCTGGGTTGCACACCCAGCTGGTAGAGAGCGCGGTCGTGGTGACGAACGTGGATGACCCGGCATTGCTCACGCAGCGGTGGCGGGTAGGTGACGTGTTGCTGACGATCGACGGGGAAGACATCCGACGCTATGCGGAGCGACAGATTGCGCCTTACCAGAGCTCGTCCACGCTACAGGACTTGCAGGTTCGTACGTTCGACTACGCCTTGCTCAGCGGGCACGCAGGCAGCCAGATCCATGTGAGCGTGAAGACGGCCGCGGGCAAACTAGAGGCGCGGAGCCTGACGCGACTTGCGCTAGCGGACTGGGCGGCGTTCAAGCGAGAACGCGCTTCGTTTCAGCAAAGGCCGGACGGTATCGCCGTGCTCACCATCAACGAGTTCGAGGACACGGAAGGCACCAAGACGTTGCTGGCGAACCTGCCCAGTATCAAGGTGGCCAAGGGGCTGGTGATCGATGTCCGCGCCAATGGCGGCGGCAGCACGCCCGTGGACCTGCTGCAGGTGCTGGCCAAGGAACCGATCCGCGGCCCCCTAATCCGCACCCGCAGTTATCGCGCCGCCGACCGCGCGCGTGGCGCGCTGCCCGGCTGGACGGACCTTCCTGCGTTCCAGGCACCCGTCGACCCGGTCCACCACATCGATGTGCCGGTTGCGGTGCTGACCAGCGCACATACCTTTTCCGCAGCGGAGGATTTCGTGGCGATGTTCAAATCCATGCACCGGGGCATAACGGTGGGTGAGACCACGGCGGGAAGCACCGGGCAGCCATTGTTCTTCCAACTACCCGGTGGCGGCAGCGCGCGCGTTTGCACGCGCAATGATCGTGCGCCTGATGGGACCGTGTTCGAGGGGGAGGGCCTGCGCCCGGACATCGAAGTTTCGCCTACCGTGGAAAGTATCAAGCGAGGCAGGGACATCGCTTTGGAACGCGCGGTAAAGGCGCTGTTGGTCGCCAAGTGACGAGGCGCCCTGGCGTCTGAAACGATACGTGACCAACCGGGGGGCGCTTTCGATCCAAAGCGGACCTCGAAGCGTCAGTGGGTCTCGGAGGCCTCGGAAGGAGCGGCTACAAGTCGACAGCGGCTTTCGAGCAGTACCTGATTGATCGCGAAACAGCAGCCAATGCCGGGACCCCGATCTTGATTCTTGAGATCCAGGGGATCCCTAAGGACTTGGGTATCCGTGACGTAGTTCTGAATTTGAAAGATGGCTCCACCTGCCCTACAGGACTTCAATAATGGACGCGGGCTTCTCGCTCAAAATCGGTTTCTTGACGTTTCTTACGTGTCTTAGTTCGACGAGTTGGGCCTTATGTACGAGGGGTCATCCAACGGTCGATCAGGAGGCTGCAAGGAGCAGCGAAGTGATCATTGGCAAGGTCTTGGGCAGTAAAGATGTTATGTCGGAAGACGCACCCGACATAGTTGGCAAGACGGTTTACCGGGTGAATATAGTCAACACTTTTAAGGGCGAGAAACTGTCAGAGGTCGAAATAACCTCCGACAACACGTCTTCCAGATTCAACATGGAGAAAGGGAAGCAGTATTTACTCTTCGTGCAGACTTTTGACGGCGAGAGCCTAGTTGACTCGTGTGGAAACTCCGGAGAGCTAGGTGAGCGCGCAAGCACTGTGAAGTACCTGATGCATCTCAATTCACCAGAATAGTTCTGTGCCTTATGCACACGAATACGGGGTGCTTGATCGAATCAAACGATGGCGCGCATCAAACAGCTCTAGCGTAAGGATGAAGCTGTCTGCAAATCCCTGATGAATCATCGAAACGTCGAGTTCGCGGACCACAATCCGATGCGCGCACTTACGTGTCTCTCGTCCGCCTTCCAAGCCAAGCATATCTATCAACTTCGCCGCATCGATATAGAGGTTCCCTACGGGACAGGTCTGCGCGGAAGCTCGGTGAGGATCAGGTTTGACCACGATAGAGCCGTGGGCGGACAACTATTGAGCATTACCGCAGAAGGATATTAAGAGCGTGGGCGAGATTGTTACTGCTAATGTCTGATTCCGGACCGTAGCGGACGTGGTCGCTGTAGCAGCATTGGACCGACGTGAGGTGGGGTATGGCTATATCGTCAGCAGGTTCGCGCAACATCATCGTTGACGAGTTCAACTACAAATGGCTCGTCCGCCGTAAAGGGACCTATAGCCAGTCAAATGCCTGGACAGGGCTAAGCTTTGCAGCTGAGCTAACTGATGGTGGTGGGAGCACGTTGCATGTGACGCTGTCAGCCCCTAGGTCTGATAACTACCTTGGCGTTCCCTCAGGCGTGGTTACCCCAGGACTTGTTGCAAAGGCGATTCGAGGGGCGATGGCCGCTGGCTGGGAACCGACCAAGCGCGGGCCGAGCTTTGAGATGCAATTTGACTGCTCGGATGGGGATGACACATCCCTCGTGCCACTGGGCTAATGTCCGCTTCCGACCCGAAACGGACATTTCCACAGAGCCAAGAATGCGAGCGAGACGTGGTCTAGGTCGGGAAGAAAGTTCATGCCCATTTGAGCGTTAAGGAATGCCATGCGTACGGTGACGGTGGATCAGTTGGAGTTTGAAGACCCTCAGACCGAAGAGCACTTGGAGATAGCGATCGCATCCAGCGCTCAATTTCCGTTTCCTGACGTCGAGAGCTTCGTTTTGTCTCGAGTGGACCCCGAGGCCATGCCGAAGCCGGGCGGTTGTCACCATGGGAGGATGGATCATGACGTTGCATGATCGCTTAGGGATATTCGTCGGCTTCTTGATCGGATGGCTGGCGAGCCCGTTGGTGCTGGCGGCCGACGCAAAGCCCGAACCGCTGATCGATGGCCAGGCCGCCAGCAACATCGCGGTGATGCTGGCGGGCCGCGTGACGGGTAGCCATGACTTTGCCGTGCCGGGCATTAATTTTGACCCGGCGGCTCGCGAGTGGGTGATCCAGATCGACGCGTCGCTCGATTCCCAGACCACGAAGCACTTCGTGGCGCGAGTCAACGAGTCCACCGCTCTTGCATGCCTTGAAGCGCCGCCCGCGACGGATTGCGTTGCCAAGGAAGATCTCCATTCACTGGTGGCCAGCATCCGTCAGAAGACGGATGCATTGGCGCTGGCCAGGAAACATCCCGCGCCTGACTTGAAGCAGTTGGCGGAAGTCATCCTGCGATATCAGGTGAATGCGGATCGTCCCAGGAACACTGCTGCGCCGAAGACGCGTTATTTCGTGAGCATTCCCTCCCCGGACACCGGAGGGCAAGTGGACCTGCCACCAGAAAACCTCGCCGACCTCCGGAAGGACCATATCGAAGCCTTTCCGGGAAGCACCTGGACACAGGGGGCGGCGAACGGTTCCATGGCCATACGCTTTGCCGTCGGCCTTCCGGTTCGTCGTCAGGATGGCAATTACGACGTGGCCTATAGCTACTACTGCGGTCCCCTTTGCGCCGGCTGGTATACGGCGGTGATGGCGCATGACGCGAGCGGATGGCACGTACTGTCTTCGGTGATGAGTGCTGTTTCGTGAGGGCGAATCGGCATGGAGGGCACCCATGCACGATCGACGCGCCTTCTAGTGTCCCTTGCCAATTCGCCAGCACGCTTCAAGAAAGCGCCGACGTTCGACCTCGCCATCGATCTCTGGTGCGAGGCGTCGGGCGAGCGTCTCCAGATCGCAGCCGCCCAGCGTGGCCCGACGTACCAGATGTCCGGCCACGGGGCCGATGTGCCTGGCCAGTTCCATTTCAAGCAGGCGCAGATGCGCCGCGTCGACGCTGGCGGTTGGATGCGTGGTGCCCGTATGCGCAGTGTTCCGACCTGGCTGCTGTTCGGTGATGGAGTCGATGGTGTCGACTCTGCCGAGCGCGTTGTCGAGGTAATCGCATAGACGATCGATATGCGGCTCTAGCGGTGGCGGGAAGGCATCCATCCAGTGCTGGGTGCTGAGGAAGTACTCCAGGCTCTTGGATGGCAGTACGTTCTCCAGCCGAAACGGAAGGATCGGCAATTGCTTGTGCACGGCCCGCTCGACCTCGCGCCGCACCTGACCCGAATCGTTGCTGCTGGCGGAGAAGATCAGCAACATCAGTCGTGCACTGGTGATCGCATCGATGATTTCGGCGGCCCAGTCTGCTGCTGGGGAGATGTCGCGCGGTGCGATCCATACGCGCATGCCGCGCGCCTCCAGGCGCTGCACCAGCGCGAACGCCACTTGTCGATCCGGCTGCGAATAGCTGACGAACACGTCGTGTGCCATGGTCAGCGGCCCAGCAGTTTCATTGCCTTGTCCAGGCTCTTGCGCATGCGGTTGAAGGCCGCCGACAACGCGGCCACTTCAGAACCGCCGCCGCTCGGAAAATCGGGAGCTGAGTCATCGCCCAGGCTCACCTGGTCGGCTATTCGCGCGATGCGCCGCACCGGGCGGATCACCAGCACGTAGAGCGACGCATTGACGACCATGAGCACGATGACCAGCATCGCGGCGATGGCACTGAGCACGTCGCGACGAACGCGCCCGGCGCTGGCTTCGGCGCTGGCGAATGGCACCGAGACGATCTGCGCGCCGACCACTTCGTTCGCTTGCCAGCCAAAGCCGTTGTCGCTGCCGTAGCGCGCGAGCATGGTTGCGGGCGCTGCCGAGGGCAGGCTGTGGCAACCCAGGCAGCCGGCATCGACACGGATCGGGCGCGCCAGGTAAAGCGTCCGCCCCATCGGGGTATCGCGTGTCCCGCTCATCTCCCGGGCGCTGCTGTCGTTGCGGAAGCGCTGCACGATGTCGGCCTCCCAGTCCGTCGCGCGATCGCGTGGATTGGTCGGATTGAGCGTGGCTTCCTTATAGGCGTAGTCGGGGTGTGTTTTGTGCAGCGTGAGGAAGTTCTGCGTCGCCGCATAGAACGGCACGCTCTGCGGGCGAAACGCGCTGGCCATCTTGTCGTCCAGCAGTGGGACGATCTCGGTTTCGGTGTAGTAGCGGATCGCCGCCGCGCTGTCCATCATCAGGCCGGCCTGCGCCAGCACTTCGCGCGTCGCGTTTTGCTGCAGGGTGGAGGTCACCACCAGGGAGATCGCGATCATGCCGAGCGCGAAGGCGACGAGCAGTATCAGGTTGATCCGCAGCAGCACGCTCGGCTCCCTTGCCGGAACGCAGATCTGCCGACCTGGTCCCGACGGAGTTCATGACGGTTGGAACGTCCGTTGCGTCCTGCAGTCACGTTACTCCTGCCACCGGGAAATCATGACACAAAGCGCCGGAGGCGGGGCTCGGCCGCTTGACGTTGGGTTTGGAGCTCATTGGGGGTTTGTCAGCGCGGCAAGGGGCGCGGTAACGTCAGGTGCGCAGGCCCGGCCCGTCCATCGGAACGTTTGCCTCGGCTCGTTGACCATCCCAACCCCGGTTGCCGAAAGGAACGCCATGAGCAGTGCCGCACCTCCGTTTTGCGCCATCTACCGCTGGCGCTTGCATCCCGGCTCCGAAGCGACCTTCGTCGAAGCCTGGTCGAGGATCACCCAGTTGCTGCGTAGCGAACGTGGCTCGCTGGGTTCGCGCCTGCACCGGGGACCGGATCGACTTTGGTACAGCTATACGCAATGGCCATCGGCGGAAGCCAAGGCCGAAGGGTTGGCGCGCGCGTCGGTCGATCCGCAAGCGTGGCAGCGACTGCGGGATTGCATTGCTGAAAGCCTGCCGGAACTCGTGCTTGAGCCGGTGGCGGATTTCCTGGCGCCGCTTGCGCACGACGCCGATGAAGCGACGCCGTCTGCGTGATGACGTCGCGAGCGGGCCGGCCACCTGCGCGGTCGTGCATCCGTTGTGCTGCCTGGGCGTGGTCATCACGCGGAGAAGTGCGCATTGACTGATGATCCAAACGGACCCTGTGCGTCCTCGTGGGTTCGCGAGCATCCCAACTGCAGGATGCATCAGGCCGGTCTCGCCGATGAATGGCAGCGGTAGGCGCTACACCAATGTCACACGTTCGTGACTTGATGAAAGTAAGTGTGTTGCGCGGCGACTCTGCCGTTGGCGCAAGACACTTCGATTCGCAAGAAAATGTGACATTGAATAAGGACGCAACTCATGAAAACGACACTAGCCGCAGCGATGGCCGCCGCGCTTCTCCTCTCCAACGCAGTGATGGCCCAGGAGCACGAGCATCCCCCCGGCGATGAGCATCATCAGGAAAATGCCGTGATGCATGACCGTGGTGCGAAAGAAGGCTGGTACAAGAAGGGCGGCGCCGTTCCGCGCGAGTATCGCGACGACCGCTACGTGGTTTCGGACTGGCGCTCGGAGCATCTGCGCGAGCCGCCACGCGGCTACCACTGGGTTCGTAGCGACAATGGCGAATTCCTGTTGGTAGCAGTTACCTCCGGCGTGATCGCCGACATCTTGATGAGCCACTAGTCGATCCAGCTTCAGTCGCCTCAGGGCTGTCCATGGCGCATCACCGACGTTGCCGCAATCGATAACGCCCCGGTGATGCGCCAAACTGCCTGCGGAACGCGCTGCTGAATGCAGCGAGGCTGAGATAGCCGCAATCGAGCGCGGTTTGCGCCACGCTGGCGCCGGTGGAGAGCATCGTGACGGCGTGGATCATGCGAGCCTTTTGTCGCCAGGCTTCGATGGTCAGTCCGGTCTCCTGTGGAAACAGTCGTTGCAGGGTGCGCAAGCTGGCGCCTGCCTCGTTGGACAGCGCTGGCAGGTCGCGCTCATCGCCAGGCGCACAAAGAAGTATCTCTGCCAACTTCGCTGCGCGTCTGCTCTGCGGCAGGGGCAACATCAGGTCTTCGCTACGCGCCTGGCACAGCAGGTCAACCAGCAGGCCCGCCAGGCGATCGTGTTGCGGCTGCTCCGGCGTGAGCATGCCGATCCCAACGACATGCAGGATCAACTCGCGCAGCAGCGGCACGACTTCAAGCACGGCGGGCTGGCCTGGCAAGGGCGTCGCGCGCGAGGGACGGATGTAGAGCGTGCGCAGGCTGACTTCACCCTGCATCCTGATGCTGTGCCTGATGCCGGCTGGCAGCCAGATGGCCCGCGTGCCGGGGATAAACCACGCCGCCGTATCGGTGATGACCTGCATGACGCCAGAGGCTGCGAACACCAGCTGGCCCCAGCGATGCTGGTGCTCGGCCAGCAACGTGCCCGCGTGAAAGCTCAGCGCGAGCGTGCGGACGTCCTGGTTCTCGCCCTCGTCATTCAATCGAACACGCCCGGCTCGTATTGCATCGCGCCGACAAAGTTGCCTTCCGTGTCTTCGAAATAGATCAGCTCGCCGACGCCGTCGATGCGGTAGGGCTGCATCAGGATCTTGCCGCCGCTGGCTTCGATGGCGGCGATGGTGGCCTTCAGATCCGCCACGCCGAAACTCGCTTCGTAGCCCGCCATGCGTACGCCGGGAACGATGTCGCGCCGTTCCTGCAGTGCGCCGAGCAGTCCTTGTCCGGCGTTTTTGATCTGGTAGAAGCCGGGCGGCCCCCAGGGCGTGAACGACCAGCCAAACACGCGCTCGTAGAAACCCCTGGCGCGTCCCACATCGTCGGCGTTGATCGCGAAGTGACGAAATACGGCGGGCATCGGGCAGCTCCTTGGAGGAAGAACCACGATCAGCTTATCCGCGCCGGCAATGGCGCGCGCCCTAAGATATGCCAGAAACCGACTGTCGTGCGCCACTATGGCTCGCGCTGCCGCCGTCCGCTTTTCAGCTGACGCCGGTGACGATGCCCGCCGCGATCCAGCTGGCCAGCAGTTCGCCGGCCCGGGCGATGCCTGCGTCTTCGCCGAGGCGCGCCACCAGGGCATCGCAGAGCGCGCTGAAACGTGGATCGTCGCGCAGCAAGAGCAGGGCGTCGTGTTCCACCGCGTCGATCTGCTTCAGCTGGCAGGTATAACCCTGCCGCCACGTCACAACTCCGCCAGGCACCGCGAGCATTTCGCTTTCCGGTACTTCGGCGGCCTGTTGCAACGTAGACCACAGGTCCGGCGCATTCGTCGTCACCGATCGCTGGCGCAGGCTCGGCGCGAGTTGGAGGCGTGCCGTATCCCAATCGACGTCGGCCAGCTGATCGCTGCACAGCGGCGTTGCATCCGGCGCCACGAAGGACTCGGACAAGGACCATTCGATCCACGCGAGCTCGTGCACGTCGGGATTGTCCGGCAGCATGCCGCGCAGCGTGTCGTCGAAATCAGCGCCATACGCATCGAGCGTCCAGCCATGCGGCGGTCGGCTGTCGATATGGCGGATGGCCGCTTCAAGAAACAGCGTCGAACCCAGCCAGGCGTGCAGCAGCGGATAGCTCGCTTCCAGCACGCTCACCAGCTGGGCGCGGTAATTGTTCTGGTAGACCGTCATGCCCATCCCCGCGCGGGGATCGACGCGCCGCGCGGCGTCGGGCGAAGCCCGGGTCAGCCAGTCGCGAAAATCGCGCTGCAGCTCTGCGAGCGTCATGCGGCCTCCCGCAGGTCCCGGGCGCGCTCGCTGATGCAACGTGCGATCGCCAGTTCGTCCAGCAGTTCGGCCAGGGGCGGAATGGCATCGTCGCGCTCGATCATGCTGGCGACTGGTCCGAGCAGCGACATGGCCTCGGCATAGAGCGACCACACGTCGTCGCATACGGGTTGGTCGTGCGTGTCGATCAGCAGATCAGTGACTTCGGTGTGGCCTGCCAGATGGATCTGGCGCACGCGCTCGGCAGGCAGGCCGCGCAGGAAGGCGTACGGATCAAGGCCGTGGTTGCGCGAGCTCACATAGACATTGTTCACGTCCAGCAGCAGCCCGCAGCCGGTGCGACGCGACATCGCCGCAAGGAACTCCCACTCGGTCATGTCGCTCTCGGCAAAGGCCACGTAACTGGAGGGGTTCTCGAACAGCATCGAGCACCCCAGTGCCTCCTGAGCCATGTCGATATGTCGGCAGACCAGATCGAGCGCTTCGTTGGTATACGGAAGCGGCAGCAGGTCGTGGGAGTTGAAGCCCGCCACGCGTGACCAGCTCAGGTGATCGGACACGAACAGTGGCTGGATCTCGTCGACGAGCGCACGCAGTCGGCGCAGGTAATCATGGTCGAGACCGTCGGCCGAACCAATCGACATCGACACACCATGCAAGGCCACCGGATGACGCTCGCGCACCTGGCGCAGGATGTGACGCGGCTGGCCGCCATCCACCATGAAGTTCTCGGAGATCACCTCGACGAAATCGACCGGCACCTTGGTCTCGAGAAAGTCGCGGTAATGCTCCTTGCGCAGGCCGAGGCCGAAACCAGCAAAGCTTGGAGGTGGCATGAACATGGCAGGGTCCTTAAGAGGAGAAAGCGGGGCTTGCACCATGCAGAGCCCCGCAAGCGACTTACTTCGGTTCGGTAAGCGTGCCGCCTTCGGCGACGCAGGCGCTCTTGGTCTTCACAACGACGCCCTGGCCCTTGCAGGTGTTGAGGCCCTTGCAATCGTTCTTGGCGGTGGCGCACAGGCTGGTGCCCTTGCAGGTGTTGACGCCGTAGCAACGCACGGGCTCTTCTTTGGCGCCGGACTGATCGGCCGCACGCACGGGCGAGGCGATCGAGGCGACGGCGAGGGCGACGAGCGCGGCGGCGGAGGCGAAGCTGGTGCGCTTGATGGAGGCGGTAGTCATGCTCAGATTCCTTGATGGATGAAGTTCGATGGGACGGGACGGGATGTGCTCAATGCACACTGGTGGCGGCTTCCTCGATCACCTTCGCCACCGCTTCGGGCTGCGAGATGTAGACGAGGTGGCTGGCCTTGATTTCGGTGACCTTGGAGCCGGCACGCTGGTACATCCAGCGCTGCAGGTCGGGGCTGAGTGCATGGTCTTCGGTGGTGAGCACGGCCCAGCTGGGCTTGCTGTGCCACGCGGCCGCAGACACCGTGGCGTTGAACGCGGCTGAGGTGGCCTGTGCCTGCGACACGGCGAAGAAGTTGGTGCGGTTTGGGGTGAGGTCGGCGGCGAAATCGGCAGCGAATTTCGACGGCTCCACATACAGGTGGCCATCCCGAGTGGCGACGATGTCGTTGCTCGGCGACGGCATCGAGCCGACCAACTGGCTCAGGCTCTCGCCTTCGCTCGGCTGCACGCCGGCCACATAGACCAGGGCCTTCACCTTGTCGCGATTGCCGGCCATGGTGATGACGGCGCCGCCATAGCTGTGGCCGACCAGAACAACGGGACCGTCCTGTTGGCGGATCAGCTCGCGGGTCAGGTCGATATCGTCGGCCAGCGTTTCGATGCGCGGCTGCTCGACGGTGACGTGGTAGCCCTTGTGGATCAGGATGTCGTGCACGACGCGCCAGCCGGAGCCGTCGACGAAGGCGCCGGGCACGATCACGATGTTCTTGACGCCAACGGGGACGGAGGTCGGCGTGGGTGCGGCTTTGGGCGCCTCGTCGGCGAGGGCAGGGCCCATCGATGCCATCAAGGCGATGGTGAGGCTCAGCAGGGTACGCATGGGTGTGTCCTTTCGGTAATCAGGGATGAAAAGTCGTGGTTGAGGTCGTCGTGTTCAGTGCGGCGTGCGGCGCTGGCGCAAGAGCTGGTCGAGCGACCACGTGCCACCACCGCGCACGGCCAGCGGCAGCAGCAGCGCCGCCCAGCTCAGATGCGTCGGCCATGCGTCCGGGTATACGAAAATCTCGATCACCGTGGTCATGCCCAGCAGCGCCAGTGCGGAGATCCGCGTGGACAAACCCAGCACCAGCAGCAGCGGGAACAGATGTTCCGCACCCGTCGCCAGGCGGGCGGCCCAGTCGGATGGAATCAGCGGCAGGCGGTATTCCGATGCGAACAAGTCGTACGTCGAGGGCTTGATCGAGAGGAAACCTTCGACCTTCGTGCGTCCCGACTGGAAGAACACCGCCGCAATGCCCAGACGCGCCACCAGCAAGAGCAGTGCGTCGGGCAGCAGAGACGAGTGGCGTCGGGCGGTCAGCGTCCTCGGCGACTGCGCGACGATCTGCGTACTGATCACGACTTGGCCTCGAGCGTGCCATGCCCTTTGGGCGTCTTGATGGTGGTGCAGGTGCCTTTGTCGACCAGTACCCAGGCATTGCCCTGAAAGTCCGCCTTGGAGGTGCCGGCGCAGCTGGTGCCGGGACCGGCTGCGCAATCGTTCTTGCCGGCAAGGGCGACGCCGTAGCACTTTTCCATCGGCTTCTTGGCGTCTTCGGCGTGGCCGCTCGCGGCGAATGCGGCGAGGCTGAGGGCGAAGGTGGCGGCGAGCGTGGCACGTGTGCGATTCATCGGAGGATTTCCTTGGGTTCGATGGCTGGGATGGCTCAGACGAGCGTGATCACGACGTCGATGTTTCCGCGCGTCGCCTTGGAGTACGGGCAGGTCTGGTGGGCGGCGTCGATCAGCTGCTGCGTGACGTCGCGGTCGACGCCCGGCAGGGACACGTTGAGACGCGCCTGCAGCGCATAACCGTCGCTGCCCTGCACCAGGTCCACTTCAGTGGACACGCGGGTGTCTGCCGGCAGGGCGATCTTGTTGGCGCGAGCGGCAAGACCCATGGCGCCGATGAAGCAGGCCGACCAGCCTGCGCCAAACAGCTGCTCCGGATTCGTGCCGGCCTTGCCGGAACCCGGGGGCGACAACTTGATGTCGAGCTGGCCGTCGCTGCTGTGCGACTGGCCATCGCGGCCGCCGGTGGTGGTGGTCTTGCCGGTGTAGAGAACGGTGCGGTCTGACATGGGAGGTTTTCCTTGGCTTGGTTTGGTTGGCTTGGCTGTCGATCAGCCGGTGTGGCCATGAAACCGTCGCCGCGTATCCGCGATGTGTCGCGCTCCTGGTCGAACAGCATCGAAATGTGTAACGGCGCCCCGCCGATACATTCGGATACAAACCGGCGCCCGCCAGGCCCCATGCGGGCTGGCAGGGCAGATACAAAGCGATACAAAAAGCCGGTGCGCACGACATCCCCGATACAAACCGGGCTGTTCTCATACACATCACCCTGGCGCGTGCGCCGTCCCTGATGTCCTGAGGAGAACCCCATCCATGAAACTTCTGCGTTATGCCCTTGCTGCCGCGGCTTTCGGCGCAGCCCTGGTCGCCGCCTGGCCCGGTGCGTCGAGCATCGCCAATGCACAGACCCCCACCACCCAGGCGGTGGCCCCCGATTTTGCCGGCGCCAATCAATGGTTCAACTCGCCGCCGCTGACCATGCAGTCGCTGCGCGGCAAGGTGGTGCTGGTGGAGTTCTGGACGCGTGAATGCATCAACTGCGTGCATGTGCTGCCGCATACCAAGGCGCTCTACGACCGTTACGCGGTTGACGGCCTGGTGGTGGTCGGCGTGCATACCCCCGAGTACGACGAGGAGCGCGATGCCCACGCACTCAAGGACGCCATCGGCGCGCTCGACATCAAATATCCGGTGGCGATGGACAACGACTACCGGATCTGGAACGCCTGGGGCAATCGCTACTGGCCGGCGATCTATCTGATCGACCGCGAGGGCCACGTGGTCTATCGCCACGTGGGCGAAGGCGACTACGATCGTACCGAGGAACGTATCCGCCAGCTGCTCGGCAAGGCGTAAGGCAGGCGATACGGCATCAGATCATGGGAGACAGCATGGAACACATCGACCAGGTCCTGGTCGTCGATGACGACCACGGCATCCGCACCGGCATCGTGGATTACCTGCGCAAGAACGGCTTGCGCGCCACCGGCGCCGCCGACGGCCGCGAGATGTTCGCGCAGCTGGATACCTCGGCGTTCGACCTGGTCGTGCTCGACATCATGATGCCCGGCGACGATGGCCTGGTGCTGTGCCGCACCCTGCGCGGCGGCAAGCACAAGCATGTGCCGGTGGTGCTGCTCACGGCGCGTGACGACGAGACCGATCGCATCATCGGTCTGGAAATGGGTGCGGACGATTACGTCACCAAGCCATTCTCGCCGCGTGAGCTACTGGCGCGCATCAAGGCGGTGATACGCCGCACGCGCATGCTGCCACCCAACCTGCGCGTGACCGAGAGCAGCGACAGCATTGCGTTCGGACGTTGGCGCCTGGATACCACGGCGCGCCATCTGCTTGATGAGGACGGCACGGTGGTGTCGCTGAGCGGCGCGGAATTTCGCCTGCTGCGCGTGTTTCTCGATCATCCGCAACGCGTGTTGTCGCGCGACCAGCTGCTCAACCTCACCCAGGGCAGGGACGCGGAGCTGTTCGATCGTTCGATCGATCTGCTGGTGAGCCGCCTGCGCCAACGTCTGCAGGACGGCGCCCGCGACCAGACCTATATCAAGACCGTGCGCAGCGAGGGCTATGTGTTCTCGATGCCGGTGATCCTCAACGGTCAGGAACCATGAACGCCGCAACCGTTATCGAGCCGCGTCGCTGGCTGCCGCGCAGCATGGCGTCGCGGCTCTACCTGATCATCTTCGCGGGCTTGATGCTGGCGCAGGGCCTGTCGTTCGCGCTGCTCTATATGGAGCGGATGCAGAGCGCGACCGCGGTGATGTTCAACACGTTGGAACACGACGTGGGCACCTCGGTGGCGGTGATCGACCGGCTGCCGGCGGCGGAGCGCCCGCGCTGGCTCAACCGCCTGGAGCGCGACAACTACTTCTACATCCTCGGTCCAGGCGAGCCCGGCAATCATCTCTCCAACCAGCGCTCCGCGTACGTGACCAGCATGATCGCCAAGGAGGTCGGGCCCGACTTCCGCGTATACGGCAATACCATTTCGACGGCGCCTGAACGGTATCAGGTCCACTTCACCCTGCACGACGGCTCGCCGCTGACGCTGCAAATCACGCCTTACATGAAGCCGGTCGCCAGCTGGCTGCCGTTCGTTTTCATCCTGCAGGTGATCCTGCTGTTGATCTGCACGTGGCTGGCGGTACGGTTTGCCACGCGTCCGCTGAGCACGCTTGCGGCCGCCGCCGATGCCATGACGCCCACCGCTGACGGCCCGCGCATGTCGCAGGAAGGACCGGTCGAAGTGGCGCGTGCGGCCAAGGCGTTCAACACCATGCAGGACCGCATTGCGCGCCATCTGCAAGAGCGCCTGCACATCCTCGCTGCCATCTCGCACGACCTGCAGACGCCGATCACCCGCATGCGTTTGCGCGTGGAAGCGTTGGACGAGTCGCCAGAACAGCAGCGCATTGTCGAGGATCTGAAGGAGCTCGAGCATCTGGTGCGCGAAGGCGTGGCCTATGCGCGCAGTGCGCACGGCGGCTCGGAAACACCGGTACGAATGGACCTGGGCGCCTTCGTCGAGAGTCTGGTGTTCGACTATCAGGATGTGGGGCGGCCGGTATCGATGACCGGTCAGGTGGCTGCCACCGCCACCGTTCGCCCGCAGGCCTTGCGTCGCGTGCTGGCCAACCTGATCGATAACGCGATCAAGTACGGCGGTGCGGCGGAGGTCGCGGTGCAGGACGACGGATCGGGTGGATTCAGCGTCATCATTGCCGATCACGGCCCCGGCATTCCCGAGCACGAATTGGAGCAGGTGCTGCAGCCGTTCTATCGCCTGGAATCGTCACGCAATCGTGACACCGGCGGCGCGGGGCTGGGGTTGGCCATTGCCGCACAGCTCATCGCTTCGATCGGCGGTCAGCTGCGGTTGTGCAACCGGGAAGGGGGTGGCCTCAAGGCCATCATCAGCCTGCCGTGAGCGGCAGGTGTTGCGTAGAGCAATGGGCTTTTTTGTCAGCGCCTACACGCTCCACGCGATATGAGACTGGGCAAACCCTGAGCTCGGTGGCGGCCATGGGGCTTCACTAAGTTCCAAGCCCGCCGCGGCACGCCAGTTCTTCTACTACAGGCCCGAGTGAAGTGTCCTATGCCCGAACCCGTTGTCGGCAGCACGCAGATGGAATTTGCTCCCTCAAGCCCAGGCAGCTTGGGGGCCGCCATGCGGGATCTTGACTGGTCGCAATCGCCGCTGGGTTTGTCCAACACCTGGTCCCCGAGCCTGCGCACCACGGTCGGCATGCTGCTGGCAGCGCAGGCGCAGATCGTGTTGTTCTGGGGGCCGCAGTTCGTCGCGCTCTACAACGATGCGTATGCGCCCACTATCGGCGACAAGCACCCGCGCGCATTGGGTCGCCCAGGTGCGGAAAACTGGGCGGAGCTTTGGGACGATCTCGAGCCTTTGCTGACAGGCGTGCGCACGACCGGCCGTACCTTCACGGCGAACGATCGCCCGTTCTATATCGAACGCCACGGTTACGGTGAAACGGTGTACTTCGATGTCTCCTATTCCGCGGTGCCCGAAGCGGACGGCTCGGTCGGCGGCGTGTTGTGCATCGTCTCGGAGACCACCGGCCGGGTAGTGAGCGCGCGGCGGCAGGCATCCTTGCTGCAGCTGGAAGACTCCTTGCGCCAGATCGCCGATGCGGACGGCGCCAAAGCCGTGGCAGTTGAATTGCTGCAACGCGAATTGCCGGTGGAAGCCGTCAGTTACGCAGACTTGGGTGGCGATGACATGGCGGCCGATCCTTGTCGGCTCGACATTCCCGTATCGCGCAACCACATCGCCGTGGGCGCCTTTCACGTCACCTATCCGGCTTCGCGCCACTGGAATGATGACGATGCGCAGTTTGCGCGCTCGGTTGCAGAGCGCACCTGGTCGGCCTCCGAACGCGCACGCGCCGAGACCTTGTTGCGCGAGTCCGAAGCCCGCCAGCGACAGGATGCCGACCGCGTGCAGTTGGCGCTGTCGGCTGGCGCGATCATCGGCACCTGGATGTGGGATCTGCCGCATGATCGCCTCACCGTCGACGAAAAGTTCGCGGTCAGTTTTGGACTTGATCCTGCACTGGGGCGCGTCGGGCTGAGCCTTGCGCAGGTCCTCGCCACCGTCCATCCCGACGACCGGCCGCGCCTGGAACGGGCGATTGCCGAGGCGATCGAGCACGGCGGTCCGTATGCGCACCAATATCGCGTGCGCCGTGCCGACGGCAACTACTACTGGGTCGAAGCCAATGGTCGCGTCGACCAGGGTGGCGACGGCAAGGCCGCTTCGTTTCCTGGCGTGCTCATCGATCTGGAAGAGCGCCGTCGCGCGGAACAGAAACTCGCGCTGAGCGAAGCGAAGTACCAGACACTGTTCAACGAGATCGACGAAGGCTTCTGCGTCATCGAGTTCCTGGACGGACCACATGGACCGTTGAGCGACTACGTGCACATTGAGGCCAACCCCGCATACAGCGTGAACACGGGCATTCCCAACATCGTCGGCAAAAAGGTGCGCGACATGGTGCCCGATGAGGCCGGGGCATGGGTGGAGATCTATCGCCGTGTGCTGCTCACTGGCGAAGCCGTGCGCTTCGAGCGCGAGCTGGAGGCGACCGGCCGCTACCTCGAACTCGCCGCCTTCCGCATCGAGCCGCCCGAGCGCCGCCAGGTGGCCGTGCTGTTCAAGGACGTCAGCGCCCGCAAGCGTGCCGAAGACGAACTGCTGCTGCTCAATCGCGAACTCGCCGAGCGCGTGGCGCAGGCGGTGGCCCAACGCGAAGCGGCGCTGGCGCATGTGCACGAGATGCAGAAACTGGAAACCATCGGCCAGCTCACCGGCGGCGTGGCGCACGACTTCAACAATCTGCTCACGCCCATCGTGGGTGCGTTGGACATGGTGGCGCACATCCATGAGGACGACGAACGCACCCGCCGCCTCACCGGCGCGGGGCTGCAGGCCGCCGAGCGCGCGCGCACCCTGGTGCAGCGCCTGCTGGCGTTTGCGCGTCGACAACATCTGCAGGCGCGACCGGTCAATCTGCGCCAGCTGGTGAACGGCATGGAGGATCTGCTGGTCCGTTCGCTGGGGCCGCAGGTGCTGTTGAAGATCGAATGCGTGGCCGGGCTGCCGTTGGCCATCATGGATCCCAACCAGTTCGAGCTGGCGCTGTTGAATCTTGCTGTGAATGCGCGCGATGCCATGGTCGATGGTGGCGCGCTCACCGTCAGCGTCGACCTGGACCACGTCGTGCAGCACGCGAAGCTCGCCGAGGGGCGCTATATCCGCGTCTCAGTGTCCGATACGGGCGCAGGCATGGATGAGGACACGCTCAAGCGCGCCGTCGAGCCGTTCTTCACCACCAAGGCGAAGGGGCAGGGCACCGGCCTTGGCCTGTCGATGGTGCATGGCCTGGCCGCCCAATCGGGTGGCGACTTCGCGCTCGCCAGCACGCCGGGACGCGGAACCACAGCCACCTTGTGGCTGCCCGCATCCACCCAGGGCGTGGACGAGCAGGCGGCGCCACCCGCGGTGACATCGCTGCTGCGCCGCGGACAGGGTGCGCACGTCCTGCTCGTCGATGACGAGGAACTGGTGCGTTCCGGCACGGCCGACATGCTGAGCGATGCAGGCTACGTGGTGCGGCAGGCGTCGTCCGGCCATGAGGCACTGGCGCTGTTGCGTGCAGGCCTCGATGTGGCCGTGCTGGTGACCGATTATGCGATGCCCGGCATGTCCGGCACGCAGATGGCGAGCGAAGCCGTGCAACTGCGACCGGCGCTGCCAGTGTTGATGATTACCGGCTTCGCGTCGCTCAACGACGACACCGTCGCCGAGCTGCCGCGCCTGTCCAAGCCGTTTCGGCAGCACGATATCGCCGACGTGCTGGCGGATCTGCTTGAGAAGAGTCACGCGCGCTGATCGGCCGTATCGTTCGCCCTGGCCAAAGCAAGAGAGCCCGGCGGGTGCCGGGCTCTCTTCGAACGTCGCTGCGTGAGCTCAGGGCTCAATACCCGTCCTGGTAGCCCTGCTGATAGCCCTGCTGGTAGCCGTCGCTGGGCTGCTCATAGATGACCTGCCCTTCCTGCGGCTGCTCATACACCACGGTGGCAGGCTGGCGGTAAACCACGGGCGCCTGCTGGTAATACGTCGGCGCGGGTTGATAGTACGTCGGGGCAGGCGCCACCGCCTGCGTCACGATGCCGGCTACCGTCGCGGCGACAATGGCGCCCGCGATCCAGTTGCCGGCATTGCCGTGACCGCCGTGGTATCCGCGATCGTGATGCCAGTCGCCGCGATCGCGGCCCCAGCCGCCTCGATCATGGTTCCAGTTGCCTCGATCGTGGCCCCCGCGATAGCCGTTGTCGTGCCCCCAGCCATCGCGCGCGGATGCAGCCATCGGCACCATCGCGGTGGACGCCACCGCCAGGCCAAGCACTACGCGTTGAGCAAGTGCGAACTTCTTCATGGCACACCTCCGTTGAACTGGAGTCGATGCTCGGGCTGCGGGGCTTAATGACTACTGAAATATCCTGCGATTCCGATGGCGCCCACGATTCGGTTGCCTGCCGTTGTGCTTATCGCTAGAAATTCGTCAAGCCACGCTTAGTGGTCGCTTAGTCGGGCTCTTACAGCGCGTTTGGCGCGCTGCTCAAGGACACAGCAAAGGAATGGAAACCCGCACGCGCAACCCGCGGCCAAACGGCGAGTCGAGCAATTCGATGGTGGCGCGGTGCAGGCTGGCGGCCCGGGCCACGATGGAAAGGCCCAGGCCATAGCCTTCGCCGCGGCTGCCGGCTTCGCGATGGAAGCGGGCGAACACGGCATGGCGTCGCTCGAGCGGGATGCCGGGCCCGTTGTCGATGACTTCCAGCGTGGCTTCCTGCTGGTTCTGCACTACCGCAAGCTGGATGCGACCGCCGGCGGGTACATAGCGCAGCGAGTTCTCCAGCAGATTACGCAGCAAGGCCACCAGGGCGGGCGCATAGCCTTGCACGACCACGCGGCTGTCATGCAGCACGAAACCCAATTCAACGCCACGGCGCTGCAGGCCGGGCGTGAGTTCCTGGACCACCCCACCGGCAAGGTCGACCAGGTCCACTGCCTCGAACGGGCTGGATGCCGCACCCGCCTCCAGCTTGGCCAGCGCAAGCAGCTGTTCGATGCGGCGGCCTAGCGTGACGACGCTGCCGTGGGCGCCGGCGAGACTGTCCTGGATCTCGTCGGGATCGACGGTCTCCATGGCGCTTTCCAGGTTGAGCTGGATCGAGGCCAGCGGTGTGCGCAGCTCATGCGCCACGTCGGCGCTGAAGCGGCGCTCGCGTTCCAGCGCGTCTTCCTGGCGGTCGAGCTGCTCGTTGAGGGCGTTGAGCACCGGACGAAGTTCGCGCGGTGCGTCAGGCAACACGATGCGTGCGCGGCTGCCGGGCTCGCGCTCGGACAAGGCCGTGGTGAGGCTGGCCAGTGGACGCAGTCCGCGACCCACCGCCCAACCGACCAGCAGCGCCAGCACGGGCAGCCCGAACAGGAAGGGCAGGCCGTGATCGAGCCACAGCGTGTGCACGATGTCTTCGCGACTGTCGTAACGGTCGGCGACGCGGATCACATAAGCGCTGTTCGGATCGACGTAGTTGAACACGCGCCACACGTGGTGCTGCTTTTTCAGGTCGTGGTAGGCCGAGCGATCATCCGGGGTGGCCGGCAAGGTCATCAGGTTGATCGTGCCCAGCACCAGCCTGCCTTGCCGGTCGAACACCTGGAATCCCACTTCCGACTCGTGCGTGGCTACTTCGCCCTGCGCAGCCAGCACGCTTTTCTTCTGCACGGGAACCAGCAGGCCCTCATGGCCAGCAAAGGTCTGGACGCCGGCTTGCTGGATCAGCGTGGCGATGGTGTGCGCCGCCTCGGCCAGGCGGGCATCGGACAGCACGGCCATTTCGGAGCTGGTGCGGCGAAAGCTGTAGAACGCCAGCGGCAACAGGAACAGCAGCAACAGCGCGATGATCATCCAGCGCAGGCGACCACGCAGGCTGGTGGGCTTCACCGCGGGTCCCGCGGAATCATGTAGCCAAATGCGCGCACGTTCTGGATCGTGTCGAAGCTCAGCTTGCGGCGCAGCGAATGCACGAGCACATCGAGCGCGCCGTCGGTCACCTGGCGCTCGCTGCCGTAGAGCGAACTCTCCAGCGTGTCGCGGCGGACGACGCGGCCGCTGCGTTCCATCAAGGTCTGCAGCAGCGACATTTCGCGGCGGGTCAGATCCACCCTGTCGCCGCGGAAGGTGACTTCCAGGGTGGCCAGATCCAGGCACAGCGCGCCGGCTTCGATGCGATTGGCGGCCAGGCCTTGCATGCGGCGCGTGAGCGAACGGATGCGCGCGCCCAGTTCATCGAGATGGAATGGCTTGGTGAGGTAGTCGTCCGCACCGGCATCGAGGCCATGCACGCGCGCCTGCACGGCATCGCGCGCGGTGAGGATGAGCACAGGCGTGCGTATGTCGTTGCGGCGTGCCTCGGTGAGGATGTCCAGGCCGTCCTTGCCGGGCAGGCCCAGATCGAGCAGCACCAGGTCGGCCGTCTGGTCCTGCATCGCCCCGATGGCCTGCGCGCCATCGGTGATCCAGGTCACCGCGTACGACAGGCGTTCAAGTGCGCGCTGAATCGCCGCGCCCAATTCCAGATCGTCTTCCACCAGGATGATGTGCATCGCATGCCTCGGCTACGAGAACGGCGGGCCATGGGGCCCGCCGGGTCAGCGTTCGATTGTCTTTCCGTTTTGTTACCGTCCCGGGAAAAGCTGCCCATCCCTGGGCAATCGCACCTGCCCGCGAGCCATGCGGAGCCCGCGGACAGGTACTAGGGGGCCTTGGAAGCGGTGGGCACCAGGCCAGCCGCACGCAATTCCTCGCGGGCGGCCGCGAGATCGTGCTGCAAGGCAGGCGAAGCGAGCATGTCGGTGGCGAGTGCCTGGCCGAATTCGCGGCCCGCGTAGATGTCCTGCAGCGTGTGCACGCCCTTCACCACGCGGCGCCAGCCGATGTCGCGGGCGTGCTGCATCAACGCATCGGCATCCTGCGGAAACAGTTGCGCGAGCAGGATGGCGTCCACCGTGGCGCGGCTGGCATGACCGCTGGGATAGCCGAAGCTCTTCTTCGCCAACGCTTCGGGATGCATCGCGCAGTCCGACGCCGGCGGACAGGGGCGCACGCGCTTCCAGTGGTTCTTGGAGAGGTCGACGGCTTCCTTGGTCTCGTGTTCGGCTTCCTTGAACAGCGCGGCCACGTGAGGGAGCTTGTCTGCACGAAAATCCGCGCCGATCACCGGGGCAAAGTCGAATGCGTTGAATTTCTCTTCCTGCTTCGCCTGGGCGAAATCAGAGGAAGAGCGCGCGGCGAAGGCGCGATCGGTGGCATCGCGATCGGCCTGGTCTTCCGCGCTGCCCGGCGCGCTCGGCGGGGGCAGAGCGGACATCACCGCGTCGACTTGGGCGGTGCTCAGGTAGACGTCGGCATGCGTGTCCTTGGCAGCGGACAGGGACGGTGCGATCAACAGCAGGGCAAGGAGGGTGTGCTTGAACTTCATCGTGAACTCCCCCGTCACAGCGCCAGCGACACGGAGGCGAACCAGCTGCGCCCCGGCAGCACGTAGTACGACCCCACGTTGCCGCTCACCGAGTTGATCACCAGGTTGTGCGCATCAAACAAGTTGTCCACCTGCAGGCGCACCTTGTAACTCTTGATCCACGAACCGGTGAGGTTCTGGCCGTAGCCCACGCTCATCGCCGCCTGCCAGTAGCCACCGGTGCCGATGGTCGAGGTCACCGAGGAGGCCACGTCCGGATTGAAGCTGGAGTTGTACGCCTTCTGGCTGCCGGAATACTTGTCGTACAGCGAGGCGAAGAAGCCGTCGTTCTCATACATCACGCCCAGCGCGGCCGTGCGGTCCGGCACATTGGGGATATCGAGCTTGGAGCCCTTGAACGTCGCGTCCTGCAGCGAACCGTTGGCAAACACGCTGGTGCCCGAACCTACGTAATAGGTGAGCTCGCCTTCGATACCCTTGATGTACGCGCCCTTGGCCAGGTAGTAGACCGCATCGGTGGTACCGGGCACGGTGGTGGAGAACTGGTAGTTCTTGAAGTTGATGAAGTACACATCGGCGTCGGCATTGAAGCGCTCAGTCTTGTAGACCGTGCCGAACTGGTAGTTCATCGTCTGCTCGGGCTTGGTGTTGTCGAGCGCCGGATTGGGCACGTAGAACTCGTTGAGGTTGGGCGTGAGCATGCCCTGCGCTGCGGTGGCGTAGATGCTCCAGTCATCGCGCAACAGATAGTTGGCGGTGAGGTAACCCAGCGTCTTGTCCCAGCTCTGGCTGTAGTACAGCGGCGTCTTGCTGGTCTGGTTGATCGGCGCCTCGATGTCGCGGCTCACGTTGAAGTACTTCACGCCCGGCGTGATGCTCAGGCCGTCGTACGCGTACCACTCGTACTCGGCGTAAAGCTGGCCGGTGTGCAGCTGGTCCTTCATGGTGTACTTGTACGGCCCGCTGTACACGCCCTTGCTGTTGAACGTGCCAAACGTCGACGCGCCCGGCTTCACATCGATGGCGCCGTCGCGGCCGTAGTCGATGGCGATGCTGCTGCGCTCGTTGTTGGTGTACTCGTACCAGCCGCCGGTGCGGAACTGGCCGTGGTCGTCGGCGTGCACCAGCTGGAACACATCGCCCCAGGCGCGGTAGTTGTTGATCTTCACGTAGCCGCCCATGTTGGTCGGCGATGCCTTGGTGCCCACGTAGGGGCTCTCGTGGCTGGTGTTGTCGTAGGCGTAGGTATAGACCTTGTTGTCCACCGACCAGGTGTCCGACAGCAGGCTGTGGATGCCCAGGTATTCCAGGTCGGTCTGCTTGGTCTGGAAGTTGTAGCAGGCGCAATTGGTGCTGGTGGGATCGTTGTTGAGGCCGAAATTGCGGCCCAACTGGTCGATCTGCTGCAACGTCAGCGAGCTGAGGTTCGGGTTGTTGAAGCGGATGTAGTTGTAGTTGCTGAGGAAGGTGATCTCAGTGTTGCTGCCGATCGGCTGCACATATTTGATATAGCCCGTCTTGCGCGAGGTGTCGCCGTCGGTCTTGGCGGTATCAGTGCTGATGTACTGCGCGCTGGCGATCAGCTTGCCGCCACCGAGATCGTCGAGCTTGCCCGTGTTGAGCTCCAGATGGGTCAGCGAGGTGTCGTAGCTGCCGAAGCTTTGCGTGGGAATGAACGAGAACGAATCGGTCGGGTCCTTCGAGCTCAGCGCCACGGTGCCGCCGAACGTCGCCTCGCCAATCGTGCTGGCGCTGCCGGGGCCGCGATCAATGAGAACCTGGCCGATCATCTTGGCCGGGAAGTAGCTGCTGGTGTGATGGCTGAAGTCGTTGGTGTCGCCAAACGGAATGCCGTCGTAGGTGACGTTGAAGGAGTTGTCATTGAAGCCACGCAGCGTCATCTGCTTGGATTCGCCCAAGCCGGGGCCGGCCGTGCTCACATTGGTCACGCCCGGCGCGATCGCCGCGATCGTGGCGTAGTCGGCCGTGGGCGCCACATGGTTGCTGATCCAGTCCAGCCCAATCACCGACTGCGGCTGGGTGATGTTGAGGTCGGCCTGGGTCGGCGCCTGGGTGATGGCCGAGGTCGCAGAAGAGCCCTGCACTTCCACTTCTTCCAGTTCCTTCGGTGCCCTCAAGGCATTGGCGCTGGGCTTGGACGGCGAAGCGTCCGCCGGTGTGCTGGCTGCCGTCGTATCGGTATCGGCGGCACGCGCGGGCAGGCTGAGCGACAGGCTGGCAAGCAGGGCGAGCGCGACTGCGCTGGAAAGAGGACGCAAGACAAGCTGCGACGCGTGATAGCGCCGACGGAAAGAGGAAGACATGGCGGCCCGAGTAGTGGCTGGATTCAGTGCACTAGCGTGGGTTCGCCATTTGACAGTTCCGTTTCACAGGGGTGATGCGCAGTGGCGGTTTGCTTAGCGCCGACTTAGGCCTGGCCTGAACGGCTTCACTGCGGAGGCGCCTACCAGTTAATGCGCATGCCCAGGTTTCCGTTGACAGCCTTCACGCCGTCGTTGAAACCCTTGTCATAGCTGATCGTGGCATACAGCGACGCGCTCTTGCTCAACTGCGCGCTCAGGCCGGTGCCCAACTCCCACCAGCTGCCGCCCAGATCCGAATGGAACGGGATATTGCCGGTCTGCGAGGAGAACAGGGTGACCGCATCGGACTTGAACTCATGCCAGAGGTTGGCGAAGAACCACCCCGACAGCAGGCGGGGCTTGCTCGTCTGGTCCCACTCCCAGGTACGCGACGCCCGCCCGCCCAGGCGTGCGGCGAGTGAATCGGCGTCGCGGAACTGCACGTGCGCCGAGCTATCGTTCGCACTATTGAGATGCAGCGACTGGTAAATCACCTGGCTCTGCGGTTCGAGTGACCAGCCGCTGGCAAAGGTGAACGGGTAGCCGCCCTCCAGCGACAGCGTCGTGCCAAATCCGTGGGTGGCAAGACTCTGCTGTTCGTTCGATGACTTGGCGTCGTACCAGGTGCCTTGAACGACGCCATCGAGGTACCAGTCCTTCGCGCCAAAGCGCGTCCAGTAGCCGCCAATGGAATAGGAATCAAAGCGGTCGTTGCCCGCCGAGGTGTCGTCGTAGTTGGTCACGCCACCATGGCCGTGGCCGACCGACGAGAGTACGCCGGCAAAGTCGCGTGCGCCGTCGTCGTGTTCATCGCGATAAAGATCCAGACCAGCTTGCACCGCGACCATGTTGTCGTCGAACGAAGGACCATCGCGATAGATGCCGCCGCTCTTCGCATCCCATTGCCCGTCCTGACCGATCACGCGTGCCCACACGCCGCTGGCGCCGAAACCATCGCCCGACAGATCGCGCAGCTGTTCCTCTTCGCCCACGCGCTCGTGCAACGTGCCTATCAGCGCCCTGCCGTAGTTGAGCGCCATCGAAGGGAGGGCGGTGTACAGCGATACCTCAGGCCGGTAATACGCCACATAGGGTCGCGTCGCCGTCGGCGTACCAGGCGCGGGCATCGTAATGCCCAGCGCATCGAGCACCTCGGCGGGAGGACTGGGATCTTCCGAGCGCAGATACCAGGATTCGGGCGACGACGCATCGCGTGCACCCTTGAACAAGGCATATTGATAAGGGCCAGCCTCCAGCGACGTGCCGAGCGCGAAAGCATCGGGCGTGGTGACCGCCAGCCCGGAGGCGGCCACCACCAGAATGCCGTTACCCGGCGTGGTGGCGCCCAGGCCGCCGACGTTGGTGATATTGAGCACCGTATGCCCGCTGGTGGTGCCTTTGCTGACGACCAGCAAATCCGAGTTGGATGTGTCGTCGCTCAGCACGGTATTCATCGCGATACGCGAATTGCCCTGACCCACCAGGTTGCCGACGAACAAGCTGTTGCCCACGCCTGCGCCCGCCAGCTGGATCAGGTTGTTGTTGGTCAACGTGCCGTTGATCGAAAAGTCGCCCTTGCTGCCGCCCTGGAACAACGGCAGCGCATCGGCCACGGCAATCGTGCCGTCGTTGGTCACCGGACCACCCGAACCGTCGAAATTGCCGATCATGCCGTAGCCGCCCAGCGTGGCGCCGCCGGCCACATGCACCGCGCCGCCGCCCGCAATCGCTGCGGTGCTGTTGGGCACGTTGCCCACCACCAGCGTGCCTGCATTCACCGACGTCGTGCCGCTGTAAGTATTGAGTGCGGTAAGCACGGTGGTGCCAGTGCCGTTCTGCTGCAAACTGCCAATCGGGTCGGGCGTGGTATTCGTCCAGTCGCTGATGACGCCGTTGAAGGTGACCGTGTCCGAGCGGTTGAAGACCAGCGTGCCGCCATCCTGCACATCGCCCACGATGCTGCCACTCGTTCCGCCGTTGCCCAGTTGCAAGGCTCCGTTGGCGATCACCGTGCCGCCGGTATAGGTGTTGTCGCCGGTGAAGATCGTGGTGCCGCTGCCGAGCTGCTTCACGCTGCCGGTGCCGGAAATGACGCCAGGGATGGTGGCCGTGTCTGAGCGATCGATGATCAGTCGCCCGTTGTTCGTGACATCACCGACGATGCTTCCGCTGGTGCCACCATTGCCTAGCTGAAGCATGCCTGCTTGTATCGTGGTGCCGCCGGTATAGCTGCTGTTGCCGGTGAGCACCGTAGTGCCCGTGCCTTGCTGAATCACCGCGCCGCTGCCGGAGATCGCACCGGCGAACGTTGACACATCGTTCCGATTGAAGACGAGCGCGCCGTTGTTGGTCACGTCGCCGACGATGCTGCCACTGGCGCCGCCATTGCCCAGCTGCAAGGTGCCGGCACTGATGGTAGTGCCGCCGGTATAGCTGTTGTTGGCGGTGAGCACCGTAGTGCCGGTGCCCTGCTGCGTCACCAAGCCGCTACCGGAAATAAGGCCGGAAAACGTCGTGTTGTCGCTGCGATTGAACACCAACGCGCCGTTGTCGATGACGTCGCCGACCAGGCTGCCACTGCTGCCGCCATCGCCTAGTTGCAGCGTTCCTGCGCTGATCGTGGTGCCACCGGCGTAAGTGTTGCCAGCGGTGAGCACGGTGGTGCCAGTGCCTTGCTGCGTTACCCATGCGGCACCGGAAATCGCGCCTGCGAAGGTCGAGATATCGCTGCGGTTGAACACCAAGGCACCGTTGTCCACCACGTCGCCGACGATGCTGCCGCTGGTGCCGCCATCGCCCAGTTGCAGTGCACCCGCATTGATCGTGGTGCCGCCGCCATAGGTGCTGTTGCCAGTGAGCACGGTGGTTCCGGCGCCTTGCTGCGTCACCGAACCTGCGCCGGATATCACGCCCGCGTATGTCGACACGTCGCCGCGGTTGAATACGAGGGCGCCATTGTCCACCACGTCGCCAACGATGCTGCCACTGCTGCCGCCATCGCCCAGTTGCAGTGTTCCCGCATTGATCGTGGTGCCGCCGGTGTAGGTATGGTTGGCCGTGAGCACGGTAGTGCCGGTGCCTTGTTGCGTGACCGATCCAGCGCCGGAAATCGTGCCCGCGTAGGTCGAGACATCGCTGCGGTTGAACACCAGCGAGCCGTTGTCAGTCACGTCACCGACGATGCTGCCTGTGCTGCCGCCATCGCCCAACTGCAACGCGCCACTGCTGATGGTGGTACCGCCGGTGTAGCTGTTGGCGCCGGTGAGCGTCATGCTGCCGGCGCCGGTTTTTACCAGCCCGCCGCCCCCGGCGATCACGCCGCCAAAGGACGTGGATGTTCCCAGACCGCCCGTGGTGAGTGTCCCCGCACCCAGGTTCACGGCGCCCGCGCCCGCGAGGCTGCCGATGGTCTGATTGGCGTTACCCAGATCCAGCGTGGCGCCACTGTTGACGTTGAACGCGCTGGCAGGCGAGAGCAGGTTGGCGCCGCCGGCTTGCAATATTCCACTGGCGACGGTGGTTGGCCCCGTGTATGTGCCGGCACCCGACAGCACCAGCGTGCCGTTGCCCGCCTGCGTCACCGCACCGCTGCCCTGGATAGGCGCGGTGATATTGAGATTGCTCGCGCTGGCGAACACGAGCGTGCCGTTGTCATTGATCTGCCCACCGATGGTCAACGCAGGTGCGGTGAAAGTCGCTGTCGTACCCGGGTCAAGCGATAGATTGGTCAGCGCATAACTGGCACCGGATAGCGTGACATTCGCGCTGTTGCGCAGCGCCACCAGTTGCCAGTTGGGAATGGCGTTGGCAAACGCGGTGGAGCTAAAGCCATCGAACACCAGCGTGTTATTGCTGCCGCCCACGCCTGCGTTGATCGAGCCCGTGGTGGTGGAACCCGCTTCCAGCATCACCGTGTTGTTGGACTGTCCCGCGCCGAACAGGATGGCACCGCGGCTGCCGCTGAGCGTGCCCGCATTGATCACCGTGATGCCGTTCGCATTGGGACCGTTGCCGTAGAAACCATAAGCGTTGTCGCTGGTCACGCTGGCGCCGGCTTCGTTGGTGAAGGTGCCGGGGCCCGCCATTTCCACGCCATTGCCGGCGATTGCCACGGTGTTGCCGCTGGCAATCGTTGCGTACGCGCCGTGGGCCGCCACGATGCCGTAGTTGAGGATGGTGCTGGCCACCACGCTGTCTGAGCGAATGCCGGCGGACGATGACCGTGGGCTGGTGCCGGAAATCGAGCCGAAGGTATCGATCCTGCCGCGATTGATCAGGACATTGCCGGCCGTACGATTGGCAGTGCGCGCAAAGATGCCGACCGAATTGCTGCCCGTGGTCCTGATCGTGCCGTCGTTCTCCAGTGTGTTGCCGAAGCCGACGGTGGTGCTCGATGCATTGTTGGGATCACCCGCCCATATGCCATAGGCATTGATGAAGGTCGTGCTGATGCTGCCGCCATTGGTGACCGAGCTGTTGTTGTTCACCTGCACGGCGGCGCCGGTGGTGGCGATGCCTGCACCGGTATTGACGATCACTTTGGCGCCATTGCCCGGAATGACGAGTGTGCCGCTGCCCACCGTGATCGCATTGATGCTGCTGGTATAGGGATTGGGCGCGTTGGTATTGCAGATGACGGTGACGCCATCGGGCTGCAGTGCGCAGTTCGCGAAGGCGGATGATGACAGCGCGGTCATCAAGCAGGCGAAGAGCAGCTTAGGGGGCGGGTATGTAGCGTGATGTCGATGGGCGCCGCTGTTGCAGGGCTTCGCCGGATGACACGGCCGTCGTTGCAAGCCTTCGCGCATAACCCCGTCCCTATCGATACAAGGGCAGACGGGGTGGTTGAGTAACATCGTGGCGGTGACTTGTTCGTGAAGTGCCACGCGCACGAACGCCTCGTTCCGCAGCGAATTTCAGCGGAATTTCTGTCAGTGGTGACCTAAGTGCTGTGCGGCGCGATGACGCGCGGCAGCGGTTGTCACACTCAGCGCGTATTCTTGAGAACGCAGTAATGCGTCACTTCACCGGCTCGGCCAGCGGCTTGCCCTTGTCGATGATCCACGTCGATAGCGCTGTGCCGCCGTCGCTGCCCGGTGCCGCCGCAAGACTGTGCACGGCGCCGCGCGGATTGAAGAAGTGATCGCCCGCCTTCAGCACCTGATCGGGTTTGCCGCGCGTCTTGAGCACGAGATTGCCTTTCAGCACATAACCCGATTCATCGCCGTTGTGCATATGCCAGCCCACCGCGCCGCCGGGAGGAATATCGGCCGTGCCAAGCACGATCTCGGTGCCCGGCACACCGCTTTGCTCGTGCTGGTCGAGGATGGTGCGCTTGGCCTGCGGCGCATTGGCGGCCGGCGCATCCTGCGCGACGACGTGGCTGCTCACACCAGCGGCCGCGAGCAGGGCGGCGATCAGCACGGGACGGAGTGACATGGCGGCATCCTCGGCACAAGCGGAATCGCTGCGGATGGTGCGCGCGAAAACGTTAGCGCGGCGCGAAGCCGTTTCCGACGGATCGTCGACGGCGGTGGCCTATCATGGGTCTCCCCCGTACCGCCCGAGTCACGATGAACGACCCCTCCACTCCCTTGCACGTGGCGCTGATCGGCTATGGATTTGCCGGCAAGACCTTCCATGCGTCCCTGATCCGCAGCGTGCCCGGCCTGGCGCTGCGCACGGTGGTATCGCGCGATGCCAACAAGGTGCGCGCGGACTTGCCTGAGGTGGACGTCATCGCCGACATCGCAAAAGTTCTTGCGGATCCCCAGGTGGACATCGTGGTGATCGCCTCGCCCAACGACACCCATGCGCCGCTGGCGCGCGCCGCGCTGGAAGCGGGCAAGCACGTGGTGGTGGACAAGCCCTTCGCGCTCGATCTGGCGCAGGCCCGCAACCTGGCCGCCATCGCCCAGCAGCAGGGGCGCGTGCTGTCGGTGTTCCAGAATCGTCGCTGGGATAGCGACTTCCTCGGCGTGCGGCAGCTGATCGCGCAGGGCACGCTGGGCGAGGTGACGCATTTCGAATCGCATATCGACCGCTTTCGTCCGCAGGTGCGTGCACGCTGGCGCGAGCAGGCGGGCGCGGGCAGCGGCCTGTGGTACGACCTGGGGCCGCATCTGGTGGATCAGGCCTTGTCGCTGTTCGGTTTGCCCGAGCGCGTATGGGCCAGTCTGGCCACCCAGCGCGATGGCGGTGAAGTCACCGACTGGGCGCATGTGGTGCTCGAGTACGGCGAGCGTCGCGTGATCCTGCACGCGGGCATGCTGGTGGCGGGCGGCAGTGCGCGCTTCACCGTGCACGGCACGCAGGGCAGCCTGGTCAAGCCGAAGATCGACGTGCAGGAAGCGCAACTGATCGCCGGCATGCGTCCCGGCAACGCTGAATGGGGCATCGATCCGGATGATCTGCTGCTGTACGACGGTGACGGCCAGGTCACGCATCTGACCACGCCCCGGGGCGACCAGAGTCGCTATTACGCGGCCTTCCGCGACGCAGTGCTCGGGCGAGGCCCCGCTCCCGTCACGGCGCGCCAGGCGATCACGGTGATGGCGGTGATCGAGGCTGCGATGCAATCGGCGGCGGAACATCGGGCGGTAGCCCTGGAGCTGGATGCCGATGAACGGGAGGCATGGCACGCCGCATCCAACTGAGCGTTGCCTATGGGCGTGAACAAGCCGATCCGCCCGGTGAGCGAAGCACGCAGTGGCCGTGAGTGGCCCATAAAAAAAGGCCCCCTTTCGGGGGCCTCACGGATCGGCTCTAGGGGGGCGACCGATCCGGGCTGCCGGGGTTCGTGGAAACCGCGACCTGGTTAGATTGCCCGAGGCTTCGAGATTTCGATGTAAGCGAAGTCTTACCCGTTTGGTCAGAAACTGGATGGCCGTTTGTCAGGCCAGCCAGGAGCCTGCGAAATCAGCGATTCACCGTATGCATCATCGGCCCGGCGTAGCGCGCACCCGCGGCGACGTCCGGCGGGAACACGGCATCGATCGCCCGCAGTTCAGCCGCATCGAGCGTCACATCCATCGCACCCAGGTTTTCATCCAGCCGGTCGCGATAGCGGGTGCCGGGAATGGCGAACACATTCTCACCCTGTGCCAGCACCCAGGCCAGCGCCAGCTGAGCCGGCGTGCAGCCCTTCTCGGCGGCAATCGCGTTCACCTTGTCCACCAGTTCCAGGTTGCGGAAGAAATTCTCGCCCTGGAAACGCGGGCTCTGGCGGCGGTAGTCGTCAGCTTCGAAATCCTCCGGGCTGCGGAAAGCGCCGGTGAGAAAACCGCGACCCAGCGGCGAATACGCCACGATGCTGGTGCCGGTCTTGCGCGAGGATTCGAGCATGCCGTTCTCCTGCGGATCGCGCGTCCACAGCGAAAATTCCACCTGCAGCGCCGCGATCGGATGCACCTTGGCCGCCCGCTCCAGCGTGGCGCCGGAGGCTTCGGACAAACCCAGATGGCGCACCTTGCCGGCCTTCACCAGCTCGGCCATGGCGCCCACGGTTTCCTCGATCGGCACGTCGATGTCCACGCGGTGCTGGTAGTAGAGGTCGATGTATTCCACGCCCAGTCGCTTGAGGCTGGCTTCGCAGGAGGCACGTACATACTCGGGGCGGCCATTGATGCCGCGCTTGGCCGGGTCGTTGGGATCGCGCACGATGCCGAACTTGGTGGCGAGGAAGGCCTGCTCGCGGCGATCCTTGAGCGCTTTGCCCACCAGCACCTCATTGGTGTGCGGGCCGTAGACATCGGCGGTGTCGAGGAAGTTGAAGCCACGTTCCAGTGCGTGGTGGATGGTGGCGATCGATTCGGCGTCGTTGCGCTGGCTGCCGTAGAAATCGCTCATGCCCATGCAGCCGAGGCCGAGGGCGGAGACGGAGGGACCATTCTTGCCGAGCTGTCGCATATGCATGGGGCGTTCCTTGGGAGGGTGGGGAGGCTGGCCATGCATTGTTAGTCATGACAGTCTGGCGATAAATGCTCAATAATCGCCATGTCTGTTGTCGAAATGGTCAACAATCGCCATGGATCGTCTGCAAGCCATGCGGGTCTTCACCCGTATCGTCGAAATGGGCAGCTTTACCCGCGCGGCCGATGACCTCAGCCTGCCGCGCGCCACCCTGACCCACACCATCAAGCGGCTGGAAGAACACGTGGGCGCCCACCTGCTCCAGCGCACCACCCGGCAGGTGCGGCCCACCCGCGATGGCGAGGTTTATTACAACCATTGCGTACGCCTGCTTGCGGACCTCGATGCGGTGGAGGCGGATTTTCGCGAGGCGGCCGCGGTGCCCAAGGGTCGATTGCGCATCGACCTGGCCTCCTCGCTGGCGCGCCTGGTGTTGATTCCGGCGCTGCCGGAATTTCTTGCGCGCTATCCGAAGATCGAGCTGGATATCGGCACCAGCGACCGCTTTATCGATCTGGTGCGCGAAGGCGTGGACTGCGTGCTGCGTGCCGGCGATCTGCCCGATTCGACCATGGTCGGCCGGCGCGTGGCCAATCTCTCGCAGGCCACCGTGGCAAGCGTCGCCTACGTGCAGCGTCATGGCATGCCGCAGACGCTGGCGGATCTGCAAAACGGACACGTGGCGGTGGACTGGGCATCCCCCACCACGCGCCGCACCTCGCCACTGGAATTCATGGTGGGCAAGCGCATGCGCGAAGTGACGCTGCCCGCGCCGATTGTGGTGAGCGGTACCGAGGCTTACCTCGCCTGCTGCGAGGCAGGGCTCGGCATCGCGCAGTTTCCGCGCTATCGGGTGGACGAGGCACTGGCCAGCGGCACGCTGATCGAGCTGCTGCCGGCGATGCCGCCGCCATCGTTCCCGATCAGCGTGCTGTACCAGTCGCAGCGGCAGTTGCCGTTGCGCTTGCGCGTGTTCATCGACTGGATCGTCGAGGTGATGGGCGAGGTGCGTTGAGCGCTACCGATCCATCTGGCTGATCGCTTCGCGCATCGGCGCCACCGACACCCTGACTACGCCGGTCAGCGGCGTATCCATTTCCAGGATCACGTAGATCGCCCCGGAAGCCGACAGGGCACATATCAGAAAAAAGAACAGCACCGTGTGGTTATGCGGGGCGAACAGCCCGAACGTGCCAAAGATCACGCACAGCCATGCGGCCAGCACCAGCAACAGCGTCATCGGGATGGTGCCGTTCTTCTGCATCAGCGCCAGCCAGCGTGCAGCGAATACCTCGTCGGAAATATCGAGCGCGCGGTCCTTCAATTGCTGCTCGGCCGGCGTGGTGGGGGTCAGTGCGCCAACGCGGCGCTGGAATTCGCTGACGTGGCTGAGGATCTGCGGACTGTCGAGCTGCGCGATCCGCGCGCGGTCACCCGAGGCCAGCAAGTCCACCCCGTTGGTATAGCTGCGCTTGAGCGTCTCGCGCAGCGGTTGGGCCTCGGGTCCGTACTGCGCCAGCGCGCGATCGAGGCGCAGGATATTCACCGCGTTGCGCTGCAGATCGCCGTTGACCGCGTCATACGAGGTCTTGGCCGACGAGATCAGCAAGCCCAGCACCAGCGCGGCGATGGTGGCGATCAGGCCGGCGGCCAGCTTGATGGACGAGGCCGAATCCTCATCCAGGTGATGATTGGGCAAGCGCGTGCGCGCATACATGCCCAGCAGCGCGCAGCCAAACACACCGGCAAAAATCAGCAGGAAGATCAGCAGGTGCGTCATGGCGCTTGCTCCTCAGACGTGGTCGCCGGTAGGCCTTATTCCTCCCAGGCGGGTCGCTTGCTGATGCCGCCTTCAGTGCGCAGCGCGCTGGCGTCCATCAGCTTGCCGTCCATCATCACCACCTCGGTATGGCGCAGGTCGCCGATATTCTCCGCCGGGTTGCCGTCGACCAGGACCAGGTCTGCGTTCTTGCCCTTTTGGATGCTGCCGGTGTGCGCGTCGGCGCCCACCAGATGAGCTGTAACCGCGGTGGCGCTGGCGAGTGCTTCGGCATTGGTGAAGCCGGCCTGCACGTAGAGCTCCAGCTCGCGCACCAGCTCCAGCCCGGTGCCATCGGTACCGGCGACTATCGGCACGCCCGCCTTGTGCATCGCGCCCACCAGCGCCTGAAGTTTGGCGAAGCTGGCACGGTAGTCGGCCCGCGTGAGGTCCTTGGGCACCGTGAAACCACCCTGGCGGAAGCCGCGTTCTACGGCAGGCGGCAGCGTGCCGACGTAGGGTGCGTACGAAGGCGAGAGATCGCCGTTCTCTGGCACGTACAGGCTTTCGGCGATCACCAGGGTGGGATCGGAGGCGATGTGGCGCTGGGCCATGGTGGCGATCAGCGACTTCATCGGCTCCTTGTCCAGATCCACGTTGCGCGCATAGCGCCCCGGGCCTTCGAAACGTCCCATGCCATTGGACGCCTTGACCACCTCGTCGGGCATCGCCTGCATCATCACGAAGTAGATGTGGGTGATCTCGTCGTAGCCATCGTCGATGGCTTCCTTCGGACGCATGCCGGCAGGCAGGTGGCCATGCACGTGCAGGCCTTGCTTGTGCGCCTCGGCGGCGGTCGCCTTCACCCAGGCCGGGTTGAACGTGCCATAGATCTTGATCGCGCTGAAGCCATCGGCCTTGGCGCGGTCGGCCAGCTTGATCGCCTCCTCCTGCGAAGTCGCCACGGTGGCGACCTGCGCTGTGTTCGGGCCCTTGCCGTCGATCAGCATCGACGGATACACGTGCGGCCCCAGCAATTCACCCTTGGCGCGACGCTGGGCGCGCGAGAGCGTCTGCTCGTTGATGTTGCCCGGATCGCGCACCGAGGTGATGCCCAGCGACAGCAGCATCGGGCCGCTGGCGTCATCGGGCACATGCTGGTGTGAATCCCACAGGCCGGGCACCAGGGTCTTGCCCTTGCCGTCGATCACCTGCGCGTTCTTGGGCACGGTGATCGAGGCGGCATCGCCCACGGCGGTAATCACGCCCTTGTCCACCAGCACCGTTTGGCCGTCCACAAAACGCGTGCCGTCCACGAAGGCGCGCACGTTGGTGAATGCCACCGGGCCGGGCGGCGTCTTGAGCAGCTTGGGCACGATGGCCTTGGCGTGCTGGGCGAGCGCAGCAGTCTGGGCCTTCTCCAGCACTGGAAGCGCGGATTCATAGCCTTCC
The DNA here is from genome assembly GCF_052114725.1 of Dyella sp. 2YAF14. Lineage (NCBI taxonomy): Bacteria > Pseudomonadati > Pseudomonadota > Gammaproteobacteria > Lysobacterales > Rhodanobacteraceae > Dyella > Dyella sp. 2YAF14. The sequence goes on along the minus strand of NZ_JBFRFH010000014.1, from coordinate 14,581 downwards.
GGCAGCCACGTCAGGCCATTGACGAAGCCGAAGAAGTGCCCGGACTTATCCACCCACACCGGCACCGGCGTGTTGCTGAGGCCGGTCACCGCATAAGCGGTCACTTGCTGTTTGTTGGCGCCATCGCCCACGGTAGCGACGGTGAGTTTTTCCGCGTGCGCCTTGCCGCCGGGCAGGAGCGTGAGCGTCTTGTCTGGCGCGGCCAGCAATTTTTCGACCAGGTCGGCATTGAGGTCGAAGGGACCGCCAAAGGCGACGTATTCGGCCGGCGCGCTGTACGGCGCGGAACCCGCGTCCACCGGACTCTTCCAACTGGCCGTGCCCGACTGCACGGCAAACGTCTCGCCGGCATCGCCGTTGGGCGTGTGGCCGCGGATCACCACGCGCTCAATCATGCCGTCACGGCCCAGCGTCGTGCTGCTGTCCACTTCGGTCACCATGCCGCGCAGCAACAGGCTTTCGCGGCCCATATGCGTGCCGTCGGCAGTCACCCAGCGCGCCGAGCTGCCGTGCTTGCCGGCAGTGGACACGATGGAAAAGCGCTGCGCATTGGCTGGCGGCGTGGCCAGCGAGTCGGTGGGAGCGGGAGTGTCGGCGAAGCAGGGCAGCGCCACAAAAAGTACGAACGCGACGAACGGGGCACGCATAGGAAAGCCTCCGGTGGGTTCGCGGCGCAGTATGGCTGGCCGGCGCGTCAAGCCATAGTGCTGGGCGGGGTGCCAAATGGGCTAGGGCTGTCCTGATCGCTTCCGCATGCGCGCACGCAGGGCTCTCTTGACGCTGGGACCACGCACGTTGGCGGCAGACTCCCGGTGTCAGGGGCTCGGAGAGGCGAGCATGGCATCGACCCATCCCGACGTGCTTATCGTCGGCGCCGGTCCCACGGGGCTGGCCGCAGCATTGTTGCTCGCCCATCGGCGTGTATCCGTGCGCATCATCGATACGGCCCACGCGGCAGCCACGACATCCAAGGCATTGGCGGTGAACAGCCGGACGCTGGAGATGCTCCAGAGCACCGGTGTCGCCGACCAGATCGTCGCCGAAGGATGGCCCGTGCGCGGCGCCACCCTGCACGAGGACGGCCACGATGTGCTCGCGTTCGACCTGCCGCCCGCACAGGACGCGCGATCGGTCATGACCGTGCTGCCGCAGGCGCGTACCGAGGCGCTGCTGGCCAAGGCCCTGGCGGCGCAAGGCGTGACGGTGGAGCGCGGCGTCACCTTCCACGCGTTGTCGCAAGACCTCACCGAAGTCACGGCCACCCTGCAGCACGCCGATGGCGGCGCCGAGCAGGTCACCAGCCGTCTGCTGTTCGGCGCCGATGGCGCGCGCAGCGCCACGCGTGCCGCGCTGAAGCTCGATTTTCCCGGCAGCGGCCTGGCCGAACCCTGGTTGCTGTGGGACGTGGCGATGCAGACCTCGTTCGATCCCAATCGCGCTCACATCCTGTTCGAGCGCGACGGCTTCATCTTCCTGCTGCGGCTCGCCAACGACGTGTGGCGGGTGATCGGCAACACGCATGATCCGCTGGCGAGCATGCGCCGCTACGGCACGCTGGGCCAGGTGTCGTGGGAATCGCAATTCCACGTCAGCCATCGCGTGGCATCGCAGGCTGGCGTGGGGCGCGTGGCGCTGGGTGGCGACGCCGCGCACATCCATTCGCCGATCGGCGCGCGCGGCATGAACCTGGGGATCGAGGACGCCTATGTCTATGCCGATTGCGCCGCCGACGCACTGGCCGGCGACATGGGCCGGATGAACGACTATGCCTCGCTACGCCACGCCGTGCACAAGTCCGTCGTGCGCCGCATCGGCGCGCTGACGCGCGTGGTACATGGACGGCCGCCGTGGCTGCGCTGGATCCGCGACGGCGTGGTGCCCGTGGCGGGACATCTTTCGTTTGCGCGGCAACTGATGATGCGCACCGCCGGCGGCCTCGATCACCCGCTGAAGACGCGTCGCTAGGCAGGGCGGGCCAGCCTCAAGTTCGCCCCCGCACGGCCGATAACCGGGCATACGCGACATCCGACCACGACGATGGCGCGGTGTCCTGTTGTCGCCGTGCCAAACGCCGCGACGCTGTCGTATCGCCCGATGGGATGTAGCAAACGCATGAACGCACACAAGCCGCACGTGAAGGGTAATCGCGTGGATTGGGCCGATCCTCGCCTGCAGGCGTTATTGCGTCGATCAGAAAACTGGAAGCTCGACAACCGCGGCACCTATACCCCCAAGGATGTGCAGATCCACCTGGGCTGGGGCGCTTCCAGCGGCCGCCCCGCCGTGCTGGTGTGGGAACGCGACCAGGTGATGATGCTCGAAACCCGCTATGCCATTGCGCTGGGCGAGCAGGTGCGGGTGGATGAGCCGCAGGGCGAAAAACTGCGCAGCGTGTGGGGCATCGTGGTCGAGGGCCGCGAAGGTTTCCGCGCGGAAGACCGCGACAACGGCGTCCACCTGCACTGGCTGCATCTGCGCTGAGTGCAGGCCGCCGCGGGCGGCCAGCGTTTAGACGACCGGCAACGGCGGCACCGTCGCCGGCGTGCCGTTCGAGTCGAGCGCAACCATCACGAAACGGCCGGTGGTGCAGACGCGGCGATCGCCGGTGAGCGGGTCTTCGCCCGTCAGTTCCACTTCCACCGTCATCGAGCTGTGGCCCACGTGCACGATACGTGCAACCAGTTCGGCCAGCTGGCCCGTGCGCACGGGCACCTTGAAATTCACTTCTTCGGAGCGCGCGGTGACCACCGTGCGACGGGCGTGGCGCGAGGCGACGATGAAGGCCGCCTTGTCCATCCATGCCAAGGCCTGTCCGCCGAACAGCGTGCCCAGGTGGTTGGTGTGATCGGGAAACACCATCTCGAGCAGGCGTGCCTCAGGCAGCGTGGGAGTGGCGGACAGGGCGTTGATTGGGTTCATGGCGTGATCGGGGAGGGCGAGGGTAGGATGGGGTCGCGGTGCCCGACAAGGAGAACCACATGCGTCACTGGCTTTTCATGGCCGCGGCTATTGTCACCGAAGTCGCCGGCACGTTGGCGATGAAGCTCGGCGCCCATCACGGCTACCTGACCATCGGCCTGTCGACGATGTACGTGATGCTGGTGCTGTCCTATACCTGCCTGGCGATGGCGGTGAAGGTCATTCCGCTCGCAGTGGCCTATGGCGCATGGGAAAGCCTGGGCCTGGTACTCATCACCTTGTGCAGCGCCTGGCTGTTTGCCGAAGACCTCAAGCCGATCAAGCTGGCGGCGATCGCCCTGATCATCGCCGGCATCGTGCTGCTGGAGCGCGGCACCGACGAAGCGCCTGAAGGGAGCCGTCATGCTTCCTGAGTTCGAACCTGTCCATTTGCTTTACCTCGCCATCGCGATCGTGCTGGAGATCGCGGCCAACGTGCTGATGAAGCAGTCGCATGGGTTTGCCTACAAGCGGCCGGCTGTGGCCGCGATTGCGTGCGCGTTGGCGGCGTTTACGGCGTTGAGTTTTGCCATACGCGGGATTCAGTTGTCGGTGGCGTATGGCGTGTGGGGCGGGGTGGGGTTGATGGCGACGGCGGTATTGGGGATCGCGGTGTTTGGGGAGAGGTTGCGGGGGGAGGGGTGGGTGGGGTTGGGGTTGATCACGGTGGGGGTTTGTTTGTTGAAGTTTGCGTGAGGGGTGTTGTGGAGTGGTGCGCGTGCATAAGCCGTGCACTTTCCTGCTCGTCATCCCGGCGCAGGCCGGGACCCAGTAGCGGTGCGCTCCGATCGTCGCGTTACCGCCAGCGTGCCGCCTACGCGGCGGGCGTTTCGAACGGCTGCCGCCGCTCGAGTCACTTTTCTCTTGCTGGCCCAAGAGATCCCACGGGACTAGCTTCGCGTCGAAAGTAACCCAAAGAGAATGGCCTGATAACGCCCGCAGCATCGTGTTGGGATAAGCCCGAGCGCTCGAGGCGACTGGTTGTGGGACAACCTCCGAGGGTACAAAGCGGGTACCTCAAAGCGCTGCGCAACGCGCCCGAATCGCTGAGGACTTAAAGCGGGGCCTCGCTGCGCATCGGCTCCCTTTTCCTTGCCGCGCCTTCTTGTCTGTGGGAGCGCACCCTGTGCGCGACAGCCACGCTGAGGTGTACCGCTCCGTAGGATGGTCGCGCACAGGGTGCGCTCCCACAAATAGCCGAGAGTCCCCTTGTAGGAGCGCACCTTGTGCGCGACCGCAGCGCTTGGGTACACCACTCCTCAGGCTTGTCGCGCAGAGGCGGCATTCCCACCCTCGTGTTCGTGCGCGCTCCGCTCCCCTTGGAACAACTCAACCCAAACCAATGGCAGTCCAACGCCACCTGAGTAACACTACGGGCAATACCCAGGCCGCTCTTCCATGCGCGCCTGTATGTCGCGATTGATCGGGGGACTAAAACATGAGCTTGAACACACGTGGTGCGCGCCTGATGGGCGCGGCGGCGCTGATTGCGCTTTCGACTGGCGCCGTCGCACAGGGGCGTACGCTCACCCATGACGACTACGCGCGCGCCGAGCGCTATGTGGGTTACAACGCCACGCCCCTGGTGGACCACGCCGTGCAAACGGTGACCTGGATCGACGATACCCACTACTGGTACCGCGACCATGATGCCTCCGGCGATCGCTACCTGCGTGTCGATGCTGGCACCGGCAAGGTCGAGCCCGCGTTCGACCACGCGGCCCTCGCCGTCGCCCTTGGCAAGGTGCTTGGCAAGTCCGTCAGCGCGAACAAGCTGGGCATCACCACATTTGTCACCGCGCCGGATGGCCGCCTGGACGTCAACCTGCGCGGCAAACACTACCTGTGCGACATGAAGGGCAACATCGTCTGCGTTCTCGGCCGTGACGAAAGCATCGACGGCACGGGCAACGAACCGGGCGTGTTGTCGCCCGACAAGCACAGCGAAGCCTTCGTGCGCGACTGGAACCTATGGGTGCGCGATGTCCTCACCCACAAGGAAACCCAGCTCACCATCGACGGTGTGGAAAACTACGGTTACGCCACCGACAACGCGGGCTGGAAGCACAGCAGCAAGGCCATCCTCGTGTGGTCGCCGGACTCCAGGCGCATTGCCACCTTCCAGCAGGATCAGCGCAAGACCGGCGACATGGTGGTCGTGGGCACCAACGTGGGCCACCCGAAGGTCGAAAAGTGGAAGTATCCACTGGTCGGCGACAAGGACGTGACGATGATCGAACGCGTGATCGTCGACGTCGACACACGCAAGGTGCTGCGCCTGAAGATGGAGCCGGACCAGCATCGCTCCACCTTGTGCGATGACGTGAGCTGCGGCCGCAATGGCGGCTGGGACGATGTGCAATGGGCGGCCGATGCAAGCTCGCTGGCCTTCGTATCCTCCTCGCGCGATCACAAGCAGGCGTGGTTTCGCGTGGCCGATGTGCACACCGGCGACATACGCACCGTGTTCAACGAAAGCGTGCCTACTTACTACGAAAGCGGCATCGGCAAGGTCAATTGGCAGTACCTGCCGGCCAGCCATGAAGTGGTGTGGTTCAGCGAGCGCAACAACTGGGGCAACCTGTATCTGTACGACCTCGACAGCGGCAAGCTCAAGCACGCCATCACCACCGGCGAAGGCAATGTCACCGAGGTGCTCAAGCTCGATGCTGCCTCGCGCACGCTGTGGTTCCGCGGCGTGGGTCGCGAGCAGGGCGTGGATCCGTATTACCAGCAGTTCTACAAAGTCAGCCTGGACGGCGGCGCGCCGGTACTGCTGGCGCCGGAGCCGGCTGACCACACCATCACCCTGTCGCCGGATGGACGTCTATTCGCAGACGCCTACTCCACACCCACCACGCCGTCGGTCACCGTGCTGCGTAGCGCACAGGATGGCCATGTGGTGTCCACCATCGCCAAGGCCGATATCTCACGCCTGCTGGCCCGCGGGTGGAAGGCGCCCGAACCGTTCACCGTGAAAGCGCGCGACGGCAAGACCGACCTGTACGGCCTGATGTTCAAGCCCACCCAGTTCGACCCGTCGAAGAAATATCCGGTGGTCGACTACATCTACCCCGGCCCGCAGACCGGCTCGGTGGGCTCACGCAGCTTCAATCCCGCACGCGCGGATCACCAGGCGCTGGCCGAGCTGGGCTTCATCGTGGTTGCCATCGACGGCATGGGCACGCCCTGGCGCTCCAAGGCCTTCCACGATGCGTACTTCGGCAATATCGGCGACAACACCATGCCCGACCAGGTGGCCGGTTTGAAGGAACTCGGCAAACGTCATGCGTGGATCGACATGGATCGCGTGGGCATCTGGGGCCACTCCGGCGGCGGCAACGCCACGGTGACGGCGATGTTCCGCTACGCCGACCTGTTCAAGGTCGGCATCGCCGAGAGCGGCAACCACGACAACCGCAACTACGAAGACGATTGGGCCGAGAAGTGGCAGGGGCTGCTGGTCACCGACAAGGACGGCAAGAGCAACTACGACGACCAGGCCAACCAGAGCCACGCCGCCGGCCTCAAGGGCCACCTGCTGTTGGTCCACGGCACCATGGACGACAACGTACCGCCGTACGAAACGCTGCTGGTTGTCGATGCGCTGATCAAGGCGAACAAGGATTTCGATTTGTTGATGCTTCCCAACGAGCATCACACCTATGGCGCCGCGGCCAACTACATGATGCGCAAGCGTTGGGATTATTTTGTGCGGAATCTGGCGGGAGATGTGGCGCCGAAAGAGTTTGAGATGAAGCCGCCGAAGGATTGAGGGGGCGGCTGCGCTCATTCGATCGTCATCCCTGCACGGGCAGGGGGCGCGTTTCAACAGCCGAATGGCTGGTCATCCAGTGACCTTTCGTTCGGTCGCCGCCTTATCGCGATCTGGCTCGCCTGCCGCGGCCCGGCGTTTTCGGGCGCTTGTTTTTCTGATGTAGGAGCGCGCTCGCGCGCGACCAGCCTGCGAAGAGGTACACCCAGTCGCTGCGGTCGCGCACAAGTGCGCTCCTACAAGGGGGCGCAGGTCCGTGGATGGCGGATCAATCTTGCCGGTCGGCTCTTCTGTGGGAGCGCACCCTGTGCGCGACAAACCTACGGAGCGATACACCCCGGCGTGGCTGTCGCGCACAGGGTGCGCTCCCACAGACAAGCGCCAGGCGCGGCACCAGTGCGTCATGCATGGGATAAAGCCAATGCGCAGCGAGGCCCCGCTTTAAGTCCTCAGCGATTCGGGCGCGTTGCGCAGCGCTTTGAACTACCCGCTGTGTACCCTCGGAGGTTGTCCCACAACGACGCGCCTCAAGCGTTCGGGCTTATCCCAACACGATGCTGCGGGCGTTATCAGGCCATTCTCTTTGGGTTACTTTTCTCTTGGGCCAGCAAGAGAAAAGTGACTCGGTCGGCGGCAGCCGATCGAAACGCCCGCCGCGTAGGCGGCACCCTGGCCGTAACGCGACAACCAAACACCGAGGCTCTGGATGACCAGCCCATACGGCAGTTGAAAACCACCTCCGGACTGCGTCGGGATGACGGGCAGAGGCGCAGCCAGCGCCGCGACGACTAGCAAAAACCGCCTGCGCCGCAACGACGATCCAGAATCCGCCAGGCAAACATCCCCACCTACCCCCTGGTCGCCACCACCGGCGGCACCAAACTCGCCCGCATCGCTGGCCCTAGCACCGCCAACTGTCCCAGCAAACACAACGACACCGCCCCAACCGGCACGTACAACCATGGCAACCGCTGCAACGCGTAATGCTGCATCAAGAGCATATTGAGCGCGTAGGCAAGCACCACACCTAGAACGACACCCACACCAACGATCACCCCATTCTCCGTCTGGAAATACCGCAGGATGTCCCGTCGCGTAGCACCCACCGCACGGCGGATGCCGATGGAGCGCCGGCGTTGTTGCACCCAGAAGCTGGCGAGACCCGCGATGCCGGCAGCCGTCACCAGCAGCAAGCCAAGCGCCGCGGAGAGCAGCAAGGTGATCATGGTGCGATCACGGCGAAAGTAATCGTCACGCAGCTGCGTGAAAGTCTGCGGATGTCTCAGCACGCGGTTGTTGTCGAGGCGGGCGAGTACCTGTTGTGCCTGCTTGAGCACGCGCTCCCTGTCCTGCGGCGCAGTGCGCATCACATAGGTGATGTCGGCCGTGTCCGGCAACATGGGAAACAGCGTGGCGTAACCGCTCGCATCGGACTCGCCCAGGGAGGGACGCAGCAACTGATCCACGACACCGACGATGCGCACCGGTCCATCTCCCGGATAGATCACCTTGCCCAGCGGGTCCTGACCCGGAAACAGCTTGGCGGCGAGGGCGCGCGTGATGATGGTGGAGGGCACGCGGTTGATGCCCGCCCAGTCATGCGCCGCATCGAGCGCAATGTATTCCTCCGGCAGAAACCACCGTCCCGCCACCAGACGCATGCCGAGCACGCGTGCTTCTTCCTGTGTGCCGTTGAATGCCGTGGCGGTGGCCGGCGCGGGCCCGTTCGGCACCAGCGAAATGCCGTTGCTCCAGTTGTTGCCGTTGAAGGGCAGGGCATCGACCGCAGCCACCATGGTGACGCCGGGGATCGCGCGCAGCACCGCCATGTCCGCGTTGTGTTTGGCGAGGTGGTTGGCCGATTCGTCGACGCTGATGCTTTCGATCATGGCGAGCTCGTTCTCCACCACGCCACTGGGCAACTGCATCTGCGCCAGGCGATGGCCGATGATGGACGCGACGTTGCAGACGATGGCGCAGGTCAGCGCCACCTGCATCACCAGCAGGCAGACGGTGAGCTTGTGGCGCGACAGGCTGGCGATCAGGGGCGAATGTGACATGACAGGCCTCATTGCGTCTTCAGTTGCAGGGCGGGAGGTATGCGGCAGGCACGCCACGCGGGGAGCAGGCCTGCGATCACGCTGGCCACCAGGGCGAGCAGGAAGGTGCCAAGCAGCATGCCCGCGTCCATCTGCGCGAGTTGCGCGTAACCGTCGGGCCGTTGGCGCACGCTCCACAAGCCCAGGCAGGCGATGCCCAATCCGAGCAGGCCGCCGGCCAGGCCGATCACGCACGACTCCACGCCCAGTTGCAGAAAGATGTCCCAACGCCGCGCACCCAGCGCACGACGCACGCTGATCTCGCCGCCGCGACGCAGAAAAGTGGCAAGCAACAGACCGACCACGTTGAGCATGCACACGGCGAGGAAGCCAAGCGACAGCGATAGCTGCAGGCGCAGGTCGTCGGGGATGGCGTGCTGGCGCGTCAGCCAGTCCATCAGGCCGTAGAGCTGCGCGTCGACGGGGCGTGGCATGCGGCCGTGCGACTGCTGGTCGCGCCAGTAGCTGCCAATGAATTGCCGGTACGCCTGCGCCTTGGCGGTGCTGTCCAGCTGCACCAGCAACTGCAGCCACACGCAGTGGTTGCTGGTGCGGGCGTCGCCACCGCTGTCCCAACAGGACAAGCGGCCGTTGAAGTCGAGCCCCAGATCCTGCGCGGTCTGCAATGGCAGGAAGAACTGGTCGGTCTTGCCGAATCCGCGGCCGTCCACTTGTGCGTAGAACTGCGGCTGCGGGTGCCAGTCGTCGAGCACGCCGACCACGCGAAAGTCGGTGTTCTTCAAGCGAACGCTATGGCCGATCGCCGACGCGTTGCCGAACAGCTTGCGCGCCAGGTCGCGGTTGAGCACGACGATGCGCGCATGGTTCTCGTCATCGTCGCTGCGCCAGGCGGTGCCTGCGGCAAAGGGCACGTTGAACATGCTGAAGAAATCAGCCGTCACGTAGCGTCCCGTTTCGTAGAACGGCAGCTCGCCGCTCTGTGGCGGGCGCACCGGAACCGCGCCGCCCGCCATGACGGCCTGCCGATCTGCCCGCCGTGCGTGCAGCAGATTCATGGCGTCCGGCCAGCTGAAATTGCCGTCCGGCTCAGTGGACTCGCTGTGATCGCGGGCGAGCGGCCGGATGTCGATCACCGGTGCATAGATCTGCCCGCTGCGACCCGGCAGCGGATCACCGGAGAGCACATGGAAAATCGTGATCATGGTCATGCTGGCGCCGATGCCCAGGCCGATGACCAGCACCATCAGCGCGGCCAGTGCCTTGCTGCGGCGCAGACTGCTGATGGCGGTTGTCGCGTAGTAGCCAATCATGTCGCCTCCTTCCCTGCATGAATCGGCTGCGCGTGGGCAACGGTTACCCGTCGCCCCGGCAAACCGGGGCGTGTGTTGATCGATGGGGCTGTGATTCGTGGCGGCGCGCCGGGCACGCCACCACGTTGTGGCTAGCGGTTGCTTACCGGCTGTGCGACGCCCTTGGCCAGCGCTTCGTCCAGCAGACGGCTCATCTGCTGGGTCGCCTGTTCGGTGGCCTGTTCCTCGCGATGGGCGAGTGCTTCCTGCTGTTTGGCCAAGGCTTCCTGTTGCCTTTCGAGGTCTTGCTGTTCGCGTTCGAGACCGGCGCGCTCGCGATCGATCTCCGCGCGCTGAGACTCGAACGACGCGCGCTCGGCGTCGCCGCCATCGGACGACGGACGCTGCGCCTGTCGTGCCGCGATCTCTGCTTCACGCGTGGCCATGCGTGCCAACCGTTCGCCCAGCGCGCCCTGGCGCGCACCGATGCCGCTCTCCTGACCGCTCACGCGACCTTGTTCGCCACTGAGCCGGCCCTGTTCCTTGGACAGCTCGGTCACCGCCGCATAAGCCGCCTTGGCGCGGGTGAGATAGGTTTCATCGCGAATCACATAGGACTTGTTGCCGCGACGGAACATCAACAGCGGCTCTGACTGCCCGCGCATGCTGCGAGCCGTCGTAACATCCAGATCGCTGCCGTTGATGATCACCGAATCCTTGTCGAGCAAGGCGAAGCCGTATTGCGCATCGGTATGCGTGTCGATATCGATGTGATGCGCAGAGAAACCTTCGGAACGCGGCGCCGGCGGTGCGGGTGGGGCCGGCGGCGGGGGCGGCGGAGGCGGCGGAGGCGGCGGTGTCGGAGCCTTGGGCGCGGGTGGTGCCGGCGGTACCGGAGGGACGGCCGGCGGTGTGATGCTGCCGCGCGGCGACGGCTTGGTCTTCGGCGTAGCAGGCGTCGTTGGCGTGGCCGGCGTAGGCGGCGTCAGCGGTGTGGCTGGTGTCGGGGGTGTCGCGGGAACCGACTGGACGCTCGAGGTACTCGCCGGCGCGGACGCCGTCTCGCCCTTGGCCTGGGTCACCCGATACGGCAGCACGCCGATGGCAGCGACCACGGCAACCAGCAACCAGCTGCGCACACGCGAGGTGGTGTCCTGATCGCTAAGCTGCAGCATGGTCAAGCGCCTCTTCAAGTTGTGGAAAGTCGGCGACGCGCCGGCAAGACCCGCATGCAGCGGATGCGCCACACCCAGGCGCAGCAGCAGACGGCCGTAATCCTGCGGTGCGGCATCGTGCTGATGCACCACTTGCGCGTCGCACGCGGCCTCGCGGTTCAAGGCGTACTCGCGCATTGCCCACGACACCATCGGATGAAAGAAGAACAGTCGCTGGGCGATCGCGGGTATCCATCCCATCCACAGATCACCGCGACGCAGATGGGTGAGTTCGTGGGCGAGCGCCAGGGCGCTTTCTTCGGAGGAGAGGTTCTGGTTCGCGGGCAGCAACACCACTGGCCGCCACACACCGCTCACCTGGGGGGAGCGGATCGCATCGGAGACACGCAGTGACGGACAGCGACGCAGCCCCATCGCATGTGCCTGCTCGGCGCACAGCGTCTGCAAGGCGGCATCGGCTAGCGGTCGCGATGCACGAACCACGATGCGTGCCTGGCGCCAGTGACGCAACGTGATGAGCAGCTGCACGACCACACCGGCAAGCCATAGCGCCAGGACTGCCGGTAACCAGCGCGTCCAGCCAGCTGCTGTCGACGTAGTGGAGCGCACGATCACGGTTTGGTCGTCGCTTTCCGGTTCTGCCGAGAAAGACGCAGAGCTCTGGCCAATGCTGGCGATGCGGTGTTCGCTCGGCGATACCGTGGTGATCACCGTGGTTTCGGCAGAAGTGGGCGACAACAGCGGCAGCGCCACCGGCGTGGGCAGCAACAAGCCCAGCAGGAGCTGCACGCCAAGCAGCCACCACAACAGCGAGCGCGTGGCCGCGGAAAGCCGCGGAAGCTGCCGGTTGAGCAGCCACACGGCGCCTACCAGCAGTGCTGCCTGCAGCGACGTCCAGGCCAGTCGGCCAACCACTTCCTGTGCGAGAGAGGCAATGGCGCTCATGTCAGGTCTCCTTGCGGCGCGTCTGCAGTTGATGCACCAGGGCTTCGAGTTCGGCGAGTTCGTTGTCGCTGACGTCCGTGCGTTCGGACATCCATGCCACGAACGGCGATACCGAACCGCTGAGCGTCTTCTCCACGAACTGTCCCACCGCGCTGCGCATGACTTCGCCAGGCCCGGTGGATGGGCTATAGCGATACATGCCCTGTACCTGCTTGCGGCGCAGGTAGGACTTGCCGCGCAGGCGTTCCATCATGGTCAGCACGGTCGATCGCGCGAGGCCGCGCGGTTCGCCGAATCCGGTCGCCACTTCGCCGACCGATGCGTTGTTGTTGTCGGCGAGATATTGCAGGAGCGCCAGCTCCTGATCGCCGATGGTTGGCTTGCCCATGTCCAAGGTTCCTGGTGACTACAGCTGTAGTCAACGTACGCCGTGACTACAGCTGTAGTCAATAGGCCGGTGGTGCTGGATTTGCGTCAGCGCTGACTTGTTGCAACGCACCAAAATCGGAGTAGAGTGCGCCCCGTCCTCATCCTGCAGCGCGCCTGGAGTGCGCTTATATGAAGGCTCGCACGCTACTTATCGCTGACCCATCCCGCCATACACGGCGAGTCATCGCACCCACGGGTTAGCAACGCACTTTGTCCTTCGCACACCGTCTCGACGCGCTGACGTGTCGATGCGGCGCTTGCGAACGGACATCCATACGGCACTCGCCAAACCATCATCACCACGGGGAAAACCATGAAGACGCTTGTCGACTGGCTGGCGCATCGGCTGTGGCCGTTCGTCGTCTGCCTGCTGTTGTACGTCGCTGTCATCGGGCCGGAGCTGATCTCGGCCGCAAGCACGCTGGCCGTGCTGATCGGCCTGGCGTTGCTGGCCTTGCTATTGGCGTGGGGCTATCTGCTGCTGCGCCGCGGTTTCACTCACAAGGAATGATCACCATGAAACGCGTATTGACGCTGTCGTTGTCGCTTTCGGCCCTGCTGCTGGCCGCCTGCTCGAAAGTGCCGGCGGGCAATGTGGGCGTGAAGTTCCAGATGTATGGCGATGACAAAGGCGCATTGCAGGAATTGCCGCCCGGACGCTACTGGGTGGGCTGGGGCTACGAGCTGTACACCTTCCCGACCTTCACCCAGACCTACACCTTCACGCGCTCCACCATGGAAGGCCGTGCAGTGGACGAATCGATCAGCTTCCAGACCGCCCAAGGCCTCACGGTGAACGCGGACGTGGGCATCACGTACCACATCGATCCGTCCAAGGTGACCTTGATCTTCCAGAAGTACCGCAAGGGCATTGACGAAATCACGGACGTCTATCTGCGCAACATGATCCGCGACGCGCTGGTCAAGGAGGCCTCGAACCTGGACATCGAATCGGTCTACGGCAAGGGCAAGGCCAGCCTGATCGAGTCGGTGCAGAAGGATGTGAGCGACGAAGTTTCCGCCGTCGGCATCAATGTGGAGAAGATCTACTGGATCGGTGAGCTACGCCTGCCCGAAAACGTCGTGCAGTCGATCAACGCCAAGATCCAGGCCACGCAGATGGCCGAGCAGCGCCAGAACGAGGTGGCGCAGGCCAGGGCCGAAGCGGAGAAGGTGGAGGCTGAAGCACAGGGACGTGCGCAGGCGCAGATCACGATTGCCACGGCGGAGGCCAAGGCGATTGAGTTGAAGGGTAATGCGCTGCGCGAAAATCCCAACATCGTGCAGATGTCGGCGATTGAGAAGTGGGATGGGCATTTGCCCACTTATACGGGGAGTAGTGCGTTGCCGTTTGTGAGTTTGGGGAGTGTGCAGACTAAGTGAGGTGGTTGGTTGGAGTTAGTTGGAAGGCACCTGGCTTTTCTCCCTCTCCCCGCCGGGGAGAGGGTTAGGGTGAGGGGAGGGTGCTCGCGGGGGCATTTCTGATCCTCATCCCAGTGCTGGCTGGCATTTGATCGTCATTCCGGCGCCGGCCGGAGGCGCTTCTAAACAGCGAAGCTGGTCATCCAGAGCCTCGGTGTTCGGTTGTCGCGATACCGCGATCTGGCTCGCCTGCCGCGGGCTTCCGTGCCGCTGCCGCGGCCCGGGTTACTTTCTCTTGCTTGCCCAAGAGAAAGTAACCAAAGAGAAGGGCCCCCCGGATGACGCGCCTTCCGGGCCGTTGGCCCTCCAGGTGCGCGTGCGGGTTACGGGGTTTTTCGACAGGACATCCCTGTCCTGTCGAAAAACTGGCCGCATCCATGCGGCCACCCTGCGGGCTTTCCTCCACCCGCCCGCCGCGTCATACGGGGACCCCGAGAGCGGAGAGCCACATCAAGAGCCACGCGACGTCCGACGCTGTTGGGCGGCTCTTTTTGTAGGAGCGCACTTGTGCGCGACCAGCCTACGGAG
>NZ_JBFRFH010000013.1:0-92467 GCF_052114725.1 Dyella sp. 2YAF14 | reverse complement strand
TTCGGGCTTATCCCAACACGATGCTGCGGGCGTTATCAGGCCATTTTCTTTGGGTTACTTTCGACGCGAAGCTAGTCCCGTGGGATCTTTTGGGCCAGCAAAAGAAAAGTGACTCGAGCGGCGGCAGCCGATCGAAACGCCCGCCGCGTCCCACAGGGACTAGCTTCGCGTCGTAGGCGGCACGCTGGCGGGGAGGCGGCAACCAGAAACCGAGGCTCTGGATGACCAGCCATGCGGCTGTTGAAAAGCGCCTCCGGCCTGCGCCGGGATGACAGTCAAAGGCCAAACACCGCTCTAGACCGCGATACGAGCCATAAAAAAAACCCGCCTTTCGGCGGGGTTTTTTCGTCACATCAGGTTGCGACCGTGGAACAACTCCTCAATCTCGCGCCTCAACAGCGACTCAATCCGCTGGCGCTCCTTGAACGAGAGGTCATCCGCATGCGCCTCGAACAGATACGTATCAAGGTCGAAGTCCTTGATGTGCATCTTCGTGTGGAACATGTTTTCCTGGTACACGTTCACGTCGAACATCTCGTACTTCTGGCGGATGTGCTTGGCCAGGTAGTCCTGCACCGAGTTGATCTTGTGATCGATGAAATGCTTCTTGCCCTTCACGTCGCGCGTGAAGCCGCGCACGCGGTAGTCGGCGATGACGATGTCCGATTCGAAGCTGTCGATCAGGTAGTTCAGGGCCTTCAGCGGCGAGATCACGCCGCAGGTGGCGACATCGATGTCCGCGCGGAAGGTCGCAATGCCGTTGTGCGGGTGCGTTTCCGGGTAGGTGTGGACGGTGATGTGGCTCTTGTCCAGGTGCGCGACCACCGCGTCGGAGATCGTGTCGCGGCCGAGCTTTTCCACCACCGGCTCCTCGGAAATGAGGATGGTGACGGATGCGCCTTGCGGATCGTAGTCCTGGCGTGCAATGTTCAGGATGTTGGCACCGATGATTTCGGCCACATCCGTCAGGATCTGGGTCAGGCGATCGGCGTCGTACTGCTCGTCGATGTATTCGATATAACGCTGGCGCTGCTCTTCGGACACCGCATAGCAGATGTCGTAGATGTTGAAGCTCAGGGCCTTCGTCAGATTGTTGAAGCCTTGCAAACGCAGGCGCGGAAGCGGTTTAACCACAACGACTCTCCATGGCCGGGGATGGGGCCAGCAGCAGAGGCGGGTTAGCTACAAGGGTCCCCGCTGGATAATTCGACGTGAAAGCCCGAAGCTTCCACGACCCTTGTGACGGGAGCGCGACAAAGGGATCGCGTCCGAAAGACCGTGAAGTATGCGGCAAAAAAAAGGAAAACTGAACCTCCGGAAGCTCAGGTTAGTTTGCCATAATGCCCGGAGGGGTAAGGTTTGGACTACCGGGGGACGCTTGCGGCCCCCGTTTTGAATCAACGGGATCTCACGTGGCGCAACTCAAATATCAGCTACAGCAGGCTTTTGAACGGTCACAGGCGCCAGCGAATTTCGCTCCGGATCCGGCGTCGATGGAGCGATTTCTTGCGCTTTGCCATCGCCGACGCTACCCGGGCAAGACCGCCATCATTCGTCCGGGCGACCCGGCCAACACGCTTTATTACATCGTGGACGGCTCTTTGGCCGTTTGCACGGAGGACGAGCAAGGCCGCGAACTGATCCTGGCGTACCTGAGCCGGGGCCAGTTCATCGGTGAGATGGGCCTGTTCGTGGAGCAGGCACAGCGCGAGTCCATGGTGCGCACCCGCACCGCTTGCGAGATGGCCGAGATCAGCTATGAGCGCCTGTTCCAGCTGCTGGAAGGCCCGCTCCGCGAGGAATGCCCGAAGATCCTGTTCGCCATCGGTTCCCAGCTGACGCACCGTCTGCTGCGCACCTCGCGCCAGGTCAGCCGCATGGCCTTCATGGACGTGACCAACCGCATCTCCAAGACGCTGCTGGACCTGTGCCAGGAGCCTGATGCGATGACCCACCCGGAAGGCACCCAGATCCGCATATCCCGCCAGGAAGTAAGCCGCATCGTGGGCTGTTCCCGCGAGATGGTGGGTCGCGTGCTCAAGCAGCTCGAGGAACAGCGCATGATCGACGTGGCCGGCAAGACCATCGTGGTGCGCGGCACGCGCTAAGCCTCATCCGGGCTTCGCCCAGACGACGAAACCCGGCCTCGGCCGGGTTTCTTTGTTTCCAGCCTGCCGCAGCCGGACTCAGCCCCGGGGGGCGCCCGCCTTGGCGACCTGGCGATGTTCCGGCTGGTAGATCATGTACACGTCCGCCCGCTCGTAGTGCGAGCCGGCGCGCACCGATGGCTGCAGCACGAAACCGGCCTGCTGGTACATGCGCAGCGCAGTCTTGAGGCGGCTGTTGGATTCCAGGAATAGTTCGTGGCCGCCGCGGCGATGGAATTCGGCGATGGCGGCAGCCAGCAGCACACGCCCGGCGCCCATGCCGCGGAAGGTCTCGTCCACGCCCATCTTGGACAGCTCATAGACGCCCGGCGATTCGCACAGCAGCGCGCAGGTGCCGATGACCTCGCCGGCGAGGCGCGCAAAGAAGATCGCCCCACCCGTCGCCAGCACGTGGCGCTCAGGGTCGCCCAGCATCTCACGGTCGATCTCCTCGATGCGGAAATGGCGCTCCAGCCACTGCGCATTGAGGCGGTAGAAATGCTCTTTCAGGGCCGGCTCGTAGGACACCACTTCCAGTACCGCGGTGGTCAGCGCCGCATATTCGGCCAGCATGGCGTCGACCACGGGACGATCCTGCACGGCCGCCTCGGTGGCAGCCAGGGCATTGAGCAAAGCCTCCAGTTCCTGCTCGCCCAAGGATTTGACGATGCCACGGCGCACCGCGACCCAGATCGGCCCCAGCGCGGATAGGTCGGTACGTCCCTTGGCGGTAAGGCCAAGCAGGCTGCGGCGACCATCCTGGGCATCCTTGTTGCGGCAGACCAGGCCGGCATCGACCAGCTTGTCGGCCAGCTGGCTCACGGCCGAATGGGTTTGCCCGATGGCCTGGGCCACGTCGCTGACGGTCGTCTCGCCGTTCTCCCACAGGAAACGCAGTACCGGGAACCAGCGCGATTCGACGCCGGCTCCGCAGGTGCGGTAGACCTCGTCGACGGCCGTGTAGAAGTGGTCGCTGAGCGACTTGAGCCGGCTGCCGAGCGCCAGCTGGGCGAGCGTAGGGAGATACATCCGACAACCCTCGAACCATGATGAGTAGATATCAACGCGCGTCGCGAAGCCCCTTCCCTTGTGGGAGCGCACCCTGTGCGCGACTGCCCTTGTCGGCAACGTGTCGCAACCTGGTGTCGCGCACAGGGTGCGCTCCCACAACGAGCTGTGGGTTAGAACCAGTCGACGCGGGTAATCGTGCGACCCAGTGCCCGCTCCAGCTTCTTGCAGAGCTTGGGCGTGCCGTTGACCAGGACGGCTTCCGCGGCAGGCTTGAGCATGGGGGCATCGACCAGCGAGTCGCTATAGGCCACATGCCACTCGCCAACCCCGAAAGCCGCCAGCTGCGCGGGTTTGCGGCGACCCACATTGTGCAGCTTCACGCGCATGCCCAGCGGTCCGGGACGCAGCTGCGAAGCCAGCACGTCCACTTCGCCCAGGCCCAGCTGAGACAGGATGTGGCTGACCAGCACGTGCTCGCAGCCGGTGACCACGATGACGCGGTCGCCCGCGGCCTGATGGCGGCGCAAGGCGTTCAGGCCGTCGCGGCAAAATTGCTTGGGGCGACGCGTCAGGCTTGCACCGAACGCTTCGGCCGCCAGGCGGTAGCGACGCTCGTTGAGACCCATCAGACCCACATGGACTAGCGCGCGCTCGGCCAGACGACGCGAAAACGGCACCACCAGCAGCATCCACGGCAGCGCCAGCAAGGCGCCGAACTTGCGCAGCCACGAGCGCTGGAAGCGCTCGCGCATGAACAGATAAAAGGCGTCGCCGTGAATCAGCACGCCATCGAAATCAAACAACACCGTGCGCGGCGCGGCCACGGCTGCTTCCGCCGCTGCCGACTCCAGACCAGTTTCCCCTGTGCTCATGCGTCGACCTGCCTGAGACTCAGGCCGTGGCGAACAGGCGCTTCAGTTCCGCGCCCGGATCGTTGGCGCGCATGAAGGCTTCGCCCACGAGAAAGGCGTTGATGCCCGCCTCGCGCAGCGTGGCGACATCGTCGGGCGTGTGGATGCCCGATTCGCTGACCAGAATGCGGTCGTATTCCATCAGCTGCTGCAGTTCCAGCGAGGTATCGAGCGAGGTGTGGAAGGTGCGCAGATTGCGGTTGTTCACGCCGATCAGCGGCACCGGCAGCGCAAGCGCGCGCTCCAGCTCTTCGGCGTCGTGCACTTCGCACAGCACGTCCAGATCGAGCTCGGCCGCCAGCATCGACAGATCCAGCAGCGCGGAGTCGCTCAGCGCCGCCACGATCAGCAGGATGCAGTCCGCGCCGATCACGCGCGCTTCGTACACCTGGTACGGGTCGATCACGAAATCCTTGCGCAGCACCGGCAGCGAGCAGGCGTCGCGCGCCTGTTGCAGGAAATCTTCGCTGCCCTGGAAAAAATCCTTATCGGTGAGCACCGACAGGCAGGCGGCACCGCCCTGCTCGTAGCTGCGCGCGATCGCGGCGGGATCGAAATCCGGACGGATCAGGCCCTTGCTCGGGCTCGCGCGCTTCACTTCAGCGATGACAGCGGCCTGGCCGGCATCCACCTTCGCCTCGATCGCGGCCGCAAAACCGCGGGTTTCCGGCAGATCGGCCACGCGCGAGGACAGTTCTGCCAGCGGCAGCCTGGCGCTGCGTTCGGCCACTTCTTCAGTCTTGCGGGTGAGGATGCGCTGGAGGATGTCGGTCATGGCAAAAGCTTGCGGGGAAAGGGGATGAAAGTAGCGTGAGCGTCAGGACGCTTCCGCCAGACGCCGTGTGACGGCGACGAAGGCGTCCATTTTTGCACGAGCAGCGCCGCTGGCGATGGTTGAGCGTGCGAGTTCGATGCCTGCGGCGATGGAATCCACCACATTGGCAGCGTACAGCGCAGCGCCCGCATTGAGGCACACGATGTCGTGCGGCACGCCACGACGCCCCTCCAGGGCCTCGAGCAGCATGGCACGCGATTCTTCCGCATTCTCAACGCGCAGATTGCGGCTGGACGCCATGGCGAGGCCGAAATCTTCCGGCTCCACTTCGTATTCGCGCACTTCACCGTCGCGCAGCTCGCCCACCAGGGTGGCCGCGCCCAGCGAGATCTCGTCCATGCCGTCGCGCCCCCACACCACCAGCGCGTGTTTCGCGCCCAGCGCCTGCAGCACGCGCACCTGGATGCCGACCAGATCGGGATGGAACACGCCCATCAAAATATTCGGCGCACCGGCCGGATTGGTCAGCGGTCCGAGGATATTGAACAGCGTGCGTACGCCCATCTCTTTGCGCACCGGCGCCACCACCTTCATCGCAGGATGATGGTTGGGCGCAAACATGAAGCCGATGCCGACTTCCTGCATGCATTGGGCCACTTTTGCGGGCGGCAGATCGATCACTGCGCCCAGCGCTTCGAGCACATCCGCGCTGCCCGACTTGGACGACACGCTGCGACCGCCATGCTTGGCCACGCGCGCACCGGCGGCGGCGGCAACAAACATCGAGGTGGTGGAAATATTGAAGCTCGAGGCACCATCGCCACCGGTGCCGACGATGTCGACGAAGTGCTCGTGCGCAGGCAGTTCCACCTTCGCCGACAGCTCGCGCATCACGCGCGCCGCGCCGGTGATCTCGCCCACGGTTTCCTTCTTCACACGCAGGCCGGTGATGATGGCGGCGGTCATCAGCGGGCTCACTTCGCCGCGCATGATCTGCCCCATCAGCTCGATCATTTCGTCGTGGAAGATCTCGCGATGCTCGATGGTGCGCTGTAGCGCTTCCTGCGGCGTGATGGTGACGCGACGCCCCACGTTGCCTGCCACGTTCATGCCGCGAGCTTCAACGGCAGGCCGAGGAAGTTGCGCAACAAGTCGTGGCCGTATTGGGTGAGGATGGATTCGGGATGGAACTGCACGCCTTCGACCTTCAGCGTCTTGTGGCGCAGGCCCATGATCTCGTCGATGCTGCCGTCGGCGTTTTCCGTCCAGGCGGTCACTTCGAGGCAGTCGGGCAACGACTCCTGCTCCACCACCAGCGAGTGATAGCGCGTCGCCTCGAACGGATCGGGCAGCCCGGCGAACACGCCCTGGCCGCGGTGACGCACCGGTGACGTCTTGCCGTGCATGATCTGCTTGGCGCGGATCACCTTGCCGCCAAACACCTGGCCGATGGCCTGATGACCCAGGCACACGCCGAACACGGGGATCTCACCGGCCAGCTCGCTCAGCACCTGCAGCGACACGCCCGAATCGTCCGGCGTGCCGGGGCCCGGCGAAATCATGATGTGGGAGGGCTTGAGCGCCCGGATGCCGGCTACGTCCAGCGCATCGTTGCGCACCACCTTCACCGCCTGGCCCAGCTCGCCCAGGTACTGCACGAGGTTGAAGGTGAAGCTGTCGTAGTTGTCGATCATCAGCAGCATACGGGGCCCAACTCTTTGATTTGGTTATACCAAGCAACGCGCCGCTGGCGCTGGACGGCGCCAGGCATCCCTACCGTCAGCGGGTGTCGGCGCGAGCGCCGACCTGCCCGATTGTAGCGGTGGCCGTCGCGGCGATGCAGCATGGAATTGTGGGGAAGCGCTGGATATGAGGCCGGCGGCCGGGCAGACGACACCATGAGTGCCGGAAACCGGCCCGCGGGTTGTTGGGCCGGCGGCGCTCCCGAACGCGCCCGAGTCAGCCCTTCAGGCGCCGGGGATCGAGCATGTCGGCGGTGACGCCGGCATCCTGCAGATGGCCGGGCAACGGACGGCCCAGGGCGAGATTCGCGCAGGCTTCACCCATCGCCGCCGAGGTCTGGATGCCGTAGCCGCCTTGCGCGGCGACCCAGAAGAAATCACCGGAACCCGGCGCGAAACCGCCCACCAGATCACCATCGGCAACGAATGAGCGCAGGCCTGCCCAGGTGCGCGTGGGGCGGCGAATGGTCATCGTGGTCGCCTCTTCGATGCGATGGATGCCGATGGCGATATCGAGCTCCTCCGGCTGCACGTCGTGCGGCATCACCGGATCCGCGTTCGCTGGGCAGCCGAGCAGGAGGCCGGCATCGGGCTTGAAGTAGAAAGCTTCGTCGACGTCGGTGACGAACGGCCAGCGCGAGGTGTCCATTCCAGCGGGCGCTTCGAACAGAAATGCCGAGCGTCGACGCGGCTGGATGCCGATGGGTGCAATGCCCGCGAGCGCGGCGATCTGGTCCACCCACGCGCCCGCGGCGTTGATCAGCAAAGGTGCGCGGTAGTGCTCGTGGCCGGCATCGATAAACCAATGGCCCGGTCCATGTTCAATCGAGCGGATGTCGATATTGCAGCGTAGTTGGCCACCCTGTGCCCGCAGGCCGCGAAGAAAGCCCTGGTGCAGTTCGTTGACGTCGATGTCGGCAGCGCCGGATTCGTACAAACCGATTTGCGCCGCCTCAGGACGCAGGACCGGTACCGTTTCCTGCAGCCATGCCGCATCCACCACGCGCAGGCCGCGTGTGCGCGCCGCCATCTCTGCATGCAGCGCGTGCACCTTCTCGATGTGATCCACCGTGCCGATGCTCAGCGAGCCGCGCGGCGAAAGCACCGGGTGCCCCGCGAAACCCTCAGGCGGATGATCGAAGAAGCGGCGCGCGGCACGCGTCAACGCACGCACCTGCGCGGATCCGTAGGTCTCGGAAAACAGCGCTGCCGAACGCCCGGTGGAATGCATGCCGGCATGCTCTTCGCGCTCAAGCACCAGCACGCGCGCATGCGGTGCGAGAAAATAGGCGACGGAGGCGCCGGCCATGCCGGCACCGATCACGATCACATCGACGTCGTGCAGCGTACTCATGCCTTGGCGCTATCCCGGGCGGTTTGACGGGCCACCACACTGGTGGCGGTGAGATCGGCAGTGACATTGCCCAAGGTCGCGAGCGCATCGGGCAAGGCATCCACGGCCAGCATCAGGCCCAGCGGCCCCACCGGCACGCCCATGGCCTGGGCGACCGGAAGG
This sequence comes from Dyella sp. 2YAF14, assembly GCF_052114725.1. Classification (NCBI taxonomy): domain Bacteria; kingdom Pseudomonadati; phylum Pseudomonadota; class Gammaproteobacteria; order Lysobacterales; family Rhodanobacteraceae; genus Dyella; species Dyella sp. 2YAF14. Next base: position 84,365 of record NZ_JBFRFH010000013.1, on the reverse strand, counting down.
TTGGTCGCCATGAAGCTGACCGCGCCGGGCAGCCCCACCGATCCGAGACTGATCACCACCGCCAGCAAGGCCGCGGCAAACAGCGGCGCCACGCCCACATCGATGCCGTACGCCCAGGCGATGAAACACGCCGACGTCACGTACTGGATCGGGCTGGTGAGACGACAAAGGCTGACGGCCATCGGCAGCACCAATGCATTCACCTGCGGTGGATAGCCTAGACGGCGCTCTGCGCTTTCGAGCATGGCCGGCAACGAAGCCAGCGACGACTGCGTGCTTGCAGCCACGATCTGGGCCGGAAGCAGCGCGGGCACGAAGCGCCGCAGCGTTTCGCCGCCCCATACGATGGCGACCGGCAGCATCAACAAGGTGACCGCGAGATACAGCAGGCATTCCACCAGGACATAGATGCCCAGCGCGCTCAGCATATGCAGGCCAGCACGTGCGCATACCGCGAGGATCAGGGCGAATACACCAAGCGGCGCCACCCATAGCACCCAGCGCACGACCACGATCATGGTGTCGGCGATGGCCTGGAAAAACGACACGACCAGCGCGCGGCGGGTGGCATCGATACGCGTCAAGCCGAAACCGAAGAACAGTGCGAACACCACCAGCGGCAACATGGCGCTCTGCGCCGCGGCCATGATCGCGTTGGCGGGCACGATGCCATTGAACCACTCCGCCCAACCCACGGCAGCGGCCACCGGCGGCGCGTGTGAGGCCACCGCGCTGTCGAGCGCGGCCGTCAGCGACGGATTATGTGGAAACAGCGCAAACAACCACGGTGCGGCGACGGCAGCGAACAACGCGCCGCCAGTGAGTATCAGCAGGAAGGCCACGATGGCACGCCGCGCGATGCGCCCGGAGGCCGCCGCGTCGCTGGCCGTGTTCACGCCCACGACTACCAGCGCAAACACCAGGGGTACCACGGTCATCTGCAATGCGTTCAGCCATAGACGTCCAAACGGCTGCACGGCGTCGGCTACCGGTAGTGCCGCGCCAGGCCACCAGGCATCCAGGCTCAGGCCACCGACCGCGCCCAGGACCAAACCAATGAGTACCCTCGACGTCGGACTCAAGGCTGCTTGCCCAGCGAAGGCAGCTGCCAGGACGCCTGCAACCGCACGTATTCGCTTTGTGGCAGCAGGACGAATACCGGCTGCTCCTCCGGCTTCATCCAGCTCAGCAGACGGCGCATCACCGGCTCGGGCATGGCGGTGCAGCCGGCGGTCGCGTCGGTCGGCGATTTCCACAGGTGCGCGAAGATGCAACTGCCGCCGCCCGGCTTGCCCTTGGCGTTGTGCTCAATCACGAAGCCGATCTTGTAGCGTTGGTCGCCGTCCAGATGCAGGTCGCGGCGCATCGGTTCGCTGGCGCCCTCCACCGCTTTCTCGCCGACCTTCCTGGTATCGACGATCTGGTTGTAGTACGGCGAACCATCAACGTCGACGCACCAGTCGGTGTCCTGCATCGCCTCGTAAGGCATGTGCGTATCGGCCCTGGCGGCGTAACCGAAGACTTCGCCAACGCGATACACACCGGCGGCAGCGCGGCCGTCGCCTTCGTGCTTCTGCGGGCCCTCGGCCTGCGCGGCATTCAGACCGAGGCCCCAGGCGGAACCCGAGCGCCCCACGGTGACCGCTTGCGCGTCCACGATCGGCTTCCAGCGGTTGCCTGAGCGCTCGTACGCACGCAGCACGCCGTGATCGGCATTCCAGTCCGGCGTGATCACCAGCACCATCTGGCGCGAAGCCTGCCAGGCCAGCGGTTGCTCGGCGGCAAACACCGCGGCGACCGGCGCCACCGTGGTCAAGCTCAACGCGGCGGCAAGAAGATGACGAATCACAAAGCGACGGGCGGGAGAAGTCATGCGATTCCGCGAAATGGGAGACTAGGGTTCCAGCATCTGCTGGACGCGTTCGAGATTGGCGAGCAGCTGCACATGGCGGTGTTCGTCGCCTTCGCACAGCTGCACGTAGACGCCATCGAGCAGATGCTGCAGCGCCGATTGGTAGAGCACAGGCTGGATGTAAGGACGATCGTCGTGGGCAGACACCAGCAAGGCGATGTCCGCGATCGCACGCAGCGGATTGGAGGTATGCCGCGTCACCGTGATCAATCGACCGCGGCGCTCGCGAAAGAAGCGACCGATCTTGCACAGCGCCGGATGGTTGCCGTGCTCGGAAAATACCAGCAGCACGTCGCCTGCCCCGGCAGCGGAAACGCTGGCCGCCATGCGCGGCGCATCGAAGTTGTGTATCGACGGCACGCCCAGCAGCGACAGGCGCAGCGCGAAGCTGCGCGCATAGATGTCGTCGTCGCCCAGGCCGATCATGAAGACCTTGCCCTTGGTGCCGGCCGTGGCAATCGCTTCGGCCACGGCTTGCAGGGTCTCGGGGGCATTGATCAGCCGCGTCTCTTCTTCGGACTCGGCCTTGCGCCGCCACAGATTGCCCGAGGCCGATTCGTCGAAGGCCGCCCTGGCCTGCGTGGCGACATGGGCGGCGTCGCCGTTGTCGGCACGGGCAATCGCCTCGCCGACGGAATACTTGAGGTCCGGATAACCCTTGAAGCCCAGCTTCTGGGTGAACTTGACCACGCTGGACTGGCTGATGCCCAGCGCGTTGGCCAGTTGCTGCGAGGAGTAGTCGCGCAGCAGCTGGGCGTTTTCCAGGATGAAATCGGCGATGCGCCGCTCGACCGCGGACATCTGGTCGCGTTCCGAACGGATTTTCACCAAGGGCGACATATCAGGCTTCCAGCTTTTCCAGTCCGCGAATCTCCCGGATACCCAATCCAGGCGCCTCGGTGACCGAGATCTCCGACTCGTTGAAGACCACGCCCCCGTCCACCGGGTTGTACTGGCACAGCGAGGGGCCGTCCAGATCCACCTTGGTGATCACAGCCGACTTGGCCACCGCCACGTGCACTGCCGCAGCGACGCTGATGCTGGTTTCCAGCATGCAGCCGATCATGCATTCCACGCCGTACATGGCGGCGATGTCGGCAATGCGGATGGCGTTGGAGATGCCGCCCGTCTTCATCAACTTGATGTTGATGATGTCGGCGGCGCGCATCTGGATCAGGTCGATCACCTCCATCGGGCCGAACACGCTTTCGTCGGCCATGATGGGCGTGTGCACACGCTCGGTGACGTAACGCATGCCTTCGAGGTCGCGCGCCTTCACCGGCTGCTCGACCAGTTCCAGCCGCACGCCGGCGTCTTCCAGCGTCTGCAGCGCGTAGACCGCCTGCTTGGCGGTCCAGCCCTGGTTGGCGTCCAGGCGCAGCAAGGCGCGGTTTTCCACCGCGGCATAGATGGCCTTGACGCGCTCGATGTCCACACCGATGTCCTTGCCCACCTTGATCTTGAGCGACTCGAAGCCGCGTTCCACCGCGCTCACCGAATCGGCGACCATCTTGTCGATGTAGTCGACGCTGATGGTGATATCGGTGGTGATCACCGGATCGCCACCGCCGAGCAGCTTGTATAGCGGCGCGTTGTACAGCTGGCCCCACAGGTCGTAGAGGGCGATTTCCACCGCTGCCTTGGCGCTGGTGTTCTTCTCCATCGAACTCTGGATCAGCTGGGTCAGGCGATTGAGATCGGCGATTTCCTGGCCGACCAGGCGCGGCGCGATGTAATGGCGGATCGCATCGACGATCGAACCATGCGTGTCGCCCGTGATCACCGCCGTGGCCGGCGCCTCGCCGTAACCGATGTGGCCGCTATCGGTATGCACCATCACCACGATGTCTTCGACCTGATTGACGGTGCGCAGCGCCGTCTTGAACGGCGTCTTGAGCGGTACGCGCAGCATGCCGAACTGGATGTCGGTGATCTTCATGAGACTCGGAAGCTTCCTGTCTTCGATAGGGAATGGAGGCGCAAGACGATCACGGATGCACGCGCACGATGCTGGTCATGCGGTCGACATAGGTGTGCTTGTCGTCGTACATCAGCGGCAGCAGCGGCGTCACCGACACCTCGTTGAGCTTGACGCGGCGCATGCCGCCCTTGCCGTCGCGATAAGCCATGCCGCCGGTGTCGTGGATCACGTAGGGCTCGCCATCGAGCTTGCCGATCACCATCATCACGTGGCCGGGGATATAGACCAGGTCGCCCACCTGCAACGCCATCGCGACCTTGAGGCGCGCGTCGTGGCTGTCCTTGTCGCCGAATGCCTGATGAGTGAGGCCCGGGCTGATCGCCTGCTTGCTGGTGTTGCGCGGCATCTGCACGCCCATGCTGCGATAGACGTCCGATACGAAGCCGCTGCAATCGCGGCCATCGTAGTCGTGGCCCCAGCCGTATCGCTCACCGAGGAATTTGAAGGCCTGGCGGATGATGTTCGCGTCGGTGAGCGGCAGATAGTTGTCCTGCGTGTCAACGTTGCGCTGGATCAATGTCGGCGAGAACGCCAGCTTGCCATCGGGCTGGCGGATCGGCAGATCGACCACGTACGACGCATACGGCGACTGTCCGTTCACCGGCTCATCGGCCGGATGATCCGACAGCACCGGCACGGCCACTCCCATATCCAGTTGCAGCTGCGATACCGCCGGCTGCTCCGGCGTGAACACCGTACGGATGGTGCTTCCCGTCACCACGCGTTGCGGCAGGCGCCCGCCATACGCGAGCACATCCGCCGTCGCCCCTTCGGCGACATTGTCGCGATGCGTCCAGGCGGCATAGCGCTCGCTCACCACGAACAGCCAGCGGCCGTCGCGACTGGTGTGCGCGATCAGCACCGGGGTGCCGGGGAATTCCGCGGTCTCCTGGAAGCGATCGATATCCGTATCGTCTTTGGAGGTGAATACGCGCGTGTCGGTCGGGAACGTGCGCAAGGCGGCGCGCTGCACGATCATGCCGTAACGGCTGGTCTGCTGTGCCGGCACGGCATCGAGCGCGAGCGCCTCGGTGAGCTGCGCGCGCAAGCTGTCGGGCACCGGCTGGCCCTTGTCGTCAAACAACGGGCGCTTGGGATACTGCGAAAGGTCGTTGATCCAACCAGTCACCATGGCGCGATCGACGTTGGCCGGGACGCCATGCAGGTCGTGCATGGACCCATCGACCCTGAGCAGCTTCGCGTTCTGCGCGCCGATGGCATCGATGCCCGCAAGCACGCGATCAGGCTGCGCCAGCTGCTTGATCCAGAAATCCGGCGCCAGCATCGCGTTGTTGCTGATGCCGAGCACGCCCGAAGGCGGCACGGGGACGGGGTCGGGCCGCTGGTCCGCCAAGACCGGGGCCGCGGCCAGCGCGGCGAGCAGACACAACGTCAGGCGAGGCATGAGTCGCATGCTGATTCCTATGCAATGGCCAGCGACGACATCACCGACGCCACCAGCAATCCAAACCCTGTACCGAGGATATAACCGAGCAAGGCCAACAGGATGCCCACCGGCACCAATGAACGCGAGTAGCTGGCGGCGAGTATGGGCGTTGCCGCTACGCCGCCGATGCAGGCCAGCGAGGAAATGCCGCAGAGATACAGATCGAAATGGAATACCCGCGCGGCCAGCGCCAGCAGCACGGCATGGATGGCGATGATGCAGACGCCGCACATGAGATACAGCGGCGCCGAGGCAATGCCGTCGAAATTGCTTTGCGAGGCCAGGATGGCCACCACGCTGATCAGCATGGCGCTGGAAATCGTGCTGGCGCCAGCGAAGCGCGCCAGCGGTGTATGCGCCGCCACCAGACCGAAGGCAGTGGACAGCATGATGGTCCAGGTGGTGGACGACACCATCTCGGTTACCGGCAGGCGCCCGGCAAGCCATGCGGACAGCGCCGCCACCAGCAGGGCCATGCCCAGCCACAGCAGCACGTTCTCGGAGGTGGTCGGGCCGTGACTGCGCGAGGGCTCCACCACCATGTCGGCGCTGGAGGTGGCGCGAGTCCAGCGATTGAACTGGGTGGCCACGCGGCCCAGGCCGAACAGCACCACCACCCACATCGAGTAGCACAAGGCATCGGTGAGCAGCGAAAACGCCAGCAGGCGATCGGGCATGCCGATGGCTTGCTTGACCGCCACCATATTGGCCGTGCCGCCGATCCAGCTGCCCGACAGCGCGGCCAGCGGCTGCCAGGCATCGCCCTTCAGCCAGACGCGGAACATCAGGAAGGTGCCGACGAAGGCGATGAACAGGCACACCATGGTGACGAAGAACACCGCAAGGACGCGCGGCCCCAGCCGGTAGATCGCCCGCAGGTCGCAATTGATCATCAGCAGGAATAACAGGGCCGGCACCAGGTGCTCGATCAGCATGCTCTGGGTAGCGCGGATCTCCGCATTGACCTGCCACAGACCGGTGACGGCCAGCGCGGTCACCAGCAGGTAGGTCAGCACGATCGGCGGCAAAACCTCGAAGAAACGCCACTTGTAGCGCCGCTCCAGGGCGGGAAACAGGCCCGCTGCCAGCAACATGACAGCGAGATAAGGCCAGGCCGTGTGGATCATGCGTCCCCTTTGAATCCCGATCATCGTCGTCTTTGGAATATCTGATTCGGACGACGTTTGATCGAAGCATAAATTATTGACCGTCGATTGCAAGCGTGCTACACAGCGACTTCGCTTTTTCTTACGGGGAAGTGGCAGGTGCAGACGGTGCGACCCATCTCGTCCTTGCGACGTCGGCGATATTCGCTGGCGACGGCGCTTGCCTGCCTGCTGCTCGCCGGTGTCGCATCGGCCGCCACCCAAGCCCCGGTGCAGCATGCCATTGCGCAGATCGATGCGGGACAATTCAGCGCGGCGGAAGCCGGTATCACCAGCGCACTGGCCCAGCCCGGGGTATCGCCGGAGGTGCGTGATGCACTGCAGTTCCAACGCGAACGCATGCGCCGCATCCGGCTCGATTTCACCTTCGATGCCGATGCCGCCAAGGCCAAGGTGCGCAAACAGATTCCCGACCTCACCGACGCGGAGTTCGCGCGCTGGGATCAGCAGGGCTTGCTCGAACATCAGGTGATCGACGGGCGCACGCTTTACTTCAAGCGTGCGCCGGGCAACCTGTTCCTGCTCAGCAAGGATGCTGCCGCACGGCGCACGCATCCGGCGCCGTCCAACGACGACCCGATGGAGACGCTCAACGATCACCATCGCGACGCGCGTCGCGAAGCGCTCGCTACGCATCGCAGCAGCGTCACGCCCAACCATGTGCGCGTCACCGAAACCGTCACCGTCAACGCCGATGCCGTGCCCGCCGGCGAGACGGTACGCGCCTGGCTGCCGTTTCCGCGCGAACTGCCGGGACAGCAGGAAGGCGTGCGCCTCGTCGACAGCCAGCCTGTCGGCGCTCAAGTGGCGCCGGCCAGCACGATGCAACGCACGGTCTATCTGGAGAAGCCGGCCGTCGCAGGCAAGCCGACCACGTTTGCCGTCACCTACGAGCTGACCATTTACGCGCAATACCACGACATCGATGCGTCCAAGGTGGTGCCGGCGAAGATCTCGCCCGAGCTTGCGCCCTTTGTCGCCGAGCGCGCGCCGCACATCGTCTTCACCGACGACCTGCGCGCGTTTTCGCGCAAGGCCGTGGGCAACGAGACCAACCCGTATCGCATCGCGCAGAAGTTGTTCGCTGCCGTGGACCAGATTCCCTGGGCCGGTGCGCGCGAATATTCGACCATCGGCAATATCAGCGATTACACCCTGCATGCCGGCCATGGCGATTGCGGGGAGCAGACCATGCTCTTGATCGCCCTGCTGCGCCTCAACGGCATCCCGGCGCGCTGGCAATCAGGCTTTATTTTCTCCGACGGCAAGTACAACAACATCCACGACTGGGGCCAGCTTTACCTCGCGCCCTATGGCTGGGTGCCGATGGACGTGACCTTCGGGCAGCTACATCCGGTGCCGGGCGACGACCTGGCCTTGCAGTGGTTCTATCTCGGCGGGCTGGACGCCTACCGCATCGCCTTCAACAGCGATTTCAGCCAGCCGCTGGTGCCAGCCAAGCAGTTCTTCCGGTCGGAGACGGTGGACTCGCAGCGCGGCGAACTGGAGTGGCGCGGCGGCAACTTGTACTTCGATCAATGGGACTACGACTTCACGTGGCAGCTGCTGCCGGCGACTGAGCGCGCCAGCAGATAAGCGGTCTTTACATCAACGACGACAGAACCGGGGGAGACGGGGAAATGGTCAGTCGTACTTTCCGCAGGACCATGCTGTGCATGGCGTTGGGCATGGGTCTGGCTTCGATGGCCACGCCTCCGGCATTTGCAGGCAATAACGACGGCACGGTGGTCGGTCACACCGAACCCGGCGCACTCGTCACCATCAGCAATCCGCAGACGGGTTTCACCCGCTCGGTGACAGCCGACGACAAGGGCAATTACCGCATCTCGTTCCTCGCCATCGGCGATTACACGCTGTCCGTGGCCAAGGACGGCAAGACCATCACGCAGTCCACGCCCGTCACCGTGACGCTGGGCAATGCCACCACCGTGAACCTGGGCGGCAACAACGCGACCAACCTGTCGGCAGTCAATGTCACCGGCACGTCGATCATCACCGCGGTGGACGTCACCTCAACCGAGTCGTCCACCAATATCTCGCGTGAAGAGCTGCGTCGCCTGCCGGTGGATCAGAACATCGCCGCCGTGGCGACACTCGCGCCAGGCGTGGTGAAGGGCGCATCGGCGTTTGGCGGCTTGTCTTTCAGCGGTTCGTCGGTGGCGGAGAACGCCATCTACGTCAACGGCCTCAACGTCACCGACTTCTACAACCGCAATGGCTATTCCGAGGCACCGTTCAACTTCTACCAGGAATTCCAGGTGAAGACCGGCGGCTACTCGGTGGAGTTCGGCCGCACCACCGGCGGCGTGATCAACGCAGTGGCGCGCTCGGGTTCCAACGATTTCCACGCGGGCGTGGAAATGACGATGGAACCGGGGGCGTGGCACGCGCAGGCAGAGGATCGCTACGACGCCAACGGCAATCGCTACCTCACGGCCAGCGAGGACCGCGATTCGCTGATGAAGACCAACATCTACGCGTCCGGCCCGATCGTGAAGGACAAGCTGTTTATCTTCGCCATGGTGGAACAGCGCGGCGACAACCCGCGCAACACCAACGACGAGGGCACCACCCTCACCAGCAACAGCTCCAGTCCCGACTTCTGGGGCACTACCATCGACTGGCACATCAACGACAGCAACCTGCTCTCGCTGATGGCGTTCTCGGACAAGAGCAAAAACGTCGGCACCGTCTACAACTACGACTACGACACGCACACCATCGGCGCCAAGACCAATACCATCTACACGGACACCGGCGGCAAGAACTGGTCGCTCACCTATACCAACTACCTCACCGACAACCTGTCGATGAAGGTGTTGTACGGAGAGAACAAGCGCGAATCGTTCAATCGCGCGCTCACCGACCTCGATTGCAACCACGTCGCCGCTGAAACCGCCGTTCCCAAGCCTGGCGTGCCGTTGGGTTGCACGACGAATACGGCGGTGGAGAAACGAAACGACAAGCGCAAGGAAGGCCGCGCCGACTTCGAATGGAAGCTGGAAGACCACCTGCTGCGTTTCGGCTACGACCACGAGGACGACGACTCTGTCTACAGTCGTCACTATCCGGGCCCCGGCGCGATCTACTACAACGTCTATGCGGCCACGCCCGGCTCGACCATCCCCAATCCCAACGGCGGCGGCGTGATTCCGCCGGGCTACAACGGCTATGTGCGCGCCCGCCGCTACGAGATCGCAGGCAATTTCGACACCACCAACAACGCCTTCTATCTGGAAGACAACTGGCAGGTGACGCCCAACCTGCTGCTCAACGCCGGCATCCGTCGCGATGGCTTCGACAATATGGACGCCGCTGGCCGCAGCTATATCAAGATGGACAATATGTGGGCGCCGCGCTTGGGCTTCTCGTGGGACGTGAAGGGCGACGGCACCACCAAACTCTATGGCAACCTGGGCCGCTACTACCTGCCGGTGGCCAACGTGATCAACATCAAGCAGGCCGGTGGCTTGCTCGATCAGCGCACGTATTACGCGTTTGGTGGCTGGCAGACGCTTACCGATGCCAACGGCAACCAGTACGCCATTCCCGTCCTCGGACCGCAGCTGGGCGGCGTGGACACGTCGCAGGGCGACGGCACCGTGCATGACCTGCGTTCGGAAGTGAACAAGGATATGCAGCAGGTCTACCAGGATGAGCTGATCATCGGCTTCCAGCAGATGCTCAATGACAAGTGGTCGTGGGGCGTGAACGGCACCTACCGCAAGCTGCACAATGCCATCGACGACATGGAGATCAGCGCCACCGGCAAGTGCGGTCCGGACGGCTACATCGGCTGGGTGATGGGCAATCCCGGCAAAAAGAACAAGGTGTGGGGCGACACCAACTGCGACGGCACGGCCGATGGTTGGGTCACCGTGGATACGTCCAAGGAAGGCTGGGCGATGTACGACGAGGATGGCAACTACCTGGGCCAGCGCGGCTGGGTGAATCCCAAGCGCACCTACACCGCGCTGGAATTCCAGCTGGATCGCGCCTGGGACAACAAGTGGTCGTTCAATGCGTCCTACGTGTTGTCGTGGAACCGCGGCAATGCGGAGGGCCCGGTGAACTCCGACACCAACTTCGACGACACCGGCCGCACCGAGAATTTCGATGATCCGTGGGTGAACTTCGGCGGCGACGGCTACCTGCCCAACGACCGTCGTCATCAGCTCAAGCTGCGCGGCACCTATGCCATCACGCCGAACTGGCAAGTGGCGGGCGACGCGAATATCGCTTCGGGTGGCCCCATCACCGGTTTCGGCGTCGGCAATCCGTATGACGCCACGGTGTACCACAGCTACTACATCTGCGTGGCCAACTGCGATGCGGCGCGTTCGGAAGACCGCGTGTACGAATCCTCGCCGCGCGGCAAATACGGCCGCATGCCGTGGACTTACACCCTTGGCGCCAGCATCACCTACTTGCGCCAGCTGGCCGACGTCGGCCAGCTGCGCGTGAAGTTCGCGGTCTACAACCTGCTCAACGAACAGCGCACCATCCAGGTGGACCAGGATCTGCAGACCACCATTTCCAACAGCACCAGTTCCACCTTCGAACAGCCCTTGCGTTTCCAGTCGCCTCGCTTTGCGCAGTTGACGGTGTCCGTGGACTTCTGACGAGTCCGTCCCCACCGGCAGCCTGCGTGATGCAGGCTGCCGTTTTTTTGCGACAGGCTCGCCCATGATGGACACGATCGCTTCACCCTGCGCCAAGCTCGACGGCGTCGACCTGCACGCGCTGGCGGACCGTTTAGGCACGCCGCTGTATGTCTATTCGGCCAGTGCGATCCGCGAACGCATCGCTTCCCTGCAGTCCGCCCTGCACGGCACCGACCACCTGATCTGTTTCGCGGTCAAGGCGAACCCCAACCGCGGTGTGCTCGCCTTGATGCATGGGCAGGGCATCGGCGCGGATATCGTCTCGGCCGGCGAGCTGTGGCGTGCGCGGCAAGCGGGCATACCCCCAGAGCACATCGTGTTTTCCGGCGTGGGCAAGACCGAGGCGGAGATCGCCGAAGCTTTGGAGGTCGGCGTCCTGCGTTTCAATGTGGAATCACACGACGAGCTGCTGGCCTTGCAGCGCGTGGCGCTGGCTCTGGGCATCAAGGCTCGTGCCGCCGTACGCATCAATCCCGACGTGGATGCGCTCACCCACGCCAAGATCTCCACGGGCCGCGCCGAGAACAAGTTCGGCGTGAGCATCGAAGAGGCTCGGCGCTGGTTTGCCAAACGCGATGAACTCAGCCATGTGCAACTCGATGGCCTGCATGTGCATATCGGATCGCAGATCCTCCAGCTGGAGCCATTTCGACAAGCCTTGCAGCGCGTGGCGGCTTTCTGGCGCGAACTGGTGGCGCAGGGGCATGCGATCAACAGCATCGACGTGGGTGGTGGCCTGGGCGTTTGCTATCGCGAAGGCCACGATCACCCGATCGATGCAGCTGCCTATATCGAGATGGTACGCGAAGCCCTGGCCGGCTTTGAAGGACGCCTGCTGTTCGAACCCGGCCGCTATCTGGTGGGCGAGGCCGGCCTGCTGCTGACGCGCGTGATCCGCCTCAAGCAGGGCGACGAGCGTACCTTCCTGGTGTTGGACGCCGCCATGAACGACTTGGCCCGGCCCAGCCTGTACGATGCATGGCACGACATCGCGCCGGTAGCCGGGGACGCACGCTCGATGACTTCTTACGACATCGTGGGACCGGTATGCGAAACCGGCGACACCTTTGCCAGGGCACGCGCCCTGCCCGCCTGCGTTCCCGGCGACCTGTTGATGATAGGCACCGCCGGCGCTTACGGCGCCTCGATGGCCTCGACCTATAACTCGCGCCCGCTCGCTGCCGAAGTGATGGTGGATGCGGGCCGCTACGCTGTCGTGCGACAACGCCAAAGCTTTGAAGACATGGTCGCCGGCGAGCAGCCGGCCAAACACTGGGAAACCGCATGAAGACTCTCGGCTTACTCGGCGGCGCCATCGCGCTTGCAATCACGCTGGCCAGCGCTCCCGCCCGGGCGCAGCAGGATCCGCCGATCACGCTCGACACGCACGTGGACATTCCCTTCGGGTATATGCACGAGGCGCGCTTCGACTTCGGCAAGTCGACGCCGATGCAGGTGGACCTGGACAAGATGCGCCGCGGCGGCCTGGACGCCGTGTTCTTCATCGTCTACGTGGACCAGGGCCCGCTGACGCCGGCCGGTTACGCGCATGCCGTGGCCCAGGCCAAGCGCAAGTACGACGCTATCGACCTGATGCTGAAAACGTATCCGGATCAGATCCGTCTTGCCACCACGCCGGAGCAGGTGCGTGCCAACAAGGCCGCGGGCAAGCTGTCGGCGATGATAGGCGTGGAGAACGGCTACTCGCTCGGCCACGACATCAGGAACCTCGACCTGGCCTATAAGCGCGGCGCGCGTTACGTCGGCCTCGCCCATATGGGCAACAACGACCTGTGCAGCAGCTCCACGCCGCAAGCGGACCTCGGCGACACCCCGCTGCCGGAATACGGCATCACCGATTTCGGCCGCAGCGTGGTCAAGCGCGAGAACGAGCTGGGCATCATGGTCGACGTGTCGCACTCCTCCGACGCCTGCGTGCGCGAGGTGCTCGCCTTGTCCACCGCGCCGGTGATCGCCTCGCATTCGTCCTCGCGCGCGCTGATCAACCATCCGCGCAACCTGTCGGACGATCTGCTGCGCGCCATCGCTGCCAAGGGCGGCGTGATCCAGGCGGTGGCGGTGGGCGAGTTCATCAAGCTTGATCCGGGTCGCGAGATGGCCGTCAAAGCGCTGCAGGCGCAAGTGGCCAAGCAGGCTGGTGCCAAGACTTTCGACAGCGAGAAGCACGAATACCTGCCCGCCTATATCGACGGCATGAAGCGCATCGATGCGGCCTTCCCGCCCGCAACAGTTGATGAGTACGTCGCGCACATCAAGCATATGGTTGAGGTGGCTGGCATCGATCACGTCGGCATCGCCTCGGACTTCGACGGTGGCGGCAGTCTCGCCGGCTGGTCGGATGCCACGCAGACGCGCAATCTCACGGCGGCGCTGCGCCGCGCCGGCTTCAGCGATGCGGACATCGCCAAGATCTGGGGCGGTAACTTGCTGCGTGTGTGGGACGAGGTGACCAAGCACGCTACGGCAGGTCATGCGGGCTGAGCGAATACTGCGGCGGTGGGCGGTGGCGATCGGGCTTGCCGTCGCCGCCAGCGTCGCCACGGCAGCCGACGCGCCGTCCGCGGCCCAGCTCGATCCCATCGTCGATGCAGTGATGGCGCGTTATCACCTGGCCGGCCTGGCCGTCGGCGTGATCGACCACGGCGAGGTGATTTACACACGCACGCTTGGCGAACGCGTGGCCGGCTCCGGCCAGCCGGTCACGCCCGATACGCTGTTCAAGATCGCCTCCAACAGCAAGGCGATGACCGCCACCCTGCTCGCTCGACTCGTACAAGAAGGCAAGCTGCGTTGGGATGCACCGGTGCGCAGCTACCTGCCTGATTTCCGCATGGCCGATCCCTGGGTCACCGAGCATATGCAGGTGGGCGATCTGCTCACCCATCGCAGCGGGCTGCGCGAGGGTGCCGGTGATCTGATGCTGTGGCCGGAACCCAACGACTTTACGCGCAAGGACATCGTGCATGCGCTGGCGTATCTCAAGCCGGCCTACAGTTTTCGCGCGGGCTACGCCTACGACAACCTGCTCTACGTCGTCGCCGGCGAAGTGGCCGCAGCCGCGGGTCATGATCGTTACGACGCCTTGCTGCGCCGCGAAGTGTTCCAGCCGCTCGGCCTCACACGTTGCCAGATTGGCGCATGGGGGCGGGACGCCGTGGGCAACGTCGCCCAGCCGCACATGCGCGGGCATGATCGCAACATCGTGATCAACGCCGACGACGTGGAGATTCCCGACATCACCTCGGCCGCTGCCGGTGGCGTGCGCTGCAGCCTTGCAGACATGCTGGTGTGGGCGCGCAACTGGGTCGCACCGACACCGCAGCAGCTGCAATGGCTGACGCCCGAACAGCGCCAGATCCTGTGGACGCCCTACACACCGATGCCGATCTCGGCCCGGCGTCGCGCCTGGGATGGCACGCGTCTGTATGCCTATGGTTATGGCTGGCGCATTGCCGACGTCGATGGCGTGCACACGGTGTCGCATACCGGCACGCTGTCCGGTATGTATTCGGCCATGACCTTGCTGCCCGATCGCCAGGCCGGTTTTGTCGTGCTGATGAACAGCGAGGCGGAGGATGCACGCACGGTGTTGGTCGAGGCGTTGACCAAACAGTTCACGTCGCCCGCCAATGCGCACGATGTCAGCTGGTACGCCGACCAACTCGATCGCGCAGCGGCTGCCTCCCGCAAAGGGGCTACGCCGCCCACCTCACAACCAGCCAGAGCGGATGAACTGCGCAGCCGGTGGGGTCAGTGGCGTGACCCATGGTTCGGCGCGATCACCTTGTGCCCGCAAGGCAAGGCACTGCGTTTCGCCGCAGTCAAGTCGCCGCGACTGACGGGCACGGTGATGCGCGCCGGCCAGCGTTACCTGGTGCACTGGGATCACGGGGACGCCGACGCATGGCTAAGTTTCCCCGCCGACAACCACGGCAGCCTGCACATGAGCAAGGTCGATCCCTCTGCGGACTTCAGCTACGACTTCGAAGATCTCGCCTTTCATCGGGAGCACGGTTGTGACTAAGCGCCCACGCTTTATGCCCGGAGTCGCGCTGCTTGCGCTCGTCGCACTCGCGCATGCCGACGGTGCACCCAGGCTGTCGCCGGCAACCACGGCGGCACAAGCGGGCCTGGTCGATATCCGTCGACTCGCGCCCGATATCGCCGAGGACATCAAGTACGCCGGCAGCGACAATTTCGTCGGCAAACCCGTGGATGGTTACCTCGCGCCCAAGTGCCTGCTGCTCAAGCCCGCCGCCGAAGCGCTGGCACGCGTGGAGCACGACCTGCATGCGCAGCACCAGCGACTCAAGCTGTTTGACTGCTATCGCCCCGCGCGAGCCGTGCAGCATTTCGTGCGCTGGGCCGGCGAACTCAACGACCAGCGGACCAAGGCCACGCACTATCCGAAACTGGACAAGAGCGCGCTGCTGGGTGACTACATTGCACCGGTCTCCGGCCATAGCCGCGGCGCCACGGTGGATCTCACGCTGATGCAATGCGATGTCACCGACAGTCACTGCGCGCCGCTCGATATGGGTACCGATTTCGACTACTTCGGCACGCTGGCCAACACCGATTCACCGGAAGCCAATGCCGCGCAGCACGCCAACCGCGAGATCCTGAAGCGCGCGATGGAACGAGAAGGTTTCCGCAATTATGCGATGGAGTGGTGGCACTACACGCTGAGCCCCGAGCCCTCGCCCGACACCGTCTACGACGTGCCGGTGCAATGACCGTCCCGCCAATGACGAGGCCAGCCCTGATGCGCCAGTGGGTTTTCATGTGTGTCGCCGTTCTGCTCTGCTCCGGCGTGGTGCACGCGAGCGAGGTCGACGACTTGATGTCCCGCTACCAGGGCAACGGACCGGGTGCATCCCTGCTGGTGATCAAGGACGGCAAACCCTTGGTCAACCGCGGCTACGGCCTGGCCAACCTCGAGACACACGAGGCCGCCACGCCAGCTACCAATTATCGACTCGCCTCGGTCAGCAAGCAGTTCACGGCGGCGGCAATCCTGCTGCTGGCCGAACGCGGAAAACTCAGCCTGGACGATCATGTTCGTCACTGGCTACCGGAGCTTCCAGCCGCGCATGAGCAGATCACCATCCGGCAATTGCTCAGTCACGCCGGCGGCCTGATCGATTACGAAGATCTGATGCCCGCCGATGCCACCGCGCAGATCAGCGATGCCGACGTGCTGCGCATGCTTGCCGCGGAGCCACGCAGTTATTTTCCGCCGGGCACGGCGTATCGCTACAGCAATGGCGGCTACGTGCTGCTGGGCTTGATCGTTGAACGCGCATCGGGAAAGTCCTTGCCCGATTTCCTCGCGCAGAATATCTTCCGGCCGCTGGGTATGACGCACACGTTGCTTTACGTGCGCGGCGGCCCTCAGGTGACGCATCGCGCCTACGGTTACAGCGAAGAGAACGGGCACTGGGTGCAAACCGACCAGAGCCCCACCAGCGCGACACGCGGCGATGGCGGCATCTACTCCTCCATCGACGATCTCGCGCGCTGGGATGCCGCGCTCTACGACCATCGCCTGCTGTCCGATGCATCGCGTCGTCTTGCCTTCAGTCCCCAGAACAAAATCAACGACGAGCCCGATGTGGACAGTTACGGCTACGGCTGGCGCATCCACGGCGACGTGCTCTGGCATTCGGGCGAGAGCATCGGCTTTCGCAACGTCATCATTCGCTGGCCGAAGCAGCACGTGACGGTGATCCTGCTCAGCAACCGCAACGATCCGGAACCCTATCGCACGGCGCTCGCCATCGGGCAGCTGTACCTGAAGCCTTGAATCAGGTGACGCTGCGCCACGGGTGGTAACCCGGCAAACGGTGGGTGTCCTGACTCGCCATAAGGACGCGGGTGGCGCCACCGCCGCGCGTGGCTTCGCGTTCGGCCAGCAGCGTGGCCAATTCCAGCGCATTGACCAGCACGCAACGCCGACCGACGGGCGAGCCGTCGCGCAACACACGCCAGCCCTCGCCCTGTTGGCGTGCGACCAGATATTCGATGATGGGGGCGTCCATGAAGAAACTCCGCGCCAGGCTCGCGCCTGCACTGTGGGTCGGGATTTCTACACGTTAGCCAGCACGCATCCGGCAAAACATCGGAATAATCCGAAAATGCCGGGGAGCCGGAGAGAATCCGGCTCCCTCAGGCAATCGCCGGTCAGTTGGCGGCGATGCCAGCCTGCTGCAGGGGCACGCAGGCATCGCCCGCGCACTCGATCTGCACGTCGCTGGACGCCGGACACTGCGATCGGAACATTGCCTTGCTCCCGTCGACCATCACCACATGGATGGCGCGATCGCATTGACGAGAGGCCGCCACGTTCTGCGCGGCGTTGAACATGCTCTTGCTCACGCGACCGTCGAGGCTGGCCAGTCCATCGGCCGTGGGCGTGGCATACGTCGCGCCCGGCGTCGCGTTGACGCTCGGATAGGTCGAGGCCAGCGCATACGCCGAGGGCAGCACGATGGTGAGCTTGTCCGGATAGTGATGCGAGGCGCCGTCCGAGAAATCGATGGCCAGGCCGACGATGCCACCAATGATCAGGTTGCCCCACACCATGCCGCGGATGCTGGCGTCGTAGGACTGCTGCGCGATCTGCTTGCCGTCCTGCTGGCAGGTCACGCTGAGATCGTGCGACGAGCGATGGACCACCGCCGTACCCGGCGTCGTCACGCGCACCTGGCCGGTGCCATTGCTCAGCGTGCAATCGGCATGGATGCTCTGGTTTGCCGCACGCGCATCCACTTCCACCTTCTGATAGCGGCCACCCACGATCGACGCGCACGCCGATACGCTCAAGGCGCACGCCATCACGACGGCCTTCTTCCCTAAATGCTTCATGTCATTCCCCTGACTTGGTCCCGCGCATTCCCAGACATCCCCCCTTGGACGTCCGTAGCGCTGGTTGAAACAGGTGGCGGTGATGCGCATCGCGTTCGTATTGCACGAACGCACTGTCAGACGACAGTTCGACGCAAGACAGTCAGCCCCCGTGACTGCGTCGCGCATTTTTATCGAAGACGCGAATAAAAAACGAGGGGTTCGATATCTAACTTATGGCCGAGGCAGCGTCGGCGCAGCGAAGGCAATAACTTGCGATGTATAGGTTTCGACCACCAGGCTGAAGGGGCGATTGGCCTGATCGAACAACAGCGCACGGTGTTCGAGCACATGCGGCGGCATCACCAGTGAGGTGTTGTTCGCAGGCGGCAGCGTGGGCTTGCTTTCCCAGCCTTCGGGCAGCGGCGACCACAGCAATTGCGCGGACAAGGTCTGCCGGCGGAAGTGCAAGGCTTGCACCACCTTGCCGAACGGCGTGTCGGTGCTGTCGAGCTCGTGATTCATCGCATCGGTGAGGCGCGAGGGCACGTACCAGTTGTCTGCTTCGGACAGCACATGCTCGCCGCAGGCCAGTTGCACGCGGCGATAGCGCACGGGTTCGTCCGCGCCGATCTGCAGCTGGTCGCGCGCATCGGGCGGCAGCGGCTTGTCTTCGCCCTGCACGCGTTCGGCAACGATCTTGGCCACCGGCGCGAGCTGATGCGCGGCGCACCAGCGCTCCAGCGTGAGCGTGGCGCTGGGATGGCTGAGCAACTCGGCATTGAACGACTGCAGCAGCGCCAGCGCCTCGAGCCGCGAGGTGGCATCGTCGCGCCAGACCGGCGGCGTGCCGACCTCGCGCGCATGCAGCGGCGCCACCAGCAGGCTGCTGCCCAGTCCCAGCGCACACGACCAGGCCGCTCCGCGTCGTAGACGGCGCATGCTCAGAGACCCTTGGCTGCCTGGGCCACGGCGCGAAACAGCGCGCGGCCCTTGCTCATGGTTTCTTCCCACTCCGATGCCGGATCGGAGTCGTACACGATGCCCGCGCCAGCCTGGACGTGTAGACGTCCATCCTGGATCACGGCCGTGCGGATCGCGATGGCGGTATCCGCATCGCCCCACCAGCCGATCCAGCCGATCGCACCGGCATAGATATTGCGCTTATACGGCTCCAGCTCCTGGATGATTTCCAGCGCGCGGATCTTGGGCGCGCCACTGAGCGTGCCGGCCGGGAAGGTCGCCTTGAGCACATCCATATAGCCGACATCGGGACGCACGCTGCCCTGCACCTGCGACACGATATGCATCACGTGCGAGTAGCGCTCGACCACGAACGATTCGCTCACTTCCACGCTGCCGGTTTCGCTGATGCGGCCGATGTCGTTGCGGCCCAGGTCGATCAGCATCACGTGCTCGGCGCGTTCTTTCGGATCAGCCAACAGTTCGGCTTCCAGTGCCTGGTCTTCTTCCTCGGTGGCGCCGCGCTTGCGCGTACCCGCGAGCGGACGCACGACCACCTTGCCATCCTTCAGGCGAGCGAGGATCTCCGGCGAGGAACCGACGATCTGCGTGTTGCCCAGATCGACGAAGTACATGTACGGCGAAGGATTGAGCGCACGCAGTGCGCGATACACATCGACCGGTCGCGCATTGAATCCCACGCTCAGTCGCTGCGACGGCACCACCTGGAAAATATCACCGGCGCGGATGTACTCCTTCGCGCGCTCCACCATCGCTTCGAACTCCTCCTTGGTGAAGGAGGATTTGAAGTCGCCCTCGTCCAGCGCGGTGCTCTGGTTGAGCTGGGGGTAGGACACGCCGCTCTGGCGCAGGCGATAGACCAGCGCATCGAGCCGGCGCTGTGCCGCCGCATACGCATGCGGCTGCGAGGGGTCGGCATGCACGATCAGGTACAGGCGGCCCTTGAGGTTGTCGAACACGGCGACTTCTTCGGCCAGCATCAGCAGCACGTCGGGCGTGCCCAGTTCGTCCGGGCGATCCCATTGAGCGAGGCGAGGCTCGATATAGCCGATCGTCTCGAAACCGAAGTAGCCCACCAGGCCGCCGGTGAAGGCGGGCAGTTGCGGCAGGCGCGGCACGTCGTATTGCTTGCGCAGGGTTTCGATCTCGCCCAGCGGATCGGCCACATGGCGACGCTCGGTCACTTCGCCGGCGTCCTCCACTTCCAGCTCGTGGCCGCGAAAGCGGTACACGCGCCTGGCAGGCAGGCCGATGATGGAATAGCGCCCCCAGGTGGCGCCGCCCTCGACCGATTCGAACAGGAAGGTATACGGGCCATCGGCCAGCTTCAGGTACACGGACAGTGGCGTGTCGAGGTCGGAAAACACCTCGCGCACCAGCGGGATACGGGTATGACCCTGCGCTGCCAGCGCGTCGAAATCGTCTCGGGATATCACGTGGGGATCCGGATGGCCAAGCTTGAACGGCCATTGTAGGGGTAGCGAGGCGGGGAACCGAAGCATCCCTTCACGATCTCCCCGTGCACTTGGGCCCACGTGCCGCTTGTTCAGCCGCGCCAGCACGCCTAACCTTGCGGTATCGGTGCACATGGCTGCATCCGCAGGGGAAATCGATGGGTATGGACCAACGTTGCCTGGTACTTTCCGGTCGCCTGCTCGATGGGCAGGACCCTACCGCCGTGCACGAACGCATGGCTGCCGCCTTTGGGATGGAGATGGCGGGCTTCCGCGAACGCGTTTTCTCGCGGGCGCCCTTGATCATTCGCCGCGGCCTTGAGCCCGATGCTGCCGAGGCACAAGCGGCGCAACTGCGCGGCATGGGCGTGGAAGCGGACGTATGGCCCGACGGCGAACGGCTGATCTGGCTGCGCCGTGACCAGCAGGTACGTGGCCCGCTGCCCGAGGGTGCGCTGGCCCGCTATGCGCAAGAAGGCGACCAGTGGTGCCATGACGGCGGACAGAGCTGGTTCGCCTGGACGCCCGCATCGACCAGCGCGGAGCCGCCTCCGCTGCCTGCGCAGGAAGCTGCGATCCAATCCGATGTGCCGCCGTCGACCGAACCGTTGAGCGAGCCACTGCTGCTGGATGCCGAGCACAGCTATACCGCTCAGGAACCGCCGCCCCTGCCCACCGCTGCGACGCCGGCGCCGGTCCGCAAGCCTTTTTCCACCGCAGCGGTCTTTGCCGCCCTGTTCGCTTTGCTGGCACTGCTGTGGCATCCGCTTTCGCCGGTCGCGTTGTTGCTGGCGCTGTGCACTCTGGTCTATTTGTTTCAGCGCCCCCTGCTGCGCGGCCGCGCAGTGGCGGTCGTGGCCGTGCTGGTCAGCGTCGGCGCGCTCGCGCTATGGATGCACAAGCCAGCGGCCACCCTGGCGTCGCAGCCTTATGTGCCGCGACCGCTGGAGCCTTTGTCGAAAAGCGCACCGGCCACCGTGGCCAGCAATCAATGCATGGCCAAGACCGCCGCGCCCAAGAACGACGAAGACCGCTTCCTGCTCACCGGCCAGCGCCTGCTCACCGGTCGCGCCCAGCGCAAGGGCGACACCTATGTGGCAGAAGCGGCCGTCTCGGTGGACGATCAATGCCAACCCAACGCATTGCAGCTCTATGTCTTCCACAACGGCGTCTTCATCGGCACGGCGCTGGACACGGCCACGCGCCTGGCCAATACCAAGCTGACCGATTTCGACTTGGTGGATGACCAGCACCTGCGCGTGACGCTCGCCCAGTGCACCGACAAGCCGGCCAGCTGCGCGGCCACGACGGTGCGGCAGATCGCGGTAATGCCGGGTGGTGGTGGGTGGACGTTGGGGGAGATGAAATAGCGCGAGGTTGTTCGATCTCGATGACCTGGCGGATCCCTCACCCTCTGTGGGAGCGCACCCTGTGCGCGACGGCCACCGACAGAGCGTCGCGCACAGGGTGCGCTCCCACAGGGGTCGTTTGCTTCGCTTCAGAGCCTTTGCCGCGGCATTCCATGCAGCTGCAGCGTAAACGCCACGCCGCTGCCGTCCTCCAGGTTGCGCGCCACCGCCACGCCACCGTGGCGCTCGGCGACCAGGCGCACCACATAAAGGCCCAGCCCCAGGTGCGGCGCATCGCCGGGCGTCGCCTTGTCGCGCAGACTCACCAGCGAATCGAACAGGCGGCCCTGCATCGCTGCCGGCAGCGGCGGCCCTTGATTGGCGAGCTCGATCTCGGCGCCATCGTGGGTGGCGCGCAGGGTGAGGCGCAGCCAACCATCTTCCGGCGTGAATGACAGCGCGTTGTCGAACAATTTGTCCAAGGCCTGCGCGATCAATTCAGGTGCGCAATGCATGAACAGAGCGTCGTGCGGCAACACCGCCTGCATCCTGCGCGTGCCTGCAAGGGGACGGTAGGCCTCGCTGCAGCCGCGCACGACTTCGACCAGGTCCACGTCTTCCGGTTCGGCCGCGGCAATGGAGCGCTCCATCCGGCTGGCTTCGCTCATCGCGCGCACCAGCATGCCCAGGCGTGCCACGCCATCGCGCGCGCGCTGAAGGTAGGGCGCGGCATCAGGCGGCATCGCGTGTTCGGCTTGCAAGGCGTGCTCGAGGTTGTCCAGCGAGGACTTCACGATCGCCAGCGGTGTATTCAATTCGTGGGAAAGTTTGGAAGCGAGCGTGCGCAGGTAGTCGGTGTAGCCACCCACCACCTCGAACAAGCGCTCGAAGCTGCGCGCCAGATCGCCGATCTCGTCTTCCGAGGAGGTCATCGGGAATGGGCCGTCCAGACGTCCATCGTTCAACTGCGCACGCTCGGCGGCGTCGCGCAGACGGCCAAGGCGAATGCTCAGGCGCGTGGCGAAGATCAGCAGGATCGCGCCCGCCACCAGCAGCACGCCAAAGCTGGTCAGCAACAGGCCAAGCAGTGCGCGGTTGGCGAGCAAGGGCACCGCGCGGCTGGCCTGCTCCAGCAGCAGCACGCCGCGCACCTGACCATCGCGTTCGATCGGCACGGCGGCCGCGAGCACCACACTGCCGCGGGCTTCGCCTTGTCGCCACAGCGTGGCCGGCTTGCCCAGGCTTGCTTCGTGCACCTCGCTCACATCCAGCCGCGGCACGTCCTGCGTCCACAACTCCGCGTCGTCCACCTGATTGGCGAGCAGGGAGCGATACACCAGCGAGGCAAACCAGCCCGGCTGATCGCCCGGCGCCGATGCAGGGGTGGCGAGGCGGCCGGTCTGCGCGAGCAGCCAGCCCTGGGGCGCGAGCACGCGCGCTTGCACGCCATCGAGCGCCAGCAGGCCCAATTCCTTCGATAGCGCGCTGGAGTAAGTCACCAGCGGTCGGCTCTGCACGGCCGCGGGATCGCCGCCGGTGGCCGGATCGAACACGGCCAGCCCCAGGGCATCCAGCCCGGGACTGCGCGGCACGCGCAATTCCACCCGATAACCGCCGCCGTCTTCCTGCCATTGCGCGGTGATGCGCGTGGGCAGGCCATCGACCGGCGGATCCAGCGGGCGCGCGGTCAGCTGTCCCGGCGCCGCGCTGGCGAGCAGGTAGCGACGCGATTGCTCGCCCTTGCCCAGGCTCAGCACCAGATGATCGGCGCGCAAGGCGGTGGGATCGTCCGCATCGGCACGCGTGCGCTGCGCACCGCGCACATCGGCATACAGATAGAGCCAGTCGGCATCTTCGGCCAGCAGCAGCTTGCCGCGCTTGTCCAGCGGCTGGCTCCACGGCGTGAGCGGCGCCCAGTCGTCGCCGTAGCCGTCGATGGTGATGGGATTGCTCGCCTCCTGCACGTACCACACGGGACCTGCCGGCGGCAGCGGCGCATCGGTGACGACCAGGCTGCGCGCCATGGCGCGCGCCGAAGCGGTAAGCGCCTGCGCCTGCCCCTCGCGCAACAGGGTTTCCATCTGGCGCACGTACAACCAGCCGGCCACCGGCAGGGCCAGCGTGCAGAGGGCGACCAGCAGCAGTTTGTGGCGAAGGTTCATGGCGCGACGATACTGAAAACGCCGCTCAATGCTGCGTCTTGGCAGCACCCTGCCCGGCCGACGCTTGCCTGGTGTATTGCGACAGCCCGGCCACGTGACGGAACAAGGCGAGCAGGTCCGCCTTCTGTGCATCGTCATGCGCCAGCGTCAGCGACCAGCTGAAGCGGATGCCGCTGGCCAGACCGGGATCGCAGAACACCACCGCATCGTCCTTGTGGTCGCTGCCTTCGAACAGCACGCCGCGGCAGTTCACCGTCTTGTTGTCGACGGCGAACACGCTCGCCTTGCCGGCCGGATCGCGTTCCAGATAGCGATGCCTGTCGTCCTGCAATTCGGCCTCGAGCGAGGAGAGCTTGGCGTTCCAGACGTTGAGCACGATCACGCGCTCGGGCTCGCCGGTCCATTCGCCCTTGTACATCACCAGGTTCACGCCGATCGCCTTGGCGTACAGGCAGCAGTCCTGCGTCCAGCCGTCAGGCGTGGACGCCCGAATCGTCCAGCCGGGAACGTCCCCATCCGCTGCGCCCGATACGCTCGCCACCTTGTCTGCAGGCGCGGCCTGCGCAATGGATACCAGCAGCAACCACAGCAGCCCCCAACACCAGCGCTTCATCACGGCTTCCATCGATAACCCACGCCATGCACCGTCTCGATGGCGTCGAACTCCGGCGCCACGGCGATGAACTTCTTGCGGATGCGCTTGATGTGCGAGGTGATGGTGGCGTCGTCCACCACCAACTCGGCCTCACGCATCAGCTGGTCGCGATTCTTCACGTGGCCGGGGAAACGCACCAGCGTGTGCACCATCCAGAACTCGGTGACCGTGAGCGGGATCTCTTCGTGGTTCCAGGTGATGCGCATGCGCTCGGACTCGAGCTTGAGCGGGCCGTGCTCGATCACCGTCTCGCTGCTGGCCGGCACCTTGAGCGATTCGATGCGGCGGAACAGCGCCGCGATGCGCGCCGCCAGCTGGTGCAGGCTGGTGTCCTTGCTCAGATAGTCGTCCGCGCCCAGGCGCAGGCCGGAGATCACGTCGAAATCCGAATCGCGCGCGGTGAGGAAGATGATCGGCAGCGTGGCCGACTTGGCGCGCAGCTCGCGGCACAGGTCAAAGCCGCCTTCGGGCTCGTCGCCTAGGCCGATGTCGATGATGACCAGCTCGGGCAGGCGCATCGCGAACGCGCTGGAGGCTTCCTGCCGCGAGCCGTAGCCACGCGTCTCATAGCCGAAGCGGTTGAGCGCTTCGACGTAATTCGCGCGGATCAGCGGCTCGTCTTCGACGATGGCGATACTGCGGCCCATGCTTCACTCCTGAGGATTCCCTGGCAACGCCGCGCAGCGTGAAGCCTGGGCCCAGGCCGCGCAAGCCATCGCCACGCAATGCCCGCGTTTCGCCATGTTGGGCCGGCTGGCCGCCACAGAAGGTGGGACCGGCGTCACGATCGGGCGTGGCCGCCCGAGGCCGGGCCGATCTTGCCCGCGTTTTGCCATATCCGGGTCCCGCCCTATGCCCTTGCCGGCCGCCCAATGGGCTCGTCCTTGCAGGAGTCCAGTGATGCGTCCCACCGATCAAGCCCATGTCGATCCCAACGCCGAATTGCGGGGTTTTGAGCCGCTTCGCGTGATCTTGGCACTCGGTGGGCTATTACTAGGGCTGGTCATGAGCCTGCACTGAGGAGACCCGCTATGAGCAGCGACTTCGACCTGAACGACCCCTTCTTTTCCTTACCCGTGGAAGCCATGGAAGCGGCTGGTGCGCATGGAAGCGCGCCGGCCGCCGGGGCGGACGAACCCGACCCCGACTGGCAACCCATGTAACCACCGTGTTCCCATCCTAGGCACGTTCCTTCCCCGCCCACCGGCGGGGATTTTTTTCTAGCGTTAACAAAGCGCTATCGAAAGATGATGACGTCTCGACGGGAACCAAATCGCAAAAACCCGGTCAGAAGTTCTGACGGTCGCGGATTCTTGCCGTGGATCAGCGGCCGTTGTGTGGTCTCCTCACACGTCGTTCCGACGAAACTTCTCCCGGCGTTAACAGCGCCGGGATTTTTCTGTCCGGAACCGCTGATCAGCCGCGCACGGCGGCCAGCTGCTGATGCATGGCCGCGATCACGGCCTGGTAGTCCGGCGCGTTGAAGATGGCCGAGCCGGCCACGAAGGTATCCGCGCCCGCCGCCGAAATCTCGCCGATATTTGCCGCTGTTACACCGCCATCGATTTCCAGGCGGATCGGCCGGCCGCTTTCATCGATGCGACGGCGCACTTCACGCAGCTTGTCCAGCGCAGAGGGGATGAACTTCTGTCCGCCAAAGCCCGGGTTCACCGACATCAGCAGGATCAGGTCGAGCTTGTCCATCACATAGTCGAGCCAGTCCAGCGAGGTGGCCGGGTTGAACACCAGGCCTGCCTGGCAGCCGGAATCCTTGATCAGGCCCAGGGTGCGATCCACATGCTCGCTCGCTTCCGGATGGAAGCTGATCACGCTTGCGCCGGCCTCGGCGAAGTCCGGCACGATGCGATCGACCGGCTTCACCATCAGGTGCACGTCGATCGGCGCGGTGATGCCGTAGTCGCGCAGCGCCTTGAGCACCATCGGACCCATGGTGAGGTTGGGTACGTAGTGGTTGTCCATCACGTCGAAGTGCACCCAGTCCGCGCCAGCGGCCAGCGCCTTGGCGGTGTCCTCGCCCAGCCGGGCGAAGTCGGCGGAGAGGATGGAGGGGGCGATGACGTTGGTTTGCTTGCTCATATTCGGTTTCCTGTAGGAGCGCACCTTGTGCGCGACCTGAGGTGTCGTGATGGTCTGCGGTCGCGCACAGGGTGCGCTCCTACAGGTCACGGCAGAGTTTATTTGAACCCGCGCTCGGCCTTGATCCGCTCGTAGGCGGCATTGATCTCGCTGGCGCGCGATTCGGCTTGTTTGCGCATCGTCTCGGGCAGGTCGCCCAGGCGGTCGGGGTGGTGTTCGGAAATCAGCTTGCGATAGGCGCGCTTCACCGCCCGGTCGTCGACGTCGCGGGCGATGCCGAGCACGGTGTACGGATCGGGGCCATTGGTGTTGCGCTGAGGCGGCACGTAGCCGCCGTTGCCGCGCTGGCCATAACCGCGCGAGCCGCCGCTGGCGTTCCAGGCGTAGCCCTTCATCGCCATCAGCGCCATCAGCTCCATGTCGCTCACGCGCAGCGCGAAGGCGAGCTGGCGCAGGATGGCCATTTTTTCCGGCGGCGGATTGCCTTCGGCAATCACCGTCTCGATCACCACGTCCAGCACCGGGAAGGCGTGGTCGCGGCGCAGGCCCACCCAGCGGCGCAATTCCTCGATGGCCGGCGTCACGTTGAACTCCGGCTGCTTGCCGGCGTTGAACGCGGTGACGGCCTGCTTGCGTGCGTCCTGTTCAAGACCCATGCGCTGCATCAGGCGCTCGGCGACGGCGATTTCCGCCTCCGACACGCGGCCATCGGATTTGGCCACGGCACCCAGCAAGGCGAACAGCGGGCTGATGTAACCGCCGGCCTGGGGCGTGGCGCGACGGCGCTGGCCCTGGCGCAGGCTGTCGATGATGAAACCGGTGATGCCGCCCACCACGGCGCCGGGCAGCCCGTGGCCGAAGATCAGTCCGAATAGGGCGAGCCAGATGGTCCAGGTGAAATTCATGGGTTGCCTTGGGTGGGCGACGGCGTTTGCGCGCTGTACCAGCGCGCCAGTTCATCGAGGTCGGCATCGCTCATGGGGCCGATCGCCGCCCGCATCAACGGCACGTTGCGGCGACCGTCGCGGTATTGCTTGAGCGCTTCGCGCAGGTAATCGAGCTTCTGCCCGGCGAGATTGGGTGCACCCGGAATCTGCGCCATGCCGGTTTCGCCATGGCAGGCGGCGCACAGGCCCAGGCGCGCTGGCCTGGCCGGCGCGGCGGCCTGCGCCGAGGCCACGGCAACCCACGCCAACAGGGCGAATGGGAGGTGCCGGAGCAAACGCCGACGGTGGCTGGGCGGCTGGACCATGACAAAGACCCGGGCTCAAAAAGCGCCCAGTCTAGCAGCCGCTCCTAGGCCTGCCGGGAGGGACCTGAGGTCGCAACACCTCGCGCCCTGGCGTCACCCGGTAGAATGGCGGGCTTGATCGCGACCCGTCCGGGGTCGTACCGCCGATTTTCCGGCCTGCCATGCCAGGTCGGCCTTCTCAGGAGCGAACGACGTGCCCACCACCCTGCTGCAATCGAATCTTCCGGGCCTTGAGCTGATCCATCGCGGCAAGGTGCGCGACGTTTATGCGCTGCCTGGGAACCGGTTGTTGATCGTGGCGAGCGACCGCCTGTCGGCGTTCGACGTGGTGCTGCCCGATCCGATTCCGGGCAAGGGCGAAATGCTCACGCAGATTTCCAACTTCTGGTTCGCCAAGACCGCGCACCTGGTGCCCAACCACCTGCTCGACGTGCCGCTGGCCGACGTGCTGCCCGCCGGCACCGATCTGAAACTGTACGAGAAGCGCGCCGTGGTCACGCGCCGCCTGAAGCCGGTGCCGGTGGAAGCGATTGCGCGCGGCTACATCATCGGCTCGGGCTGGAAGGACTATCAGGCCACCGGCTCGCTGTGCGGCATCAAGCTGCCGGCCGGGCTCAAGCAGGCGCAGCAGCTGCCGGAGCCGATCTTCACCCCGTCGACCAAGGCCGCCGTGGGCGACCACGATGAGAACGTGAGCTTCGATGCGGTAGTCGCCGCCGTCGGCCCCGAGCTGGCCGAGCAGGTGCGCGAGGCGACGCTTTCCATCTACAAGTGGGCGGCGGCGTATGCGGCCGAGCGCGGCATCATTATCGCCGACACCAAGTTCGAATTCGGCAGCGACGAGACCGGCAAGCTCTACGTGATGGACGAGATGCTCACGCCCGACTCCTCGCGCTTCTGGCCCGCCGAGTCCTATCAGGTGGGCATCAGCCCGCCCAGCTACGACAAGCAGTTCGTGCGCGACTACCTGGAAACGCTGGACTGGAACAAGACCGCGCCCGGCCCGAACGTGCCCGCCGATGTCATCGCGGCCACCTCGGCCAAGTACGCCGAAGCGCTGCAGCGCCTGGCCAATATCACCGTCGATTGATCGGCGGCGATTGATCGCACCGGGTGGATTGCGCGCGAGGGCGTGCTAGCGTTCCGTCGACAGCTGGACTCGGCCACTCCTATGCGGCGTGGCCGATATCCCATCTTTTTCCATGAGCGGGGGGCTCAACGATGGCAGCAACCGATTCGACGCAAGGCATGCAAGGCTGGCTCGACAGTTACAGCAGCGATCATCAAAACCCGACCAACCGCTTGCTGCACTGGATCTGCGTGCCGCCGATCCTGTGGTGCGCGATCGCCATGATGTGGACCATCCCGGTGCCGCCGATGATCGGCCGCCCCGGCTTCTGGTCCGTGCTTGCCCTGGTGCTGGCGTTTACCTGGTACTGGAAGAAGTCCCGCCGCCTCGCAGCCGCCCTGTTCGTGGTGCTGGTGCTGCTATGCCTGCTCACCGAGTTCGCCTATCGCACGCTGGGTGCGCACAACTTGCTGCTTACCGGTATCGGCGTGTTCGTGGTGGCGTGGATCGGGCAGTTCATTGGACACGCGATTGAAGGCCGCAGGCCGAGCTTCTTTACCGACTTGGCGTATCTGCTGGTGGGGCCGGCTTGGTTGATGGATAAGTTGTTGCGGCGCGTGGGTATCTAAGGCGCCCGCCCCTACCCGTCATTCCGGCGCAGGCCGGAATGACGAACAAAAGAACCAGGAACACTGCA
This sequence comes from Dyella sp. 2YAF14, assembly GCF_052114725.1. Taxonomy (NCBI): domain Bacteria; kingdom Pseudomonadati; phylum Pseudomonadota; class Gammaproteobacteria; order Lysobacterales; family Rhodanobacteraceae; genus Dyella; species Dyella sp. 2YAF14. The sequence continues at coordinate 54,588 of NZ_JBFRFH010000013.1, read as the reverse complement.
TGACCACCCTGCTTACCCTAATCAGCACCCTGCTTTGGTGGGTGCTCTACAGCAGCATCGGCGCGTTGTTCTTCGCGATACTCGCGTGGTCGGTGCTGCGCTGGGTGGAGCGTTGTCCGGTGGTGTTCAACCGTACGTATCTGGCGTGCCTGGTCTGGAATCTGATCGGCCTGCTGATCGTGGCCGGCGTGGCCATCCATGAAGGTCACACCAAACCGCCGTACGCACTGCTGCTCGCCTCACCGCTACTGCGTGGGGCGCTGGTGGTGGACATGATCGTCGGCGTGTTTGTGCTGTGGCGACTGATTCCACGCATCGATGCGCATCGCATCCGGCCAGCGAGTGCGTGTATGGCGGTGGCTGTTGTGATGGCAGTGGCGTTTGGGGCGGCGACCAGCCTCGCCTGATCTCGTCTCGCGCCTGCCCTTCTTGTGTAGGAGCGCACTTGTGCGCGACACCAGTCCGCGAGGAACAACCCTGCGCCGCGGTCGCGCACGAGTGCGCTCCTACAAGGGTAACGCCGGTTGTCAGTAACCGGTCTTGCGATTCGCCGCGCGCACCGCTTCGACAAAATGCGTGAACGGCCGGTCGGTGATCGCCACCAGGCCGATGTGCGCGTTCTCGCCATCGAGCACGCGGCCGGTGACCGGCTGGTCGACATACTGGAACCAGTGCACGCCCACGATGGACGGATTGGCCACCGCGTCGGCGACGTAGTGCGCGTACGCCTCGCCGCGCTGCTGCTCGTTCCACACCGGTACCACGCCCTTGCCGAACGGACCGCGGTCGTCGGAGCCGAAATGGAACTCGGTGATCAAGGCAGGCTTGTCGAGCTTGGCGAACGCCGCTGCGTCAAACGCATGCTCGGGTAGATCGGCGTAGCCGTTGAAACTCACAACGTCGCAGAACTGCGCGCATGACGCCACCGCTTCGGGCGTGTGCACGGCAAAGCGTCCGCCCAGGAACAGGTGATGCGGATCGTGCTTGTGGATGGCCTGCGAGACGGTGCGGAAATACTGATCCGCGTACGTGCGCAGCCACGCGCTGTAATCGTCGGCGATGGCGGCATGCGCCTCGTCCGGATGGGGCGCCGCGAAGTTGGTGGCGTTGAGCGCATCCCATGAATCCAGCGAGATACCCCAGGCCGCCGCCAGTTTCGCCGGCGTGCCGTACTTCTTCTTCAACTCCGCGATGAAAGCCTGCTTGGCCGGGCTGCGCGCTTCGCCGCGCAGCGTGCCCTGCGCCAGACCCCAACGTCCCTGCGGACCCTGGCCCGCCCAGGCCAGTTCGTTGTCGGCGAAATAGCCGAGCATCCACGGGTCGTCACGCACTTCCTTGGCCGCCTGCGCCGCGGCGGCATCGGCCGCCTGCGCAAAGCGCGGGTCGAACGGATCAGGCATGCGGCCCCAGTAGTCGTAGCCGCTGGAGACATTGCCGAACACGCCGGCGATATTCACCGAACGCGTATACGCCATGCGGTGCATCTGGCTCAGCGCGTCGTCGCTCCAGTTGCCCAAGGTGTTGAAGCCCCAGTTGTCGAGGCGCTCGATGGTGCGCGTGCGCCACGCCTGCCGCCAATGCCGGCCATCGGCCAGGAACAGGTTGGCCGAGTAGTAATCGAACCACTTGCCCTGGTGATAGGCGATGCCCGCCGACGCCCCCTGGTCGCCGCCGGTCTTGCCGGTGGTGCCGTAGAACGGCGCCCAGCGGCCGCTGTCGCGCGGCAGATCCCTGAACATGAATTCGCGGCCTTCGATGATCGTGCGGCCGCCGTCGTCGTCAACCACGTTCACGCCCAGCGAGAAGAACGCATGCCCCTCCGGCGTCACCAGCTGCCAGCGACCATCATGCTGCTCGGTACGGAACCAGCCGGTGGCTTTGAACGCGGGCACATCCGTGCGACCGCCATAGCGGTCGAAACCCTTGCGCGGCGCCGGCGCCTCGACCGTCGCGCCCGGCTTGCTCTTGGGACGACCGCCGCGCAATACCTCATCGGTATCGACCTTGCCCGGCCACTGGCCGCGCGTGTACTGGCCCCAGGCGTCGACGATGCCGGTATAGGCATCGCGAAGATCATGATCGCCGCGCGACGTCTCGAGCTTGCCGAACATCAAGGTCTGCGCCGCGGTCGGTGCCGGTATGCCCAGGCGCACGGCCTTCACATGCGCCAGATCCAGCGTGCCTTCCACCGTGGTCGCCACGAAGACGCGCTTGCCGCCAGCCATATAAGGCATGGGCGGAGCGGCCTGCATGCCCATCGCGCGCGGCGAGGTGGCGTGCAGCGGTATCACCAGCGTCTGCGGCGCACCGGCGGGAATGCCAACGGTGGTGTGCAGATGCTCGCCCTGCTTGGCGCCATCGATGTCGACGGTGAGCGTCACCGCCCACTGCATCGCATTCTGCATGTCTACGCGCAGCGAGCCTTCCTTCGACCAGTCGCCCTTGTCCAGCATCACCGTGACCTGCGGCTGCGCCGCCGGCTGGAATACATAGCGCTGCAAGGACATGCCCTGCACCGTGACCGGCTTGCCGTCGAGCACGACGTGATCGAGCGTGGTCTGCGGCGACGGCGGCGCGGGCGTGGCTACCGGTGCAGCGGGAGCGCTCGCCGCAGGAGCAGGCTTGGCGGCGGCATGACTGAGATCGGCCCGGTCGGTGTCGCTTGCCTTATGGCAACCCGCAAGCACCGGCAGGCACGCGATGGCAAGGAAAACGATCCGGTTCATCGGCGGCTCGGTGCAGGGAAATGGCGGCAGTATGCCTGTGCCGTCTGAAGGACGCCTTGCTGGGTCGACGCAGGTTTTTGCACTGGCGTGTTCATGCCGATCTCCGCTGCCATGCACGCCATGCGTAGTAGACGGGCACGCCGACCAGGATCAGCACCAGGCTCATGCCTGCGTCGCCGGGGGAATGGATGGCGGTCGCCACGATCACGCCCAGCACGGTCAAGACAAACAGCAGCGGCAACACGGGATACAACGGCACCCGGTACGGCGACGGCTCGTCGCGGAACCGGCGGCGATACCAGAACAGCGTGGAGATGCCGAACGCATGCGACAACCACTCGCCCACGGTGGTGTAGTCGACCAGCTGGCCGAAGCTGCCGGAGACCACCAGCACGATGGCCCAGCCACCCAGCACCGCCAGCGCCACGCGCGGCGCATGCGAGCGTGCATGGATGCGACCCACCGGGCCGAACAGCATGCCGTCCGCGCCCATGGTCTGCAGCACGCGTGCACCGCCCGCGATGGCGATGCTGCAGTAGCCGAAGGTGGAACAGGCGATGCCTACCGCAATCAGCGTGGCGCCGCTTTCGCCAAACAGGTGGCGCATCAAATCCGCTGCCGGCGCCTGGCTTGCCGCGAGGCCCGCGTGCCCCAGCCCGGCGAGATACGCAAAGTTGACCAGCACGTAGCAAACGACCACGCCGCCCAGGCCCAGGCCCAGCGCGCGCGGCAGCGTGCGTTGCGGCTCGCGTACTTCGCCGGCCAGATCGTTGAGATAGTGGAAACCGCCATAGGTGAACAACACCGGCAGCAAGGCTCCGAGCAGGGCGCCCGGCGGCAGCGATTTGGTGGTGTCAGTCGCCAGCACATTGCCAAACTGGCCATGCGCCAGGATCACGCCAGTGACCACGACCAAGGCGATGGCCGATAGCTTCAAGAGCGTGAACACGTTCAACATGCGCGAACCCGCGCGTATGCCGAAGAAATTGACGCCCACGATGAATGCGATGGCGCCCGCCGCCACCGGCTTCACCCACATCTGCGGCGAAAGCCCGACCGCGGCGCACGTGTAGTCGGCGAACGTGGTGGCCACGGCGGCGACGCTGCCGGGGTAATTGATCAGCGCCATGGTCCAGCCGAACAGGAAGGCCGGCAGCTGGCCATAGGCTTCGCGCAGATAGATGTAGACGCCACCTGCCTGCGGCCGGCGTGCGCCCAGCTCCGCGTAGCAGAGCACGCCCGCCAGGGTCAGCAGGCCGCCGATCGCCCATAGCGTGAGCAATTGCGCGCCCGAGGAGGTGCGTTCGGCCACGGTGGAGGCACTGCGGAAAATGCCGGCGCCAATCACGCCGCCGATGACGATGGCCGCGGCATCCCAGGTACCCAGGCGGCGCAGATACGCGGAAGAAGTCTCAGCGGTCATGGGGCGGCACGGCTTCCTACGCGACAGATCGAGCCCCGGACGATAGCCGACTGGCGCCGACTCTTCGACATCTCGCTGCAACATGCTGGACCGCCGCGGAATTTTCGGCCGCAGGCGCGGCCCTTCGCCAACGCGTCACGGCCGAGGGGGCACAGTCCAGGTTTCCGTCGCTGCGCGCTGGCCACGCCCGACCAGCCCCTGAGGAGGACTCATGAGCACCGTCGCAAGCGCCGTTCGTCCCGAAGACGACAAGACTCTCGGCCCCTTGCTTGAGTGCGACCGCGCACTCTTGAAGGTCGGCAAGAAAATCCGCGTGCTGAAGGCCATCGACTGGCCCGCATCCATGGAAGCGCCGTTCCTCGCCTCCTGGGAGAAAGGTGATCCGGTGCTGCCGCAGCCTCCCGTGCGCCATCCGGACCTCAACAGCGAAGCGGCCGCGCTGAAGGCCATCATGGACAAGATCGATCGCGGGCATCCCATCGGCAATTGGTTGTTCAAGACGGCGTGGAGCTACCGCACGGCCGCGCAGATGCTGATGAACATCGGCACCGAACGCTTCACGCAATGCTCCACCGCGCTCTATGGCCGCCCCGACACGACGTATCGCAGCCAGACGTCCAATGCCGTCGACGCTGCCAAAGATCTGCTCGCCATCAGCGACGACCTGATCCATCGCGAAGAGATCCCACGTGTCGCCGCCGACATACCCGCCGAGGAATTCGCCCGGCGCCTGCGCGAGCGGCTGGGCCCGTTCTTCGACAAGGACAAGGTCGAGGTGGTGCTCGACCCGGATCTGCCTTCAAAAGCGACGGCCGGCAGCAAGAGCATCAATCTGCGTTCGACTGCCTTGTTTTCCGAGCTGGATCTGGAGCAGCTCACTGAGCACGAAGCGTTCGTGCATACCGCGACCTCGCTCAACGGCAAACACCAGCCCTATTTCAAGTCACTGGGACTGGGCGCGCCCCGCACCACGCGCACGCAGGAAGGGCTGGCCACGTTCTCGGAGATCATCACCGGTGCGATCGACCTGAACCGGCTGCGTCGCATCGCCTTGCGCGTGGTCGCCGTGAAGAACGCGCTCGATGGCGCCGACTTCATCGAAGTGTTCCGCGGCTTTCTCGAAGCCGGGCAGACGCCGACCGAGAGCTACCAGAGCGCGGCGCGCATCTTCCGCGGCGGCGATCCGAAGGGCCGCATCTGCTTCACCAAGGATGGCGCCTATCTCGAAGGCGTGATGCTCATCTATGTGTTCATCCGCAAAGTGCTGCAGGCGGGGCATGCGGAAATGCTGCCCATGCTGTTTGCCGGCCGCGTGACGACGTCCGACGTCATCACGCTCAGTCCCTATCTGCACGATGGCCTGATCGCGCGCGCGGTCTACGTGCCGCCGTGGGCGCGCAATCCGCAGCGCATTCTGTCGCTGATGGCGTTCTTTACGGCGGCGCAGCGTTTTCGTCTCGACACGTTTGATCTCAACCGTTTCGTGGAGTTTGAGGACGAGCGGATTGACGAGAGCCTGCATACCTTGTGGCAATGAGGGAACGCGAGTCGGGCACAGGGTGCCCTCCCACAGTGACCACGCTCATTGTGGAGGGGTGTCCTCCAATGTGACCGCGCTATTTGTGGAGGGGGGCCCTCCAATGTGACCGCGCTATTTGTGGAGGGGGCCCTCCAATGTGACCGCGCTATTTGTGGGGCGGTGTCCTCCAATGTGACCGCGCTATTTGTGGAGCGGTGTCCTCCAATGTGACCGCGCTATTTGTGGAGGGGTGTCCTCCAATGTGACCGCGCTATTTGTGGGAGGGGTGCGGTCCGATGTGATCGCGCCTTTGTGGGAGGGCACCCTGTGCCCGACACGCCACGCGCCGGAGAGACCGTTTCGTGTTTGACTATGCCCCTCTCCCACCAACCGCTGCACTGTGCCCGCCCGACCCCGCAAGATCATCCATGTGGACATGGACGCGTTCTACGCGTCGGTGGAGCAACGCGACGATCCCTCGTTGCGCGGCAAGCCTGTGGTGGTGGCATGGCGCGGCGCGCGCTCGGTGGTGTGTGCGGCAAGCTATGAGGCGCGAAAGTTCGGCGTACGCTCGGCCATGCCTGCCGTCCGCGCGGAGCGACTGTGTCCCCAGGCGGTGTTCGTGCCGCCCGACTTCAGCCGCTACAAGGCGGTGTCGCGGCAGGTGCGCGAGATCTTTGCGCGCCACACGCCGCTGATCGAACCGCTGTCGCTGGACGAGGCCTACCTCGACGTCACCACCACGTTGACCAGGCTGCCCTCGGCGACGGCCACGGCGGAGGCGATCCGCGACGCGATTCGCGAAGAAACCCAACTCACCGCCTCCGCTGGCGTCGCGCCCAACAAGTTTCTTGCCAAGATTGCGTCAGACTGGCGCAAGCCTGACGGTCTCTTCGTCGTGCGCCCACATCAGGTTGCCGCCTTTCTTGCACCGCTGCCGGTAGGCCGCCTACCCGGCGTGGGCAAGGTGATGGAAGCCAGGCTTGCCGAGCTGGGCATCGTCACTGTCGGCGATGTGCGCAGCTTCAACGCGCTCGAGCTCGAACAGCGCCTCGGGCGCTGGGGACGACGCCTGCACGAGCTCTCGCTCGGCATCGACGATCACCCCGTGCAACCGGATCGTCCCACCCTGCAGGTATCGGCTGAAGACACTTTCGAGCACGACCTGACGCTGGACGAGATCGAGCCGCATATACGGCGATTGGCTGAAAAAGCCTGGGCTGCGCACGAACGCGAGGCTTCGGGCGACCATGCGCGCGTGGCGCGCACCGTGGTCCTGAAACTGAAGACGTCGGACTTCCACACGCTGACACGTAGTCTCACGCCAGCTTCACGTCCGGACTCCGCGAGGGAGCTGGCCGACATCGCTTGTGCCCTGCGTGATCGCGTTGAAAGACCGGCGCAAACCCGCTATCGCCTGGTCGGCGTAGGACTGGCGGGCTTCGTGGAGGCCGACAGCTTTGTCGCGCAAAGCGACCTGTTTGGAGCTATTGGTTTCAACTGAAACCACGCAAGGAAGTAAACCTAGGCCGAAAGAATTGTTAAAGAGGTCTTGTCTCGATCTCTATTTCCTGAAACAGTGGACTCGGGGAACCCATCAAGCGGTGCAACACCTGTAGACGTCTAGGCGCCTATAGCGGGGACTCTTTTGCCTACGAATTCGGGGAGACAACCATGCAGTCCAATTACAATCGACTATCGATAGCGGTACGTTTAGCGCTTTCCGTAGGTATCGCTTCCACGGCCGTGATGGCCCAGGCCGAGGACGTCGCAAACAAGGACGCAACGGGCGACCAGGCCCAAACGAACGCACAGACTCAGGGGACCGCCGACCAGGCCGCAAGCAAGTCCACGGCCAAGACGCTTACTGCTGTTTCGGTCACCGGCTCGCTGATCCGCCGCGTCGACGCGGAAACCGCCAACCCGGTGGTGACCATCGATCGCACGGCGATCACCAATAACGGCTCGCCCACGCTGGGCAATGTGATCCAGCAGCTGCCCAGTGTCTCGGGCAACGCGACCAATACGCAGAACAACAGCAACGGCGGCGGCGTCGCCAGCCCGACGCTGGAAGGCGGCGACGGCGCAGCACGCGTATCGCTGCGCGGCCTGGGTACCGACCGTACCCTGGTGCTGATCGACGGCCAGCGCCTGGCCAACCCCGATCTCAACATGATCCCGCAGAACATGATCGAGCGCGTGGACGTGCTGGCCAACGGCGCCTCCACGGTCTATGGCTCGGACGCGGTCGGCGGCGTGGTGAACTTCATCCTGCGCAAGGATTACAAGGGCGCCGAGCTGAGCGTCAACGACGGCATCTCCTCGCATGGCGATGGCCAGCGTCATGGTGGCCAGTTCACCGTGGGCGCCACCGGCGACCAGGGCAACATCGTCGCGGGCATCGACTACAACAAGCAGGATCCGGTGATCGCCACGCGTCGCAGCTTCTCGGCGCATCAGCTGTCGCTGTACAGCTCCGGCCCGCAGATCTCCGGCTCGCACACGGTTCCCACCGGCAAGTTCCAGCTGCCTGCGGGCAATCCCAACCTGCCCGCGGGTTGCACCTCCGGCCTGCTCACCCTGGCCAGCGGCAACGGCAGCAGCCCCAGTGACTATCGCTGCTTCAACAACGCCAGCGACGTCTACAACTACAACGCCTTCAACTACATCCAGACCCAGTCCGAGCGCACCAACCTGTTCGTGCTCGGCAATTACAAGATCAACGACCACGTCACCTTCTTCGGCGATGCGTTCTACAACCACACGCATTCGTCCGGCCAGGACGCGCCCGCACCCACCAGCGGTACGGACGGCTGGTCGGTGGCCGCGAACAATCCGAACAACCCGTTCGGCGTGCCATTCGGTGATCCGGCGGTGGCAGGCAACAACCTGATCAGCACGCGCCTCACCGGCGTGGGCAATCGCGTGCACACCTTCAGCACCGATAACCAGCAGGTCAATGCGGGCCTCCGTGGCGACTTCGGTGGCAACAACAGCTGGATCTGGGATGCGAGCGTCGACTACGGCCGCACGCATCGCGTGCAGACCAACTTCAACGAAGTGAACATTCCCGCCCTGCAGGCATCGATCGATGCGGGCGCGAATATCTTCGACCAGGCCGATCCGGCGGTTACCGCACAGCTCAAGAATGGCGTGAGCAACCCGGTCTACGCCATGACGCAGACCATGAAGCAGGTGCAGGCCAACGCGTCGGGCGGCCTGTGGGATCTGCCCGCCGGCACCATGCAGCTGTCCACCGGCGTGCTGTATCGCAAGAACACGATGGATTACACCGTCACCAGCGATGCGTTGCTCGACATCTCCAAGGGCACCTGCGTGGTGTTGCAGGAAGCCTGCGGTTCGCCGGCCAGCGGCAGCATCAACGTCAAGGAAATCTACGCTGAAACGCTGATCCCGCTGCTTTCCGAACAGCCCTGGGCGTACTCGTTGAACGTCGACCTTGGCCTGCGCACGTCCAACTACAGCACCACCGGCACCACCACCAACGGCAAGTTCGCGGTGGAATATCGTCCGATCCAGGACCTGCTGGTCCGCGGCACCGTTTCGCAGGTGTTCCGCTCGCCGAACCTGGACGAGCTGTATGACGGCCAGACCATCACCAACCCGACCGTCAACGACCCGTGCTACAACCTGTCGGCAGCCCAGCTGCAGCAGCACGCAGCGGCCTGTCAGTTCATGCCGCCCAACACCAACTACACCAGCACCCTCAATACGCAGATTGCGGGTCACTACTCGGGTGCGGCGACGGTGGGCAGCACGCTCAAGCCGGAAAAGGGCAAGTCCTATGACCTGGGCTTCGTCTACTCGCCGAGCTGGCTGGAAGGCGCGTCGGGCACGGTGGATCTGTGGCGCATCACGCTGAAGGACATGCTGACCATCATTCAGGCGCAGACCGTGCTGAATGAGTGCTACGCCGACAACGGCAGCCCGTACTGCCCCTTCATCAACCGCTACGGCACCGGCACCTCGATCCCGGGTGGCATCAACTACGTCAACACGCCGTACGTCAACCTGGGCAACCTCAGCACCAGCGGCGTCGACTTCACGTTGAACTACGCCATCCCGCACTTCGATGTGGCCGGCGTGAACCCGGGTAACTTCAAGACGTCGCTCAGCGGTACGTACATCGATACGTTCAAGAACGACGCCACGCCGGGCGCACCGGGTGCCGAGACGATCAACTATGCCGGCACCTACACCCAGCAGTTCGGCAACATCAGCCGCTGGCGCGGTGCGTTGACGATCAACTGGGCACTGGGCAACTGGAGCGCCCAGTGGCAGAGCCGTTACATCAACCACCTCAACAACCTCACGTCCTACGCCGATACCGGCCAGGCCGTGTCCATGCCGATGGGTGGCATCACGTACCACAACATCCAGGCAGGCTACGAGTGGGCGGCGATCCACACGAAGATTGACCTGGGCATCGACAACCTCAGCGGTCGCATTCCGCCGCTGGTGTACCAGAACGGCCTGAACTACAACGTCGATACGGCAACGTATGACGTGATGGGCCGCTACTACTGGGCACGCGCTACGGTGAAGTTCTAAACGAAGAAAGGCGTGTGGCCGCAGCTCTCGCTGCGGCCACACCGCTGTTAAGATCGGGCGATGAGCACGTCTGCACATCCATCGCCCACTGCCTTGGCGGCCAGCATGCTTGCCGCCTATAACGCTGGCGACATGTCCCGCGTGCTGGAACTGGGTCGCGCGATCGGCAAGCTGTCCCAGGCCGATGAAACCAGCCTGCTTTTGCTCAGCGCCGCGCAGCAGGCGACAGGTCACCTCAACGATGCGCTTGTCCTTTGCCGCGAACTCACCCAGCGGCGTCCGGACGTCTCCGCGTACTGGAACAACCTGGGCATCGTCGCCCGACAGACGTCGGAGCTGAACCTCGCCGAAGAGGCGCTGCGCAGGGCCCTGGAGCTCGCGCCGCACGAAGCGGAGGTCTGCTACAACCTCGGCCTGCTCTACGCACAACAACAGCGCTGGCTATTGGCCCGAGAAATCCTGCTCGAAGCCGTCACACTCGCGCCCACCTTCATCGAGGCACGCCTGCAGGCCGCCTACGCCTGCCACTTTTGTGGCGACACCCGCGGTGCCGAGGTGATGCTTGAAGGCGCGCACGCGTGGCCTGCGCAGACGGCCGAACAGGCCTTGATCCTGGCCACCATCCTGTCGAGCCTGGGCTATCAGGACAGCGCCTTCCACAGCCTGGCACAAGCCATCCTGCCCGAGGGGCCAGAGCGCATTTCCCTGATGCGACGGATCACGGCGCTGCGCGCCTCGATGCACGAGCGCAGCAATCGTCTTGAGGAGGCCCGCGCCGAGTTGAGCGAATTGCCGCTGGACATGTTGAGCTCGCTGCCGCCAGCCGAGTGGGAGCTGCGCCACGCCGGCATCCAGGTGCACGCCAACTTGGCGGCCCGTGACGGCGAGCGCGAGCAGGCCGCGCAGTTGTTCGCACAACTGCAGGGCGAGCGCAGCGACGCCCATCTGCAGGCCAATGCCGCCTTCAGCCTCGCCGGCATACGCGACAAGCAGGGTCGGCACGATGAGGCCTGGCAAGCACTGCAGGAAGCACATGCCGCGCAGCTGCGCTTTGCCAGCGACTTCGTGCCGGAGATGCTGGAGGAAGATAGTCAGCCGCTGGAGATGGTGGAGCACACCGTCAGCCGGCTGGCGCATGATCGCTGGTCTGCCCTGCGTGCACCGCGCAGCGAGGCCAGCCCGGTCTTCGTCGTCGGCTTCCCGCGCTCGGGTACCACCCTGCTTGAGCAGATGCTCGACGCCCATCCACACTTTCGTTCGATGGATGAGCGCGCTTTCATCTATGAGCTGATCAAGCGCATGCAGCTGGCGGGGCAGTCCTATCCCGCCGATCTTGCCGGACTCACCCAGGGCAATGCGGAGCAGCTACGCAGCATCTACGCCGATGTCGTGCGGCGGGTCGCGCCCGACCTGGGCGATCGGCAGCTGGTCGACAAGAATCCGCTGAACATGTTGTGCCTGCCGATGATCATGCGGTTGTTCCCGGAAGCGCGCATCATCCTGTGCCTGCGCCATCCCTGCGACGTCCTGCTGAGTTGCTATATGCAGGCCTTTCGCTCGCCGGCGTTCATGGTGCTGTGTTCGTCGCTGGAGCGGCTGGCGCGTGGCTATGTGGATGCCTTCGAACATTGGTTTGGCCATGTCGAAGTATTCGCGCCGCGCGTGCTTGAGTGGCGCTACGAATCGGTGGTGTCCCGCTTCGACGAACACGTCGCCAAGCTCGGCCAATTCCTCCAGCTGGAGGACAGCACGCCGATGGCGCGCTTTGCCGAGCACGCGCAGGCGAAGGGTTACATCAGCACGCCCAGCTACGCGCAGGTCACCGAGGGTATCCATCGCAAGGCGGTCAATCGCTGGCACGCCTATCGCGAGATGTTCGAGCCGGTCCTGCCTATCCTGCAGCCCATGCTGAATCGGCTGGGCTACGAAACCAACCTTTGAATGCGGTGCCCGCGGCACCGCGCGTTTGATGACCGCGATGGAAGAATTCAACATGCATTTCGAAGTCCCCAAGGTGAAGATGCATTCGCTGCGCGAATTCCTGCAGCACTACCTGATGATCGTGCTCAGTATCCTGACCGCGCTGGGCCTGGAACAGTGGATCGAGGGCGCGCACCACCGGCACGCCGCCGAGTATGCGAGCACGCAGATCGATTCGGAGCTCGACACCATGCTGCGCGACATCCAGTCGACCATCCAGACCGACGAGAAAAGGCTTGCGCCACTGATCGCCATCGACAAGGCGATCCACGATGACGTGCAAAAGGGCTTGCCGGATGCCGAGATCAACAAGCACATCCGCGAGCTGAACGGAGGTTTCCGGCTAAGCATCAACTGGCCCACCTTCAACACGCAGGCCTGGGACGTCGCCGTCGCCAACCAGTCGGCCACGTGGATCGAAGTTGCGCGCCTGCATCGGTACACCGCCGCTTACGCCGCCGTACGCGATACCGCCAGCTGGACCACGCACAACGCGACGGTGGCGCTCGACGCGCCGCGGATGATCAACCTGCAGACGCGCATCAACCTGGGCAGGGATGTCGACCCGGTGGAATTCCTCAGTGTGTCGCAGCAGATGATCAACAGCTCGAAAGAGACCATCGCGTACCTGCAAGACGCGTCGAAGCCGATCAAGGCTGCACTGGCGAAGACTGAGCATTGATCGACTTCAGCAGCTGATGGCGCCGTCGCATGGCGGTGGCGCCACATCGCTTCACTTGATCGCAGTCACCCTGCAATACAACGCGATGAAACTGCGCACTGCATGCGGCGTGACTCGCATCCCATGCATCGCGTCGAAAGACTTCACGAACCAGTCACAACTCGACGCGCTGCTGTGCGCAAAGTGCGCAGCACGTCACAGACATTGCCGGCATCACGAAAACCGCTTGTTTTAAGCACTCTGCGACATGCGCGAAGCAGGTCGAGGCAGGTTTTCTCAAGGCGTCGCAATGGCGCCATTCGCGTCCGTGCAATTTTGCGACAGCATGGAAATCGATACGCGCAAGTTCACCTAATGCGCGAAACAAGAACTTGTTTGTACTCAATAGCTCGCGTCGCTTTGATCGATGCAGGGCTTGCTGTCGAATTGCTTACAGCGGCGGACGCACTTTATTTCGATTTGCAACAATGATTTTTATGCGTTACCAAACCCGGCAGAGCACTCGCCGTCACTGGGTTTTCTGAGTGTTCGTGATCGAAACGTGATCGCTCCAACTCCTTCCGTCCGGAAGGATCAACGCAACCGCAAGTGACGCGCCGCAACGTTCCGTTGCTGGCGTGAGGGTTAGTTGTTGCCTGTGATCGGCCACCGGAATTCCCCGGGGTCGAAACCAATAGCTATTCGCGTATCAGGGAGAAATCAATGCGTGCACAAACCAAGATCGCTGTTCTTGCCGGCCTGATTGCCGCCGCCTGCCTGCCTGCCGTCGTTTCCGCCCAGACGGCGAACCGCATCGGTTCGCTGGAAGAACAGGCACAGGCCAGCTGGCGCGAGAGCATGGCGCACATCGCCACGCCGTCGGAAGGCTGTTTCCAAGCCACTTATCCCAGCGTCATCTGGCACCAGGCTGCCTGCCACGCGCTGCAGCCGCGCGTCGCGCCGGTGCCGCGCTTCAAGCTGTTCAATAGTGGCGCTGCGCAAACCGCGGGCAACGGCAATGACTACACCATCCAGACCAGCAGCTTGATCACCCAGGCAGTGGGCAGCTTCCCGTCGGTGACGGGTGTTACCTCGGAGAAGGGTGTGGGCGTGGCGGCTTATGGCGGCGGCGGCATCCTGGGCGCAAACGAATACTCGCTGCAGATCAATTCGAGCTTCGACGACACCACGTCGGTGTGCAAGAGCCATTCGGGTTGCACGGTGTGGCAGCAGTTCGTCTACGCGCCTGACTACGAGGTGCAGGGTTCGGCGGCCGTGTTCATGCAGTACTGGCTGATCGGCTGGGGCAGTTCGCGTTGCCCGAGCGGTTTCGGCAGCGACGGTGAAGGCGATTGCTATAAGAACAGCGCCGCGGCGTCGGCACCCGATGTAGCGGCCACGCAGCTGGGCAACGTGAAGCTCACCGGCACCGTCACCGCTGGTGGCAATGACACCGTGGTCTTCACCAATGGCACCACGGCCTATAGCTCCAGCGGCAAGGACAGCGTGCTCTTGTTGGCCAGCGTGTGGAAGGTCGGCGAGTTCAACGTGGTCGGCAATGCCGGCGGTTCGGAAGCCCAGTTCAACAGCGGCTCCTCCATCACCGTGAAGCTCGCAGTGACCGACGGCTCGACCGCCGTGCCGTCCTGCGTGGCCAACTCCGGCTCCACCGGTGAAAGCAACAACCTCAACCTCGGCAGCTGCACCGCCAGCGGCGGGTCCACGCCGTCGATCCAGTTCACCGAATCGAACTGATCGCAGAAAAGAAGAGCCCGGGATTTCCCCGGGCTCTTCGTGTGCATCACCAGCGATCGCTTACTTCTTCTTTTTCGGAATATAGAGATCGGTGATGGTGCCTTCGTAGACTTCGGCCGCCATGCCCACCGATTCACCCAGCGTGGGATGCGGATGGATGGTGAGGCTGATATCGGCCGCTTCCGCGCCCATCTCGATGGCCAGGCACAGCTCGCTGATCAGGTCGCCCGCGTGCGGGCCGACGATGCCGGCGCCCACGATGCGATGGGTTTCCTCATCGAAGATCAGCTTGGTGAAGCCCTCCGTGCGATCGATGCCGATCGCGCGACCGCTGGCCGCCCACGGGAACTTGCCCACACCGATCTTCAGGCCCTTTTCCTTCGCCTCGCGCTCGGAGACGCCGACCCAGGCAATTTCCGGATCGGTGAATGCCACCGACGGGATCACTCGTGCATCGAAGTAGCTCTTCATGCCGGCGACGACTTCCGCCGCCACGCGTGCTTCGTGCGTGGCCTTGTGCGCCAGCATCGGCTGACCGACCAGGTCGCCGATGGCATAGATGTGCGGCACATTGGTGCGCATCTGCGTATCGACGTTGATGAAGCCACGATCGGTCACGGCCACGCAAGCCTTCTCGGCGCCGATCTTGTTGCCGTTGGGCGAGCGGCCCACGGCGACCAGCACGCGGTCGAACACGGTGGTTTCGGGAATGCTTTCGCCTTCATAGCTGACCTCGATGCCCTTCCTGCCGGCCTTGGCCTCGACCACCTTGGTCTTGAGGTGCACGCCCTTGAGCTTCTTGGCCAGGCGCTGCGCCAGCGGCTTGATCAGGTCGGCATCGGCGCCGGGGATCAGCTGGTCCATGAACTCGACCACGGTCACTTCGCTGCCGAGCGCGGAATACACCGTGGCCATTTCCAGGCCGATGATGCCGCCGCCGACAACGAGCAGTTTCTTCGGTACGTCCTTGAGTTCTAGCGCGCCGGTCGAATCGATGATGCGCTCGTCGTCCCACGGGAAGGCCGGCAGGCGCACGGCCTGCGAACCGGCGGCGATGATGGCGTGCTCGAAGCGCAGCAGCTTGGTGCCTTCGGCCGTCTGGACTTCCATTTCGTTGGGCGACACAAAGGTGCCGACGCCCTGCACGGTACGCACCTTGCGCTGCTTGGCCATGCTGGCCAGGCCGCCGGTGAGTTTGCCGACCACCTTGGTCTTGAAGTCGCGCAGCTTGTCCAGATCGAGCTTGGGCGCGCCGAAGGTGACGCCGTGCGCGGCCATGGCCTCGGCTTCGTCGATCACGGCTGCCGCATGCAGCAGCGCCTTGGACGGGATGCAGCCCACGTTGAGGCAGACGCCGCCGAGCGCGGCATAGCGCTCGACCAGCACGGTATCGACGTCGAGATCGGCGGCGCGGAACGCGGCGGTGTAGCCGCCCGGGCCTGAGCCGAGCACGACCAGCTTGCATTCGATGTCGGGCGTGCGGCCCGAGGCGCCAGCGGCCTTCGGTGCCGGTGCTGCAGCAGGTGCCGGCGCGGGCGCGGCAGCGGCCGGAGCGGGCGACGGTGCGGCAGCTGCGGCCTTGGGCGCTTCTGCCTTGGCGGCGCCATCGGCCACTTCCAGCACCGCGATCAGCGCGCCTTCGGACACTTCGTCGCCTACCTTGACCTTCAGTTCCTTGATCACGCCAGCGGCGCTCGACGGAATTTCCATCGTGGCCTTGTCCGACTCGAGCGTGATCAGGCTCTGCTCTTTGGCGACGGTGTCGCCGACCTTCACCAGCACCTCGATCACCGGCACGTTGTCGTGACCGCCGATGTCGGGGACTTTGATTTCGATGGTGCTTGCCATGGGGAATCCTTGAATTTCTTTTCGCTACGCAGTGAGGGACCGACGCAAGATTGGCCCCTCACCCCAGCCCTCTCCCCGGAGGGGAGAGGGAGCTAAGAGCGCGTCAGAGCAGCAGGCGGCGGATGTCGCCCAGCTGCTGTGCGAGGTAGGTGGCGAAGCGCGCGGCGAGCGCGCCGTCGATCACGCGGTGGTCATAGCTCAGCGACAGCGGCAGGATCAGGCGCGGGGCGAATTCCTTGCCGTTCCACACCGGCTTCATGGACGCCTTGGACACGCCAAGAATGGCCACTTCCGGTGCGTTGACGATCGGCGTGAACGAGGTGCCGCCGATGCCGCCCAGCGAGGAGATCGAGAAGCAGCCGCCGGACATGTCGTTCGGACCGAGCTTCTTGTCGCGCGCCTTCTTGGAGATCTCGCCCAGTTCGGTGGCCAGATCCAGCAGGCCCTTCTTGTCGCAGTCGCGGATCACCGGCACCACCAGGCCATCGGACGTGTCCACCGCGATGCCGATGTGGAAGTACTTCTTCAGGGTCAGCTTCTCGCCCGACACATCCAGCGAGGAGTTGAACTGCGGGAATTTCTTCAGCGCGGCAACCACGGCCTTGATCTGGAACACCAGCGGGGTGATCTTCAGATCCTTGTTCTCTTCGCCGAGCTTCTTGCGGAAGGCTTCCAGCTCGGTGATGTCGGCATCTTCGTGCTGGGTGACGTGCGGGATCATCGCCCAGTTGCGCGCCAGGTTGGCGCCGGAGATCTTCTGGATGCGCGACAGCGGCTTCTCTTCGATCTCGCCGAACTTGCTGAAGTCGACCTTCGGCCACGGCAACAGGTTGAGACCGCCGCCTGCGGCGACCGGTGCACCGGTGGGACGTGCGCCCGACGCCAGTGCGTGCTTCACGTAACCGGTGATGTCTTCGCGCTGGATGCGGCCGCTGCGGCCGGTGCCCTTCACCTGGCGCACGTCCACGCCCAGCTCGCGCGCAAAAGCGCGGATGGCGGGGCTGGCGTACGGGGCGTCACCCGGCATCACGATGCCGGCATCGAACGGCGGACGCGCGGTGGGGGCCACGTCGCCTTCCGGCGCATTGCCCGGCAGCACGCTTCGGCCACCGACGGGCTCCGGCTTTTCTTCGACCGTCGGCGCGGCGACCTTGGCGGCAGCCGGTGCGGGAGCGGGAGCCGGTGCGGGCGCAGCGGCACCGCCGGCAGCTTCCACGAGGGCGATCACGTTGCCTTCGGACAGCTCGTCGCCGATCTTGACCTTGATCTCTTTCACCACACCCGCGAACGGGGCCGGCACTTCCATGGTGGCCTTGTCCGATTCCAGCGTGATCAGGCCCTGGTCCTTGGTGATGGTGTCGCCCACCTTCACCAGGATCTCGATCACCGGCACGTCGTCGCTGCCGATATCGGGCACCTTCACTTCCTGCACGCCACCACCGCCGGCGGGAGCCGCAGCAGGTGCCGGTGCGGGGGCAGCCGGCGCAGGGGCCGGCGCAGCAGCGACCTTGGCGGGCGCTTCGGCCTTGGCCGGCGCGGCAGCCTGCTGGGGAGCAGGCGCGGCAGCCTCACCGTCGGCTTCGATGATGGCGATCAGGGCGCCCTCGGACACCTCGTCGCCCACCTTCAGCTTGATTTCCTTCACCGTGCCCGCGAACGGGGCCGGCACTTCCATGGTGGCCTTGTCCGATTCCAGCGTGACCAGGCCTTGTTCCTTGGCGACCTTGTCACCGGGTTTCACCAGCACTTCGATCACCGGCACGTTCTCGCTGCCGATATCGGGAACGCGTGCTTCTTTAAGGTCGGCCATGGTTGCTCCTACGGATGGCGATGGCGAGCCGGCGGGGATGACGGCCGCGTAAGGTTTTCAATGATAGCGAACGAGACCGCGTTCTGGACGCTTTTGGATCGTTTGAAGGCACCATTCGCATACGTATGCAAGACTTTGGTCTAGCTATTCCGGGCCTGCCGCAACGACGATCCCGGCCGCAGCATTCCACTTCGTCAGGTGGTCTGCTCCGACGGGCGTCCTTGCAGCAATACCAGCTGCTGCTGAGGCGCGGCGAGGCTGATGCCTTCCGCCTCGAAACGCTCCTTGAGCGCGCGCAGCAGATCGGTCTGCGCGCCCCAGCCATCGGCGCTCTTGGTATAGGCGCGCAGCACCAGCATCACGCCGCTGTCGCTGAGGCTCTCGGTCCATACGCCCGGCGCAGGATCTTTCAGGATGCGCGCATCGGCGTCGAACAGGCCGCGGATCAACTCCATCGCCTTGCCGAGGTCATCCTTGTAGCCGACGCGTACTTTCAGCTCGAAGCGGCGGGTGCCGCGGCGGTTGAAATTGATGATGGCGTCGGAACCGATCTTGGCATTGGGCACGACCGCCTCGCGGTTGTCGGGCATGGTCAGCATGGTGTGCATCAGGCTCACCGCTTCCACCGTGCCTTCCACACCGCCGGCCTGAATGTAATCGCCCACCCGGAACGGGCGAAACACGATCAGCAGCACGCCCCAGGCCAGATTGCTCAACGACCCCTGCAAGGCCAGGCCAATGGCCAGGCCGCCCGCGCCCAGCGCAGCCACCAGCGGCGCCGAGGGCACGCCGGCCTGCTGCAGCGCCATCACGATCAACATCGCAATCAGCACGCCATAGATCAGGTTGCGCAAAAAACCGCTGAGCGTCACGTCCACATTCGCGCGATGCATGGCGCGCTGGGCGATATTGGCCACGCGCGCGGCCAGCCATACGCCGATCAGCAGCAGCAAGATAGCCAGGCCGATATTGATAAGCACCGAAATGGTGGCTTCGGAAAGGGGCAGACGGGCCAGAAGATCGTGCATGAGTGGCGGTGCTCTCAACGAAAAAACCCCGAGAGACTACCAGCGCAACAATCAAGGTTCTGTTTCGCCCACGAAAAATGACCGCGTCGACAGCACCGACGCGGTCCAGTGTCTGGCAGGGGAGCCCTGACGAAGGATCAGTGCGCGGATTCGCCTCCGCCGGCGCGGGCACTGTCCGTGGCTGTCATCAGCTTCTTGTTATGTTCTTTCTTGTCGTAGGCCAGCAGCTGCAGGCGCGAGCCATCCTGCAGCCGGAACTGGAACTGGTGTTGCAGGGCGTCCAGCGAACTGAGCTTCGGACACAGCGCATCGGCGTGCTTGTCCAGTTCGTCGGCGCGCTTGTTCACTTCGCGGTCGATGCTCTTGTCCAGCGACTCGGCCCGCGCCTGCAGCGCTGCCACCTTGCTCTGGTCACCGGATAGCGCCGCCGAGACGGCCTCACCAGCCACCTTGGAAACCAGGTCGGAGACGGAATTCTCGACGCTTTTTTCGACGACCTCTTCCATGTCGTCGGATTTCCACACGCCCTTGCCCAGCCCGTCGTCGACGCGTGCCAAGGCCAGGCGATGATTCTCATCCAGACGTCCCACCATGCGGTGGCGCTCGTCGTCGTTTTCGGCGAACGTCATCAGCACGGTGCGCATCGCGGCAAAACCGATGTTGACGCCCTCGCGCGCGACGTCGGCCACTTCCGGCAACAGCAGCCGTACTTGCTGCTCGTAGTCACGCAGGCGTGCGGCATCTTCGCCGCTCAACGCCACGTCGCGGCCATCCACGCGCAAGTGGCCGTCGTGCATGAACACGTCGGCGGGCTTGCCGTCATTACGGTGGAAACCGATGCCGCCGGGCATGACCTGCACATCGTAGGCGGTCGAATAGCCGCAATGGCCGTCATGTACTTCGAGATCGTGCGCGTGCGCCGCGCCGCCCAACGCCAGTCCCGCCGCCAGCGCGCAAGCCATCATGGTGGTACGCATGTCGTTCCCCTTCCGTGTGCCACATGCCGTGGGCCTCGATCGCCACGATGCAGCACGGCATGAGTGCGGGCATGGGCTTGAGGTCATGCCGTGCCACCAGTCACCCGAGACTTCTGGGCTATCGGGACTTCCTGGCTATGACGCAGCGCGCATAGGAATGCGCCGACAGGCACGCTAAGTTCCCGAGACGCAAATCGCCACGGGGAGGCGGGGGATGCGGGAAGGGTGCGATGTGGTCGTGGTGGGAGCCGGCCTCGCCGGGCTGGTGGCCGCCACGGAGTTGGCCGATGCCGGCAAGCGCGTGCTGGTGCTCGAGCAGGAACCGGAACAAAGCCTGGGGGGACAGGCGTTCTGGTCGTTCGGCGGGCTGTTTTTCGTCGACTCGCCGGAACAGCGGCGCATGGGCGTGCGTGACTCGCATGCCCTGGCGCTGGCCGACTGGATGGGCACGGCGGCGTTCGATCGCCCCGAAGACCACTGGCCGCGCCGTTGGGCACAGGCCTATGTGGACTTTGCCGCCGGCGAAAAGCGCGCCTGGCTGCACGCCATGGGCATGCGCTGGTTTCCGGTGGTGGGTTGGGCCGAACGCGGCGGGCACGGTTCCATCGGCCACGGCAATTCGGTGCCCCGCTTCCACGTGACCTGGGGCACCGGGCCCGGCGTGATCGAACCCTTCGTACGGCGTGCCCGCGAAGCCCAGGCCAAAGGCCTGCTGCAATTCGGCTTCCGCCATCGCGTGGATGAATTGATGGTGGAAGGCGGCGCCGTGGTCGGCGTGCGCGGCAAGGTGCTGGCGGCTGACGGCATGGCGCGCGGCAAGCCGAGTTCGCGCGACGTGCTGCATGATTTCGAACAGCGCGCGCAGGCAGTGATCGTGGCGGCGGGCGGCATCGGCGGCAACCACGCGCTGGTGCGGCGCAACTGGCCGGAACGTCTCGGACCGCCGCCCGCGCACATGCTGTGCGGCGTGCCCGCGCACGTGGACGGCCGCATGCTGGGCATCAGCGAAAGCGCCGGTGCGCGTCTGATCAATCGCGATCGCATGTGGCACTACGTCGAGGGCATCGAAAACTGGAACCCGATCTGGCCCAAGCATGCCATCCGCATCCTGCCGGGCCCTTCGTCGTTCTGGTTCGACGCCGCCGGCAACCGCCTGCCCGGGCCGCTGTGGCCAGGCTTCGACACGCTGGGTACGCTGGAACATCTGCGCCGCACCGGCCACGACTACAGCTGGTTCATCCTCGACCAGCAGATCATCCGACGCGAATTTGCCTTGTCGGGCTCGGAGCAGAATCCCGATCTCACCGGCAAGAGCTGGCGACAAGTCGCCAAGCGCGCGGTCGGCAAGGGCGCGCCTGCACCGGTGGAAGCGTTCAAGCAGCATGGCCGCGACTTCATCGTGCGCGACACGCTGGAAGAACTCGTCGCCGGCATGAATGCACTCGCCGGCAACACGCTGCTCGACCTGGAGCATATCCGCCGGGAGATCGAGGCACGCGATCGCCAGTTCGATAATCCGTACACGAAGGACGGCCAGGTGATGGCCATCCACAACGCGCGTCGCTATCGCGGCGACAAGCTGGTACGCGTGGCCAAGCCGCATCGCCTGCTGGATCCGGCGAACGGCCCGCTGATCGCGGTGCGTTTGAACATCCTCACGCGCAAGACGCTGGGTGGTCTGGAAACCGATCTGGATGCGCGCGTGCTCGGCCAGGATGGTCAGCCGATGCCAGGGCTATATGCCGTGGGCGAGGCGGCGGGCTTCGGCGGTGGCGGTCTGCATGGCTATCGCGCACTGGAAGGCAGCTTCCTCGGCGGCTGCCTGTTTTCCGGACGCATCGCCGGTCGCGCCGCGGCCAAGGCCGTCGCATGAGCGTGCATGCCCTGCCCCGCATCGCCATCTACGGCGCGGGCAGCGTGGGCGGCTACCTCGGCGCCCGGCTGCACGACAATGCACGCATCACCTGCATCGGCCGCCGCCGCGTCATCGACGCCTGGCGCATCCACGGCCTGGACTGGAGCGACCTGCTGGGCGGCCATGAACACGTCGCCGCACGCGATGTGGAATTGCAGGTCAATCCCTTCGCTGCGGCGAAAGCGCACCTGGTGCTGGTGACCGTGAAGTCGTCGGCCACTGAAACGGTGGCGCGTGAGCTGGCGGAAGTGATTGCTCCCGGCGTACCGGTGGTGAGTTTCCAGAATGGCCTGCACAACGCCGCCATCCTGCGCGATGCCCTGCCCGGTCATCCAGTGTTGGCCGGGATGGTGCCGTTCAACGTGCTTCAGCGCATTCCCGGCGATTTCCATCAGGGTTCCGGCGGCGAGCTGATGGTGGAGGCGCACGAAGCGCTGGCGGCGTTTCTGCCCGTGTTCGAAGCATCGGGTCTGCCGCTGTTGGCGCGCAGCGATATGCCCGCGGTGTTGTCCGCCAAGCTGCTGCTCAACCTAAACAACGCACTGAACGCGCTGTCCAACCTGCCCTTGAAGGAACAACTCTCCCAGCGCGACTGGCGTCGTTGCCTGGCGCTGGCCCAACGCGAAGCGCTGACGGTGTTCGATGCCGCAGACATGCATCCAGCCAAACTCACGCCCTTGCCGCCAGCCTGGTTGCCGCGCGTGCTGGAGATGCCGGACAGCTGGTTCCGCCGGCTCGCCTCGCGCCTGCTGGCGATCGACCCGGTGGCGCGTTCGTCGATGTGGGAAGACCTTGAACGTGGCCGCTCCACCGAGGTCGACGCCATCAACGGCGAAGTGGTGCGGCTGGCCGCGGCGCACGGTGTCGCCGCACCGGTGAATGCGCGACTGGTCGAGCTGGTGCATCAGGTCGAACAGGCGCGGCGTGCATGGACGGCGCAGGAGTTGCTCGACGATTTGCGCAGCCGCGCGGCGACGTAAGCGCGTTACTCCTGCGCTTCAGCGGCGTAAAGCTCACGCCGCAGATTGCGCAGCGAGATGGTTTCCCACAGCGCGACGCCGACCAGCAGCAGCGTGGTCGCCGTCGCCAGCGCCACTACTGGCAGCGCATGCGCTGGCCA
The DNA here is from genome assembly GCF_052114725.1 of Dyella sp. 2YAF14. NCBI lineage: Bacteria > Pseudomonadati > Pseudomonadota > Gammaproteobacteria > Lysobacterales > Rhodanobacteraceae > Dyella > Dyella sp. 2YAF14. The sequence goes on along the minus strand of NZ_JBFRFH010000013.1, from coordinate 31,254 downwards.
CGCCAGGGCCGCCAGCAAGCCCAACCCCACCAGATGGGACAGTGGAAAATTAGTGTTGTTGACGGTCTTCTTGAACAGCGCATTGCCCAGCAGATAAAGCGCCGGGCCGCCCAGCAACACGGCGATCTGCGCCGTTTGCGCCGTGGCGAGGGGATGCGCCAGGCTCAGCTCGTCGCCAACCGCGCAAGCCACGATGCCGGCCACGATCAACAGGTGCAGATAGGTATAGCCCAGCCGCGCCGTGCGTCCCGGATCGGTCGATTGGATGATCGAGCGGCTGCCGCGCTCCACGCCGAGGTCGAAGTAAATCCACCACATCGCCACGCAGCCGACGAACGCCATGATGAAGGCAAACCACAGATCGGCCGTGCGCGTGCCTTCCGCGAACGTGCTGCCCATCACCACCACGGATTCGCCCAGCGCGATCATCACGAACAGACTGCAACGCTCGGCGATATGGCCGCCTTCCACGTCCCATTCGCGCGTGTAGGATCGCCCTAGCCCCGGTACGTAGAAATACGCCGCCGGTCCCACGTACTCGATACCCAACGCGACGGCCCACCAGGCCAGGCGCGCCTGGTCCGAGGCCAGGCCGCCCATCACCCACAGCACGCCCGCCACCGCGAACCATAGCGTGATGCGATAGAAGTTCAGGCGCGCCGCCGGTGTCGACACCCGCAACGCCCAGACCATGAACAGCGAACGCCCCACCTGCATCGAGGCGTAGGCGCAGGCGAACATCAGGCCGTGGCCGTCGAATGCCTCGGGCAGCGCCACCGACAGCAATAGACCCGCGAACATCAGCGCCAGCACCAGCAGGCGTACGGCAAAGCGATCGGGGTCGAGCCAGTTGGTGACCCAGCCAGTGAAGATCCATACCCACCAGACCGACAGAAACAGCAGCAACACGTGCACGGCGCCCAGCACGCTCAAGTCGCGCAGCAGCGTGTGCGACAACTGCGTGACGGCATAGACAAACACCAGATCGAAGAACAGCTCGATATTGGTGACCTTGCCGTGCGTGCCCGGCTGGTGCGGGCGCAGCAGGCTTGGCGAGCGGCGTTGCGCCGATGCAGACGTTTCGGACATGACGCGATCTCCCTTCCCTCGCGACAGTTATCGCATGAGCGGCGGCCGCGCCGCCATCTCACTCAGTGGCCATCGTCGCGGATCGCGCTGACCTTGCCGTCGGCTACCACGATGGTGACGACGCGACTGCCCTGCCGGTACTGCCATTGCTCGCCGCCCGACGATGTCGATCGACCGCCGTGTCTGCGGCTGCGTCGGCTGCCCCGGTGACTGCTCGAAGACGAAGCGGCATGCGAGCGGTACGACGGCTTGCCCAGCAGCTCCAGGACCCGCGTGGCGGAGTCGCCCACCACCAGCACTTGGCTGCCGACGCGCAAGGTTCCGCTGCCTGCGTGAGCCGCGCACGCGAACAACAGGACACTCAGACACATGGTTCGACGCATCGCTCGTCCCTCTCCGTGTGCACGTGGCACGGAGAGTCACCTTAGCGATGCGATATCCGATCACGGCATGGGTTTACGGCCGCGGCTTGCTGTCGGCAGGCATCGCCTGCTGTCGTCGTTCACGTCGATGACGCATCGCTCAGCGCGAGCGGTCGGCGATGTCCGACACCTTGCCATTGAGGATGGTGATGATGACGACGCGTCCGTCATCGCGCATGTACTGCCAGCGCTCGCCCTGGTAGCCGCCAAAGTCGCTTTGCACCGGCTCCTTGAAATCCGGCTTGCCCATCAGCTGCATGGCGCGCACCGCACTGTCGCCGACGGTCAGCACCTCGCTGCCCACGCGATAGGTATTGGCTGCCGTGGCGCTTGCGCTCAACAGCAACAGGGCAATGAACAGATAGCGGCGCATGATCAACTCCGTGTCGTCGGTGACGCTCAGAAACCCGATTCCGGAGTCGCAAGATACGCCTGTTCCGCAGGTGTATCGAGACGGCCGAGGACGGCGTTGCGGTGGGGAAACCGGCCGAACCGCGCTATCACATCGTGATGGCGACGGGCGTAATCAACGAAGTTCTGGAAACACGGGCGCTCCGACGCTGGTTGACCGGCCACCAGCCGTTCGAACAAGTGCACACAGTGCACCTGCAATACCAGGCTCTCGGCATGTTCGAGCGGCATATAGGCAAAGACGCGCTGCATCGGCGTCAGCCGCTGGTCGTCGCCGCGCGCGATGCCATCGAGCGCAAGCACTTGCGTCATGGGATCGGCCGACCACGCGCGGGCGTCGTCGCGATAGAGATTGCGACTGAACTGATCGCGCACGATCAGCAGGGCCAGCCAGCCCCCGGGCGTTTGCGCCCAGTGATCGAGATCGCCGCGCCGGGCCGCGTCCAGCGTGTCGCCAAAGCGCTGGCGAATGGCCGCGTCGAAAGCGTCGTCGCGCTCATACCAGTGCGCCTGCGAATCTTCGGCGAACCAGAAATCCAACACGTCCGTGGGGGTCGGCACGCGCGCTCCTTACGATGGGCGACCGGTCAACCGTGGGTGGTACCGGCCAGGCAGTGCATATCCTTATGGATGCCGTGCAGGCGCGACAACTGGACTCTCAGCACGCGCGCCGATTCGTCCGAGGCCAGCGCCATCTGCTGCTCGAAACTCCTCAGCAGAGCGCACTCGTGGCGGGCCAGATAGTGGACCCAGGCCGAATCGCGGTTGGAGGCCATGCCGGTGACCATGTCGGCCAGCGCCCCGCGCACGGCGCCAGGCAGCGTGCCGTGCCTGGCCGGTGTGCGGCCCGCGGCATGCATCTGTGCCTGCAGGTCGCCGATCAGGGCGTCCAGGGTGTGCAGGTTCTCGGCCAGCAAGGCCTGCAGTCCCGGTTCGCGAACCTGGACCAGGGCCCTGCGGTACAGGTCCCGGTCATCGATGCCACGCCGGATAAGGGCGTTGTATTGCGGTGCACGCGACACGAAGTCGCCTCCTGCTGAGCTAAAAGCGAATGCAGGCGCCATCCTCGTCCTTCGCCACTTAGCGTAGGGTTAATCTGAGGCTTCGTGAGAACCCTCGCTCAGCCGGGGTTTTACTGACCCACGTCCAGCAAGTTCAGGGGTTGGCCGCCGGTACCGCGGATGCCCTGCTGCAGCTCGGCCAGCCGCTGGACTGCCGGGCACAAGGCCTGGACCTGCGGCCCCAGGGCCTGCATGCGCTGCTCCAGACGGGGGCGCAGCTGGGTGGTGAGGTCGCCGGCCGTATCGCGCAGGTTGGCCGCCGCCTGCAGATCGCCGGTCATGGCGGCATTCATGGCCTGCTGGCCGAGATCATTGGCCAGCAAGGGCATCAGGTCAGAGGCCAGCTGGTTGGCGTATTGGTCGGCCAGGTTGCCCTGCCAGTCGTGGGTACTGTTGCTGGCCGCCAGGCGCTGTTTGAGCTCTGCCGCGCGGGACGCCACGCGGCGGTCGAGTTCTGCCCGTGTCGCGGGGTCCAGCGATAGGCGGGTGCCCTCGTCGTGCATGGCGGCCGCGAGCATGTCCACGCCATTGGCTGCCACCGCCTTGGCGCGAGGCGCCAGGGCTCGTAACTCACGCTCGAATAAGGCCAGGCGGTCCTGCTCGTCCGCACGCAGGGCGACCTTGCTGCCATCGGTGCGCAGACTGCCATCGCGCAGTTCCACCTGGCGTGGCAAGGGTTGCGAGCGATCGAACAAGAGACGATCAGGCGCAATCGTCAGGTCGTAACTGCTGGTGGCGTGGCAGGTGGTCGCCAGGTCCTGCGCGTGCAAGGCCACGCTGGCCAGCGAGAGGGTGGCGAGGAGGGACAGGCGGCGCAGGAACATGGGAGGGCCCGGAGCAATCGATGCCGCAGCGATAACCCGCGCCGCGGCAACCGGACCTGAACCGAACGTGCTCAGCGTCGCGAGCGGAACTGGGCACGCACCGACGGGCGCCCCAGCCACCAGGCCAGCCACAGCAATACCGGCACACCTACGAACTTGATCCCCACTGCCATCAGAAATGACCGGCGCATATGCGCCATCGCCATCTGCGAGGCGGTATCGAGCGAGTCCTGGGCATTGGTCAACGCCACCGCCTGGCTGAAGTCGCGCCACTGCAGGAACAGCATCAGCCCACCCACCAGGCCCCAGCCCACCGCCAGCAGCACACTGGCCAGCTGCAGCGAAGGCCGCGCCCAGCCCTGGCGAAGAATCGCCCCCGCGCAGATCACCACCAGCGCCAGCGCTGCGACGAAATACAGCACATCCCAGGCCAGCATCTTGTGCAGCTGCAAGATGTCGCCCGTATTGGACGCGGGCAGCGGCTGCAGCACACGCCACAACTGGGTGGCATGCAACGCGTACTGCATGCAGCCATAGGCCGCCAGCAGCAGGATCAGCCAGGTCACGATGCGCCACAGCGCGAAGCCGTCGCGGCGGGTTTCGCTACGCAGCATCAACGGCATCAGGAAGACGCCTTCAGCGATGCGAGATCGGCCAGCACCTGGGCCGAATTCTTCTCCGGATCCACATCCTCATAGACCTTGGCAACCCTGCCCTGCGGGTCGATCAGGAAGGTGGTGCGGCGCGCGTACTTGAAGCCCATTTTGGAAGCGAGCACGCCATAGGCCTGCGCGGTCTTGCTGTCGGCATCGGACAGCAAGGGGAACGGTACGTGGTACTTGGCGGCGAAGTCCGCGTGCGATTTCACATCGTCCAGGCTCACGCCCAGCACGTCGGCACCCTGCTGGCGCAGCTTGGCGACATCGTCGCGGAACGCGCAGACCTCGGTGGTGCAACCGGGCGTGAAGTCCTTCGGATAGAAGTACAGCACCACCCAACGCCCCTGATGATCGGCCGGCGTATGCCACTTGCCGTTCTGGTCCTGCAGGTGGAAATCAGGCGCTTTCTGGCCGACCTGCGGCAGCGTGGCGGCGGGCGCGTCGGCATAGGCCGGAGCCAGCAGGCCCAGCAGCAGACTCAACATCAACAGGAACGAGAGGCGAGGCATCGGGACACTCCGAAAGAATTCCGGGCCAGTTTACGCGCAGCAAAACAAAGGGCGCCATGCGGCACCCTCTGCATCGAGCCTGCAACGGTGACTTATTCGCGCTCGATCTCGAACGCGCCCACCGAAACGCCGAGGTTCACGCCCTCGCCACTGCCATGCAGGGCCAGCGACGTGGTGCCCTTGGTCAACACCTGGGCCTCGCCACTCTTGACCACGCCTGCTTCGGCACCGGCCTGCGCATAGGTGCCGAACACATCGTCGATACTGCGCACATGGGTGATGTCACCCTTGCCGTTGTCGATGCGGTACTTGCCGGCGGTGATGCCGCCGCCATTGACCGAGATCTTCACCTTGGACTTCTGGCCGTTATTGCAAACCACCGTGCCACTGCCCGAGGCATGCTTGTAGATGAGCGACCATCCGGAAATGCTGAAGGAGAGATCGCACTTCACTTCGGCTTCGGCCGCACGGGCTGCGGATACCGGTGCCATCGACATGGCGCCTGCGCAAGCCAGTACGAGAGCCGCCATACCCATTGAACGCTTGATCATTTTCATCTCCTTGCAGTGAATGAGGACTTCGGACGACGTCAGCCACTGTGGTCAGCGTGCACCTGTCCGCCGTAGCACCTCCATGGTCGGCAGTTCCCGTGAACGCAGTGTGCAAATAGCTGGATGCTTCGTTAACGGCTTCGCAAGCAATGCTGGCTCAAGGCTTAAAAAAGCCTGTCGTGCCCGTACGTTGCGCCTGGGGAAGCCCTGTGTTTCGGCCGCCTGATGAGCGCGCATGGATTGGGCGCATCACCCGTAGCGCAGGCGCGCGGCGAGGATTACGCTGACCCTCAAGATCCGAGAAAACCGCAGGCCGATCTGCCTTGGGCCGCCTCGCACCCGTGCCCGACACAGCAAGCCTGCCTGTGCCCGAGGTAGCGCATGTCTAACTATTCGCTGGTCGGCTATGACGGCTCCGCCACATCGCAACGCGCGCTGCGCTTTGCCGTGCAACTGGCGCAGGCCACCGGTGGCCGCGTCCGCGTGGTGTCGGTGTTGCAGTTGACCGAAGGGAGCGCCGACACCTGTACGCTGATGATCGCCGACCAGGGCGGCAAGCGTTGCTCCCAGTTGCTCGACGAAGTGAAGGATCTGGTGCCGGGCACGGCGTCCCTGATCGACGCCGAGGTGGTGCGCGGCAGCCCCGGCGATGTCCTGCTGGAGCAGGTACGCAACCACGCCATCGATCACATCGTGATCGGCCATACCGAGCGCGGCGCGCTCGCGCGCTGGCTGCTCGGATCGGTCTCCAGCGACGTGCTCGAGCGCGCCCACGTGCCGGTGACCGTGGTGCGCTGAGCCACCCGCCAGCCCCGCGGGTCGGCGCTCGTTAATCCCGCGTTGCCGTCTCGTCGTATGCTGTCACACGATCGTCATGCCAGGCTGGCGCCGTGCCCCGCGTCAAGCCAGCCCTTCGGCCCCCCGCACAGGAAAGCCCGCGTGAGCTATGCCCAATCGTTGCCCTGGACCCTCGAAAGCCTGGACTTCAGTCGGATCGACATCCAACGTGTACGCCAGAACGAAGACCTGTTTTTCTTGCTGTGCAGCGCCTCCTTCGTCGAGAGCGGTTCGGACCTGTATACGCACAATCTGGTCGACCACTTCGCGGGTGACGAGACCCTGCAGACCTGGCTCAGCCAGCATTGGGAACACGAGGAACTGCAGCACGGCCGCGCCCTTGCCGCCTATGTGAAAGCGGTGTGGCCGGAATTCGACTGGGACAAGGGCTTCGCCGCGTTCTGGGCCGAGTACGGCGCGGTGTGCACCGCCGAACAACTGGAACCCATCCGCGGCCTGGAACTTGCCGCGCGCTGCGTGGTGGAAACCGGTACCGCCAGCCTCTACCGCGCACTCAACGACATCACCGATGAACCCGTGCTCAAGCAGCTCACCGGTCACATCAAGAGCGACGAAGTCCGCCACTACAAGAATTTCTACCAGCACTACCGCCTGTATCGCGAACGCGAGGGCTTCGGTCGCTACAAGATATTCCGGGTCATCCTGCGTCGCCTCAACGAAATCCGCGGCGAAGACAGCGACATCGCGCTGCGCCACGTGTTCGACCAGTGCTATCCGCAGCACAAGGACAACCACGCCGAGTTCAAGCGCGTCACCGGCCGCGCACAAGACCTGCTGCGGCGGAATATCCCCGCGGAAATGACGGTGAAGATGCTGCTCAAGCCGCTGGAGTTGCCGCCGCGTTTGCAGAATGCGATGGAGAAGCCGCTGGCGAAGTTGGCGGAGAGGTTGTTTCTCAATTGAAGGAATGGCTCGGCGGCGATTGCTTCGATCGGCTGCCATTGCCACACCCGGGTGCCTCGCTCCGCAGGTTTGTCGCGCACAGGGTGCGCTCCCACAAATAGCCCGTCGGCAGCGTTGATCCGCCGTCCACGACGTGCGCGCTCCCCTTGTAGGAGCGCACTTGTGCGCGACCGCGGCGCCGGGGTGTACCGCTCCCTAGGTTGGTCGCGCACAGGGTGCGCTCCAACAAATAGCGGCCCGCGGTGTGTGGTCCGCCCCCAAAACATGCGAACCCTCCTGTAGGAGCGCACTTGTGCGCGACCGCAGCGCGTGGATGCACCGCTCCGGCCGGTCGCGCACAAGTGCGCTCCTACAACAGACAAACTGCCGACCGGCACGGTGGGCGTTCGGCTCTTGATGTGGCTCTTGATGTGGCTCTTGATGTGGCTCCTGCCCCCGGGGTCCCCGTATGACGCGGCGGGCGGGTGGAGGAAAGCCCGCAGGGTGGCCGCATGGATGCGGCCAGTTTTTCGACAGGACAGGGATGTCCTGTCGAAAAACCCCGTAACCCGACCGCGCACCTGGAGGGCCAACGGCCCGGAAGGCGCGTCATCCGGGGGGCCCTTTCTTTTGGTTACTTTTCTTTGGGCAAGCAAAGAAAAGTAACCCGGCCTCCGGCAGGAGGACGGAAGCCCGCAGCAGGCGGGCCAGGTCGCCGTATCGCGACAAGTAAACACCGAGGCTCTGGATCCCGGCCTGCGCCGGGATGACGAGTTAGCCAACACAGCGGCTCAAACTCCCGCCGAGCGTCATGCGCACGCGCGCCGCAAAAATCATGCTGCAAAGCAACACAAAACTCACCACCCTCGCCACCAGCCATCACCACCCCACAAACAACCCCACCCTTCTCCCAACGCACCCGCAACATCCCCTCCACATCCCCAAAGCTCGACATCCCGCCCACTCTGATGCATACGTATTCACTTCAATAAACCGGCACTGCCAGCGCAGAATCGCCGGACTCTGGATTGGGGAGAGGCAATGAATCTGAATTCCACACCGACGTCGACGAACTCCGTCGGTGACCTTGGTCAACACGCCACCGCGCGCGTTGTCTTGATCGCTGCGGCCGCTGCACTTGGCGGCTTCCTGTTCGGCTTCGATACCGCCGTGATCAACGGCGCGGTCGACGCCGTGCGCGGCAATTTCGGGCTGGATGCAGCCCACATCGGTTTCGCCGTGTCATGCGCGCTGCTAGGTTCTGCTGCTGGTGCGTGGTACGCCGGCCCGCTCGCAGACCGCGTCGGCCGAGTACGCGCGATGCAGGTGGCGGCCGTGTTGCTGGCTCTGAGCGCCTTGGGCGCAGGTTTGGTGAACGGCGTTGGCCTGTTGGTGTTCTGGCGCCTGGTGGGCGGCATCGGCGTCGGTGTGGCCTCGGTGATCGCGCCGACCTATATCGCGGAAATCTCGCCTGCCGCCGTGCGCGGCCGGCTCGGTTCGTTGCAGCAGCTGGCCATCGTGCTTGGCATCTTTGCCGCGCTGCTGAGCGATGCATGGCTGGCCGGTACGGCGGGCGGTGCCTCGCACAAGCTCTGGTTCAACCTGGACGCGTGGCGCTGGATGTTCCTGGTCGCCGTGGTGCCTGCATTGATCTACGGCTCGCTGGTGCTCGGCGTGCCCGAATCGCCGCGCCACCTGGTGGCCAAGGGTCGCCTGGCGGAAGCCAAGGACGTGCTGCGCCAGGTGCTGGGCATGCACAACGAGGCTGCCCTCGATGCCAAGGTGAAGGACATCCAGCAGAGCCTGCACTCGGAATACCGCCCCACCCTGAAGGACTTGCGCGGACCGCGCCTGGGCCTGCTGCCGGTGGTGTGGATTGGCATCCTGCTGTCGGTGTTCCAGCAGTTCGTGGGCATCAATGTCATCTTCTATTACTCGTCCACCCTGTGGCATTCGGTGGGCTTCAGCGAAGCCGATTCGTTCTCCATCACGGTGGCCACCTCGGTGGTGAACGTGCTGGTGACCCTCGTCGCCATCGCGCTGGTCGATCGCATCGGTCGCAAGCCCTTGCTGGTGATCGGTTCGGCCGGCATGGCCGTCACCCTCGGTGCGATGGCGTGGTGCTTCTCGCAGGCCACCGGCAGCGGCGCCACGCTCAGCCTGCCGGCGCCGTGGAACATGGTGGCCCTGGTTGCCGCCAACGCTTACGTGGTGTTCTTCGGCCTCAGCTGGGGCCCGATGGTGTGGGTGCTGCTGGGCGAGATGTTCCCCAACCGGATCCGCGCCATTGCACTGGCCGTGGCCGCCGCCGCCCAGTGGCTGGCCAACTTCGCCATCACCAGTACCTTCCCGTCGCTGGCCGAAATGGGCCTCGCCTTTGCCTACGGCCTGTACGCCGCATTCGCCCTGATTTCTCTGGTCTTCGTGCTGAAGGCCGTGCGCGAGACCAAGGGCATCGAGCTGGAAGATATGCAGAGCTGAGTATTTAGGGACGAGGGGCGAGCGTGGGCAGGCGGTCTTGGCGCCCTCACTACTCGCCCCTGACCCCTTTTAAGGCCCAGCCAACCGGCATGCGACAATACCCGCATGACTGATTTCCGCACGCTCCCCTTAAAGCCCGCGCTGCTCGCCAGCGTGGAAACCCTCGGTTTCACCGAGATGACGCCAGTGCAGGCACAGAGTCTGCCGCCGATCCTGGAAGGTCGCGACGTGATCGCGCAGGCGCGTACCGGCAGCGGCAAGACCGCTGCGTTCGGGCTGGGCCTGCTGCAGCAGATCGACGTGGAGACGATCCGGCTGCAGGCGCTGGTGCTTTGCCCCACGCGCGAGCTGGCTGACCAGGTGAGCAAGGCCATCCGCAAACTGGCGGCCAATATTCCCAACGTGAAGTTGCTGACGCTGTGCGGCGGCATGCCGCTGGGCCCGCAGCTCGCCTCGCTGACGCATGACCCGCATATCGTGGTGGGCACGCCAGGGCGTATCCAGGAACATCTCAAGCGCTCGAGCCTGCACGGCGGCGGCATCAAGGTGCTGGTGCTGGACGAGGCCGATCGCATGCTCGACATGGGCTTTTCCGAAGCGATCGACGACATCGTGGGGCGCATCTCCAAGCATCACCAGACGCTGCTGTTCTCGGCTACCTATGCCGAGGAAATCCGCCAGGTGAGCAAGCGCCTGCAGCGCGATCCGGTGGAAGTGACGGTGGAGACGCCGCACGAGGAGACCACCATCGAGCAGCGTTTCCACGAAGTGGAGCCGGCGCAGAAACTCGATGCGCTCGCGCAATTGCTGGCCAAGGGCACGCTGCGGGACGAACAGGCGCAGCACGCGCTGGTGTTCTGCAATATGCGCAAGGACGTGGACGGGGTCGCCGAGGAACTGGACAAGCGCGGTTTCTCGGCGCTCGCACTGCACGGCGACATGGAGCAGCGCGATCGTGATGAAGTGCTGGTGCAGTTCGCCAACCGCAGCTGCGCCGTGCTGGTGGCCACTGACGTGGCGGCGCGCGGTCTCGATATCGTGGCCCTACCCCTGGTGGTGAGCTTCGACATTGCACACGACCCGGACACGCACACGCATCGCGTGGGCCGCACGGGTCGCGCCGGTGAGAATGGCCTCGCCATCACCCTGGTGACGCCGCGCGAACGCCCCAAGGCAACCAATATCGAACAACAGCTGGGCCAGCCGCTGCCGTGGCATCCGCTGCGGGTGGCGCCCTCGCGCGGCAAGCAGCTCAACCTCGCGCCGATGAAGACGGTGGTGATCGATGCCGGCCGCCAGGACAAACTGCGACCCGGCGATATCCTCGGCGCACTGACCGGCGATGCCGGGCTCGACGCCAAGGACATTGGCAAGATCGACGTGTTCGCCACGCGTGCCTATGTGGCGATCCGTCGGGATCTTGCGAACAAGGCGCTGGAGCGGCTGCGCGCGGGCAAGATCAAGGGGCGGAACTTCCGGGTACGCTCGCTGCACTGAGGTTACCCGCTGCCCGCCACGCGCGAGGCTGCCCTTCGCAAAGGATGTCGTTTTCATGATACGCCGGCTCAGCTACGCGCTCGCCCTGATCGCCCTTGTCAGCTCTGCGTCCACTCATGCCGCCACGCCGGTGTACGGTTATCGCGTGGTGCATGTCTATCCGCATGACACCTCGGCGTATACGGAAGGCTTGTTCTACAAGGACGGCTATCTGTACGAGAGCACCGGCGAAGCGGGCGAGTCGACCGTGCGCAAAGTGGAACTGGAAACCGGCAAGGTGCTGCAGCGCCATGATGTGCCGGATGCGTATTTCGGCGAGGGCATCGTCGACTGGAATCACGAGCTGATCCAGCTCACCTGGAAGAGCGAGCTTGGTTTTGTCTACGACCTGGCCAGCTTCAGGCAGCAGCGCACCTTCCGCTATCCCGGCGAAGGCTGGGCGCTCACGCGCGACAGCAGGCATCTGTATATGAGCGATGGCTCGCCGGTGCTGCGCGTGCTCGATCCGGATACGCTCACCGCCACCGGCAGCATCATGGTCACCGACAACGGCGAGCCGGTGACCAATCTCAATGAGCTGGAATGGGTGAGGGGGGAGATCTACGCCAACGTGTGGATGACCAACCGCATCGCACGCATCGACCCGGCCACCGGCCATGTCACCGGCTGGATCGACCTCAGCGGCTTGCTTGATGTGAGCCGCCTGCCTGACCCGGGCAACGATGTGCTCAATGGCATCGCTTACGACGAGCAGCACGATCGCTTGTTCGTCACCGGCAAGCGCTGGCCCAAGCTGTTCGAGATCACGCTGGTCAAACCGTAAGTCCCTGCGAAGGCCCGGCAATACGATGCGGCGAGCTCCGGGGAGGGCCAAATGGCATGGTTCTGCGCGGCCACATCTGCGATGTAAAGTCGGGGGCTGATCACCGGGAGACCCTGATGCGCCTTGCCCCGACCCTACTTCCCTTCGCGCTGTGCCTTGCCATCTCTACCGCCTATGCCGACGACGCGCCGGCGCAGCCGAGCCAGCATGCATCGCTGCAAGCCTTGTCCACCGCACCGAGCGAAGCGGAACTGCATGCCACGATTGCCAAGCTGGTGAGCTTCGGCACGCGCCACACGTTGTCGGACACCAAGTCGGACAAGCGCGGCATCGGCGCTGCGCGGCGCTGGGTGAAGTCGCAGTTCGAGGACATCTCCAAGGCCTGCGGCGGTTGCATCGAGGTGGTGACGCCGTCGCAGATGTTCACCGGCAAGCGCATTCCGCAATCCACCGAAGTGATGGATGTGGTCGCGATCAAGCGCGGCAAAAGCGATCCCAAGCGCGTGATCGTGATGACGGGCCATCTCGATTCGCGCGTCACCGACGTGATGAACGCCAAGTCCGATGCCCCCGGCGCGAACGACGATGCCTCAGGCGTCGCCGCCTTGATGGAAGCGGCGCGGTTGCTGTCCAAGGAAGACAACGACGCCACCCTGGTATTCGCGGCGCTCTCCGGCGAGGAGCAGGGCCTCTACGGTGGCAAGGTGCTGGCCGACTACGCCGTTGCGCAGGGCTGGAACGTGCAGGCCGACCTCAACAACGACATCGTCGGCAACAGCCACGGTTTGAACGGCGTGCTCGACAACACCACGGTGCGCATCTTCTCCGAAGGCACCAAGACCAACGAAACCCCGGAACAGGCGAAGTACCGCGCCTATCACGGCGGCGAAGTGGATTCGCCCTCGCGCAACGTGGCGCGCTACATGGAGCAGATGGCAACCACCTATCTGCCAGATCTGCGCGTGCACATGGTGTATCGCACCGACCGCTACAGCCGCGGCGGCGACCAGGTGCCATTCCTGGAGGCCGGTTATCCCGGTGTGCGCGTGACCGAAGGTCATGAGGATTACACGCGCCAGCACCAGGATCTGCGCAGCGAGAAGGGCATCAAGTACGGCGACACCATCGATGGCGTCGACTTCCGCTATCTCGCCCGTGTCACCGCGCTAAACACGGTGACCATGGCCGCGCTGAGCCGCGCCCCTGCCCCGCCCTCCGGCGTGAGCATCGAGGGCGCGCTGGCCAGCGACACCACCGTGCACTGGAAGAAAGTGCCGGGCGCTGCGGGCTACATCGTGCATTGGCGCGACACCACGGCGCCGCAGTGGCAGTACAGCCGCGTGGTCGGCGACAGCGACCAGGCGGTGATCAAGGACGTGGTGATCGACGACTGGTTCTTCGGCGTCTCGTCGGTCTCGGCCGATGGCTATGAAAGCCCGGTGGTATTCCCTGGCGATGCCGGCAGCTTCGAGCGCTCGCCTGCTCCGAAGTCGCCCTAAAGCGGATTGTTCCGAAGGCGCAAAGCCTTGCGAAACGATAAGATCGGCCGGTTGCTGCTCCGGGGGGAGCGGCAACCGCATCCCGAGGGATGCGTATCAACGGACGATACCAGGGGAAAATCCATGCTTCGCAAGACGTTTATGCCGGCAGTGGCTTTGCTGGCCGCTTTTGTTCTCGCCGCGCCGGTCGCGGCCATGCCCGAAGATGGCGGGCATCAGACGTCCGCCGAGGCGTTTGTCAGTTCGCTGCATCCGACCACCGGTGAGGTGTCCATACCGGGCGCACAGGCCACGCTCAAGCTGGCCAATGGCTACAGTTTTCTTTCTGCCGCCGATGCGCAGCGCGTGCTGACGCAGGCCTGGGGCAACCCGCCGGACAACAGCGTGCTGGGCATGATCATCCCCAGCAGCGATGCGCATGCCGTACTCGATGAGAAAACCTGGGCGGTGGTAGTCACCTTTATCGACGAAGGCTATGTGTCCGACAAGGACGCCGAGAAGATCGACTATGACGACATGCTCAAGGATCTGAAGAAGGCCGCCCAGGACAGCAATCCAGAGCGCCTCAAGGAAGGCTATCCGGCGGTGGAACTGGTCGGCTGGGCCGAACCGCCGCATTACGACGAAGCCAGCCACAAGCTGTACTGGGCGCGCGACCTGAAGTTCAAGAAGGCCGACGGCAGCGCCGACGGACAGTCGCTGAACTACGCGATCCGCGTGCTCGGCCGCAAGGGCTATCTCTCGCTCAATGCGATTGCACCGATCGACCAGCTCGCCCAGGTGCGTGCCGACATGCCCGACGTAGTGGCGATGGCCGAGTTCAATCCCGGCGAACGTTATGCCGATTACAACTCGAGCACGGACAAGGTTGCGGCGTATGGCATTGCGGCGTTGGTGGCGGGCGGTATTGCCGCCAAGGCTGGCTTGTTCGCGAAGCTCGGCCTCATGTTGCTGGCGTTGAAGAAGTTCGTGGTGATCGGCATTGCGGCGATCGGTGGTTTGTTCGCCAAGATCTTCAAGAAAAAGCAGGCCTGATGCTGGTGTGGCGCTGCGTTGCCTGAGGGGGCGCAGCGATCACCTACCCATGTAGGAGCGCACTTGTGCGCGACCCGCCAACGGAGCGGTGCACCTCAGCGCTGCGGTCGCGCACAAGTGCGCTCCTACAACGAAACGAAGCGCCTTCATCGGCGACTCTCCCATGGCACGCCGAGCCCGATCAAGCGGCGTAATCCGTCATCGCTGGGTTGCAACGCGCGGCTACCGGCACGGCGACGCAACCAGCCTGCGTCCAGCAAGGCGTCGGTGAGCGAAACACCGAGTGGGCCGCCCAGGTGCAGGCGGCGTTCGGTCCAGTCCAGACAGCTGCGTCCGGACAGTGGCAACAAGGCTTGCACGCGTGCGGCGTCGAGGCCGGCTTGCACCAGCGCTTGCGCACCGTCGTCCTGCAAGCGCATGCCTTCGCTCGCGGCTAGCAGGTAACCCTGCTGCAGCAGGGCATCGCACAAGCCCACGCCCAATCGTCCCGCAAGATGCCGATAGCAGGTGCGTGCCATGCGCAAGGGGCGATCGCCGCCGGTCGGATCAGGCAACACGGGTCGCGCGCGCGGCGCGGCCAGCGTTTCGATCAGCGCGGCTACGTCATCGTCGGCGAGCCGGTAATAGCGATGACGCCCCTGCTCCTGCACCGCCAGCAGGCCGCCCTCGAGCAGGCGCTTGAGATGCGCGCTTCCCGTCGCCGCACCCACACCGGCCGCGCGCGCCAGCTCGCCTGCCGGACGTGCCGTCCCGTCGATCAAGGCCAGCAACATGGCGGCGCGTGCCGGTTCGGCGAGCAGGGCGCCGATCTCGGCCAGCTGGTAGCGGCTTGGAGCGATCGCATCGTTCATGCGCGCAGTCTAGCGCGCCCGTTTCGCTGAACACTTCGACGCGCGGCGAAACGTTCAGCGGCATAGGCAACGACACTGAACTCATGGACATGCATCGCTACCCACATACCCGAGTCATCCACCCGTCCATTCTCTATTTCGGCACGCCGGTCGTGCTGATCACCACCTGCAACGAGGACGGCTCGACCAATATCACGCCGATGTCGTCCGCCTGGGCGCTGGCCGACCGCATCGTGATCGGTCTCGCCGGCGGCGGACAGGGCTTGGCCAACTTGCGGCGCGAGCGCGAATGCGTGCTGAACTTTGCCAGCGAAGACATGCACCGCGGCGTGGAGCGCATCGCCCCCACCACCGGCCGCGATCCTGTGCCCGGGTGGAAACAGGCCAACGGTTATCGTCACGAGGCAGACAAGATGGCGCTGGGCGGGTGGCACGCCGAGGCTTCCCTTTCGGTGAAACCGCCACGCATCGTGGACTGCCCGCTGCAAATGGAAGCGCGCGTGATGCTTGCGGTCGAGCGCCCCCTGGATGCCTGGCGCGATGGCGCCGGCGGCTACGCGATCATCGAGCTGGAAGCGCTGCATGTGCACGCGCATGAGGATGTGACGGTGGCCGGGACCCAGCACGTGGATCCACGGCGCTACCGTCCGCTGTTCTATCTGTTCCGCCATTACGTGGGACCGGGCAAACCGCTGGGCCGTACGTTTAAAGCGGAAGTTTGAGCGTTGGACGTGATGTTCATGCCGTGAAAACCGATGCTAGGATCAACTCCCATCTCAGCTCGATCGCGGTAGCGGCCCACTATGCGCATGCTTGTCACAGGCAGTTCGGGGCACCTGGGTGAGGCGTTGGCGCGCACCCTGCTTGAGCTCGGCCACGAAGTGATCGGGCTGGATGTGGTCGAGGGGCCCTACACCCAGCGGCTGGGTTCGATCTGCGACCGTGCCTTTGTGCGTCGCTGCATCGCGGGCTGCGCCACGGTGTTCCATCCCGCCACGCTGCACAAGCCGCATGTCGCCACGCACACTCGGCAGGATTTCATCGACGTGAACCTCACCGGCACGCTCAACCTGCTGGAGGAGGCAGTGGCCACCGGCGTGGAATCGTTCGTCTACACCAGCACCACCAGTGTGTTCGGCGACGCGCTGGCGCCGCCGGCCAGCGAGCCGGCGGTATGGGTGACCGAAGACACGCCCGCCGTGCCCAAGAACATCTACGGCGTCACCAAGGCGGCGGCCGAAGACCTGTGCCAGCTGTTTTCGCGCAACCAGGGGCTGTCGACCATGGTGCTGCGCACGTCGCGCTTCTTTCCCGAAGAAGACGACGACCGCTCGGTGCGCGCCCGCTATACCGACGGCAACCTCAAGGCCAACGAATTCCTCTACCGCCGCGTCGACATCGAAGACGTGGTGAGCGCGCATCTGCTGGCCGCGCGCCGCGCGCCAGCGCTCGGCTTTCGCCGCTACATCATCAGCGCCACCACGCCGTTCCTGCCGGAGGATCTGGCCACCTTGCGCGCGCATGCGCCGCTGATCGTGCGTCGACGCGTGCCCGGTTACGACGCCGTGTATGCACGACACGGCTGGAACATGGCCCAGGGCATCGACCGGGTCTACGTGAACCAGCGGGCGCGCGAGGAACTTGGCTGGGCGCCGCGCCATGATTTCGCTGCTGTGGTGGCTCGTCTCGAAGCGGGTGAGGACATCCGCAGCCCGCTGGCGAGGCTGATCGGTTCCAAGGGCTATCACGCGGACAGCTTCAGCGACGGTCCGTATCCCGTCGACGCCTGAGGCTTATCCGCCGATGCTGGCTCAACCCACGATGGCCAGCACCGCCGCCAGCCAGATGGCGACCACCCCACAGGCGAAGGCGCGGCGCGCGGGACGGATGCGTTCGGCGCTGTCGTCGACCACCGGCGTGGTGATGATCCACGGCACCGAAGCCAGCAAGGCGAAGCCCACAAAGGCCAACACGATCACGAAGATGTCGACGACGCGCCATGGCACCGGCTCGTGCACGCCCCAGTAACCCAGAAACGCCATCCCCATCGCGCACAGCGTGGCCGACGCGGAACACAACCCGACAACTGAACCTGTTGGCGCGCGCATGGCGTGGCCCCTTGGCGGAAGACGGTGCGGCGTACAGCCTACCGCAGCCGGCCGGCGAGAGCCCCTGCCGTCCGCGAGGCGCCGTGTCGAAATCCGCCCTGCCCGTTCGTCATAAGGGTGAGCGCGCCATAGCGGCGCCCGCCAGCCCCCTCGAAGGAGTCGACGATGTCCCTGCCCCATCGCACCACCACCGCCCTTGCCTGCGCCCTGCTATGCCTGACCGCCGCTGGCGCGGCCCATGCCGCCGCAGCGACCTATGTGATCGATCCGGCGCACACCTACCCCAGCTTCGAGGCCGATCACATGGGCGGACTCTCCACCTGGCGCGGCAAGTTCGACCGTAGCTCGGGCAAGGTCACGCTGGACAAGGCCGCCGGCAACGGCAGCGTGGATATCACGGTAGACGTCGCCAGCGTGGATTTCGGCCTGGACAAGTTGAACGATGCCGCGCGCGGCAACGAGCTGTTCGACGTGAGCAAGTACCCCACCGCTACTTACCGCGGCAAGCTCGCCGGTTTCGTCAACGGCGCGCCGACCAAGGTCGACGGCTCACTGACCCTGCACGGCGTGACGCGTCCACTGGAGCTCAGTATCAAGAGCTTCAAGTGCATGCCGCATCCGATGTACAAGCGCGAACTTTGCGGGGCCGACGCCTATGCCACCTTCAAGCGCGACGAGTTCGGCCTGGACAGCGGCAAGTCCTACGGCTTCAGCATGGAGGTAGTGCTGCGCATCCAGGTGGAAGCGCTGATCGACGACGGCAGCGCCGGCAAGGTTGCCCTCGCCGCGCCTGCCCACTGACCCGGGACGCCACCATGTCACTCACGCTCTATATGCATCCGCTGGCCTCGTACTGCCACAAGGTGTTGGTCGCGCTGTACGAAAACGACACGCCCTTTGATCCGCACGTGGTGGACCTGATGGACGAGTCCGCGCGCGACGCGTTCTACAAGCTGTGGCCGATCGGCAAGTTCCCGGTGCTCAACGACCATGCACGCGGCTGCCTGGTGCCCGAATCGAGCATCATCATCGAGTACCTCGCGCTGCACTATCCCGGCACCACCGCGCTGATTCCCCATGACGCCGATCAGGCCCGCGAAGTGCGCTTCCGCGATCGCTTCTTCGACCAGTACGTGAGCGAGCCGATGCAGAAGGTGATCACCGACCGCCTGCGCCCCAAGGCCGAGCGCGACCATCTGGGCGTGACGCAGGCGCGCGACAAGCTGCGCACGGCACTGGACCTGATCGAACTGGAATTTGCGCGTGACAACGGCAGCCGTCCGTGGGCTGCTGGCCAGCACTTCAGCATGGCCGACTGCGCCGCGTCGCCCGCGCTGTTCTACGCCAATCTGGTGATACCGCTGGAGGACGCGCACCCGCTGACGGCGGCATACCTGTTGCGGCTGATGCAGCGTCCGTCATTCGCACGCGTGCTGCATGAAGCACAGCCCTATATGCACATGGTTCCCATGGAAACGGCGGAAGCCTGACTTCCGCCCCTCGCTATCGACATCAAGGAAGCTCCCCATGCTCATCGCACTCATCGTTGTGTTGCTGCTTGTCGCCGTCGTGCTGATCATCGCGGCGATGCGGCCCGATCAATTCCGCATCGAACGCTCCGCATCGATCAAGGCCCCGCCGGAACGCATCTTTCCCTTCATCAATGAGCTGCACCGCTGGCAGTCGTGGTCGCCGTACGAGAAGAAGGACCCCACCATGCAGCGCACGTTTGAAGGCCCCTCGTCGGGTCCGGGCGCCACTTACGGCTGGAACGGCAACAAGAACATTGGCAGCGGCAGGATGGAGATCAGCGAATCGACGCCGTCCTCGCTCGTGCGCATCAAGCTGGAATTCTTTACGCCCTTCCAGGCCAGCAACACGGCCGAATTCGTGCTTGAGCCGCAGGGTGATGCCACGCGCGTGATCTGGGCCATGCAGGGGCGTTCGCCTTTCATGAGCAAGTTGATGGGCGTGGTCTTCAACTTCGACAAGATGGTCGGCAAGGATTTTGAAGAGGGCCTGCTCAACTTGCGCGCGCTGGCCGAGCGTCCTTCCTGATTGCGCGCTGCAACAGGCGCGCAACTCGACTGCGAAACTTACGCCGCGCCTAAGCAAGCCGGCTTGCTGCTGAACGATTTGCGGTGCGCGAGTGTTGAGCGTCAACCGCCTTGGAGAACCCTCGTTCTCCGGCCTAAGTCATCCCTCCTGGGGATGACTGCAGGGGTCACACGATCCACCATGCAGAGAGCTCGCGCTCTGGACGGTGACGCCTGTCCCAACCGTCGGACCTACGAGGACATCGCCCATGAAGAACGTTTTGTCGTCACGCTGCAGCCTGCTCGCCCTCGGTCTCGTCGCCGCCTTCGCCAGTGCCGGCGCCATGGCACAGACCAGCACCACCGATGTGCCGGGTCATCCGCGCGTCAACGAGGTGAACCAGCGCCTGGACAACCAGCAGAACCGCATCCAGAACGGCGTCGCCGACGGCCAGATGAATGCCAGGCAGGCCGCCCGCGATGAAAAGCAGGATGCCAATATCGCGCAGCGCGAAAGCCGCGACGAAGCCGAGCACGGCGGTCATCTCACCAAGCAGGAACAGAAGAACCTCAACAAGTCGCTGAACAAGGACAGCACCCGCATCCACAAACAGCGCACCGGCGGCTGATCGCCTCCGTCAGATCAGTGCAACGGCCCGGCCCCTGCCGGGCCGTTTGCATTTGGAAACCGGGCCGGCAGCGCCACGCGAAGCCCGATCGTGCTTTTTGGCAAACCCGACGTTCTTTTGGCAAACCCCGCAGGCGTGCTGGCGCGAATCTATACCTGCCAGCTCAACGACGTATGGCTTGAAAGATCCGCCGCTCCCGTCAACCGCTCCACGGTTCCCTCTACCGGCAAATATCAGCCATCCCGAACAAGGCCGCGATGTCGCCCAAGCGATACGCGCCCAACTTTCGAACCTGCGAGGAATCCACCATGAAGCACATCCGCTACGGCCTGATCGCCTTCGGCCTGGTCGCCGCCTTTGCCAGCGCCGCCGCCTCGGCACAAGACAGCCCGATCTATATCCCGGGCCATGGGCGCATCAACCAGGTGAACCAGCGTCTTGCCAACCAGCAGAATCGCATTGACGCCGGCATTGCCGATGGCCAGATCAACGCCCAGCAAGCCTTCCGCGACGAGCGCCAGGATTCCAACATCGCCGCCCGCGAAATGCGCGACATGGCCGAGCACGGCGGCCACCTGACCGCGGCGGAACAGCAGCACCTCAACCGGTCGCTCAATAACGACAGCGGCCGCATCCACTCCCAGCGCAACGGGTACTGATCCCCAGCCGCCAGTGAGGCCAGCGGCCCGGCCTGCCCGGGCTCCTGGCCGTGGCTGGACCACAACTTCCAGCACTGGCCGCACCCCGCCGTCGTGCCAGTATCCCGGGACCTTCATTGGGGCGGGAGTGGCGTATGGTCAGCAGGATTCTGGCGGCAGCGTGCGCATGTGCACTGAGCCTGGGCGTGGCTCACGCGGCCGATACGGCCACGGGCAAGCCGCAATACGGCGCATGGGGTTTCGACCAGGCGGGCGCCGATACCTCGGTCAAGCCCGGCAACGACTTCTTCCGTTACGCCAATGGCACCTGGCTGGATCACACGCCGATTCCTGCCGACAAGCCGGCCGTCAGCCTGCGACTGGCCATGACCGACCTCACTGAGCAGCGTCTGCACGAGCTGATGGAGGCCGCGGCGCGGGACAAGACCAACGGCGCCTCAATCGAAGGCAAGGTCGGCGCGTTCTATCAATCGTTCATGGATCAGGCCCGCGTCGATGCGCTGGGCGCCAAGCCAATCGCGCCGCAACTGGACGCCGTCAAGCAGGCCACCACGCGCGACGCGCAGGCGGCGCTGATGGGTCGCAGCGGCCTGGATTTCGAAGGATCACTGTTCAACATCTATTTCGATGTCGACCTGAAAGACACCAATCGCTACGCCGTCTACGTATCGCAGGCAGGTCTCGGCCTGCCCGACCGCGACTACTACCTCAAGCCAGAATTTGCCAAGCAGAAAGCGGCCTACCAGGCGTACGTGACGCAGCTGCTTACCCTGGCCGGATGGCCACAACCGGAAGCTGCCGCCAAGGATGTGCTGGCCTTCGAAACCGCCATCGCGCAGGCCAGCATCAGCAAGGTCGAGCAACGCGATCCGGTGGCGATGTACAACCCGATGAGCATAAGCGACCTGCAGAAGCTCGCGCCCGGCTTTGCGTGGAATGATTTCCTCAAGTCCGCCCAACTCGACCAGCGCAAGCAGCTCGTGGTGATGGAAAAGACCGCGTTTCCCCAGCTCGCGGCGCTGTATGCGAAGACGCCCGTCGCCACCATCCAGGCGTGGCAGGCCGCACGCATTGCCGACAACGCGGCGTACTACCTCTCGACGCCCTTCCAGCAGGCGTACTTCGAGATGCACGACAAGACCCTCGCCGGCCAGCAGCAGATGGAAGTGCTGTGGAAGCGCGGCGTGCATGCGGTATCCGGCGGCGACTGCGGCGCCGGCGATCGCCTCGCCTGCTTCGGCAATCTGGGCTGGGCCGTGGGCCAGCTGTATACCGACAAGTATTTCCCCGCCTCCTCGAAAGCCAAGATCGAAGCGCTGGTGGCCAACCTCAAGGCCGCCTATCGCGTGCGCATCGAACACCTCGACTGGATGGGCCCGGCAACACGCAAGGAAGCCCTGAAGAAGCTCGACACTTACACCATCAAGGTGGGCTACCCCGATCATCCGCGCGACTATTCGAAAGTCACCATGCGCAGCGATGATCTTGCCGGCAACGTATTGCGCGCGGCGCAAGCCGACTGGTCGTTCAATGTCGATCGCCTGGACAAGCCGGTCGACCGCAGTGACTGGAGCATGACGCCGCAGACCAATGACGCGTACAACGGCTCGCTGCGCGACATCGTATTTCCCGCGGCGATCCTGCAACCGCCGATCTTCGATCCCAACGCCGACCCGGCCATCAACTACGGCGCCATTGGCGGCGTGATCGGCCACGAACTCACCCATGGTTTCGACGACCAGGGCCGCAAGATCGACGCCAGCGGCGCGCTGCGCGACTGGTGGACACCCGCCGACGCCAAGGCCTTCGACGAACGCGCCAAGAAACTCGGCGCGCAGTACGACGCGTTCGAACCGCTGCCCGGCGTGCATATCAACGGCAACCTCACCATGGGCGAGAACATCGCCGACCTCGGCGGCCTCACCCTCGCACTCGACGCCTACCACGCGTCACTGCACGGCAAACCCGCACCCGTGCTCGATGGTCTTACTGGCGACCAGCGCGTCTTCATCGGCTGGGCCCAGGCTTGGCGCGGCAAGCTCACCGACGACGCCATCCGCCGCCAGGTCACCAGCGATCCACACTCACCGCGCAAGTTCCGCGTGAATGGGCCGGTGCACAACATCGATGGGTGGTATCAGGCGTTTGGCGTGCAGCCGGGGGATGCGTTGTATCTGGATCCGAAGGAGCGGGTGCGGATCTGGTGAACGTCTCCGACGACAAGCATGTGAGCTCTGCCGGCTGACTGCAGTGGCTTGAGAAAGCCACGGGAATGCCGGCAAGCCGCCCGGCGCGGCACATTGCTGCGCCTGATCGCCATGACTAGACTGCGGCCATATTCCGGGAGGGGGAATGCGTCATGGCTCGTTGGGGTTCGGCTGCCTTCGTGGCGGCCATGTTGCTGCTGGCGTCGTCGGTCCACGCGACCAGTCCGAAGGATCCCATCGAAGCCAGCATGCTGTTGAGTGGAACCGTCGAAGTTCTTCCTGACGGAAAGGTTGGCAGCTACGCGCTGTACAAGGCAGAAAAGCTGCCGCCTGCTGTCCTGGATCTCATAAAGCGCGTCGCGCCGACCTGGAAATTCGAGCTCGGCGAGGCCCATACGGCACCGTTTCAGGAAAGAATGTCGCTGCGCATCGTCGCTACCAACGCCGACGATCGCCACATGACGTTACGCGTTGCCAGCGCCGATTTCAGCGACAAGGACGAGGCGGAAGGTGCGACGATCACGTGGGCACGTCGTGTGCCGCCCGTCTATCCATCGCTTTCTCGCAACAACAACGTCTCCGGCACGGTTTATCTCCTCGTCCGTGTCGGTCAAGACGGCAAAGTCACCGATGTGAGCGCCGAACAAGTCAATCTCGGCGTCTCCGTACCAAGCGCTGCGCGGATGGCCGAATTTCGCGAAGACCTTGCCCACGCTGCCATCAAAGCGTCGAGATACTGGAAGTTTCAACTGCCCACATCGGGCAACCTGGTACAAGCGCCCTATTGGGACGCGCGGATACCCGTGGGCTTCATAATGAGCAGCGGCTCGGAGACGCCGTATGGCGAGTGGGACGTGTACGTGCCGGGTCCCCGTGAGCACATCGCCTGGGCTGAGGATTCTGCGCTAGTCGCAGAAGCGCCCGATGCCATTCCTGACGGCTCGATCCATCTGCTGGGAAGTGGCACACATTTGATTTCACAGACAGCGCCCAACTGAGTTATCGACACACGGAACGCCACTCGCCGGAGTTCCTTTGGGCATCGCCGCTAAGCGCGGTCAGCTCGAACTGGGCTCGTCCACCGAACGCGCGCCTGCATCGACATGAAACGCCGACACCATCGGCGTCGTCATCATCGTCGTCACAATCGCCATCACCAGCAGGATGGTGAACATCGCACTGTTGATCACGCCCGCATCGAGGCCAACCTTGATGACGATGAGCTCCATCATGCCGCGCGCATTCATCAGCGAGCCGATGGTAAGGCTGTCGCGCCAGTTCTGACCGGAGAGGCGTGCGCCAGCTGTGCCGCCGATCAATTTGCCGGCCACCGAAACAGCGAGCACGAGCAACAAGGCGATGCCTGCTCCGCCGGTCAGCAGCTTCGAACTGGTGCTCAGTCCGGCCAGCACGAAGAACACCGGCAACAACGCGGCAATGGTGACGCGTTCAACGCGATCGATCAGGTTTTCCAGCAGGCGATCGTCGCGCGGCAGGCAGGCGCCGAACAGGAACGCACCGAATACCGCATGCAGGTTCAGCCATTCGGTGATGGCTGCGCAACCGAAGGCGCCGGCCAGCAGGAAGGCCAGCACCGCGCCGTCGGCATTGCCGTCCGGCGCGTGACGCGCCAACAGCTTTGCGCATAACGGGCGCAGCACGAACCAGGTCAGCACGAGCAAGGCGGCCAGGCCGATCATGGTGCGCCAGAACGGCGCCCAGTCGCCATGTGCGCTGATCAGCGCCACCACGAAGGCCAACATGATCCAGGCCAGCACGTCGGCCACCGCTGCTGCCGCGATGCCGAGGCGGCCGGGCAGCGACTCGGTGATACCGCGCTCCTTCACGATGCGCGCCATCACGGGCAATGCGGTGATCGCACACGCGGTGGCAAAGAACAAGGTAAAGCCCAGTCGACTGATGCCTGGCGGCGCATAGTCCACATACAGCCATGGCGCGGCGAGCAAGGCGAGCGCGACAGGAATCACGATGGCCAGCCCGCCGATCCACGCCGCCGGTCGCAGCAGACCACCCTGCGCACTGGCCGGCACGCGCAACTCCGCACCCACCACCGTCATGAACAACACCAGGCCCAGCGTGCTGAGGCTCTGCAGGTTGCCGAGGCTGTCGATGGGAAACAGCTGCTGCTGCCACTCCGGTGCGATGGCGCCGAACACGATCGGGCCCAACGCGAGACCTGCCAGCATTTCGCCAACAACTGCCGGCTGGCCGATGCGCCTCGCGAGCGCAGCGATAAGCCGCGACACCACGATGATCACCAGCAGTTGGACGAGCAGCAGCGGATGGCCCATGGATTTCCCGGTGAAATAGAGGGCCGAACGGCCAAGCCCGGAGCTTGCCTTGTATGTGCGGTGACCCGCAACATGCGTCGATCACGTCATCCGCCAGGATGCGCCCACATCGAAGGACGCCCGTCGCATGGCCCACGTACTCATCCCCGTTCCGCATCAGGACTTCGATCCCAGCGAAGTCGCGGTGCCCTGGCGCGTCCTCATCGAAGCGGGACATCGCGCGACGTTCGCCACGCCCGATGGCCGGGTGGCCAGCGCCGATCCCATCATGTTGAGTGGGGAAGGGCTGGATCCCTGGGGTTTTGTGCCCGGTTTGCGCAAGCTGCGCTTGTTCGGCTTGCTGTTGCGCGCCAATGCCGATGCGCGGCGCGATTACGCGGCGCTTGAGAAGGATGTGGCGTTCAACGCCCCGATCGCCTGGGATGCCATCGATGCCGAACGCTTCGACGGCTTGCTGCTGCCGGGCGGACATTGCGCGCGCGGCGTTCGCGAGTATCTGGAAAGCGAGCAGCTGCAGCGCGTGACGGCTGCCTTCTTCACCGCAGACAAACCGGTGGCTGCGATTTGCCATGGCGTCGCACTGGCGGCGCGCAGCCGCGGTGCGGACGGTCGCTCCGTGCTGCATGGGCGGCGCACCACCGCCCTCACCTGGGCGCTGGAAAAGTCCGCGTGGTCGCTCACCCGCATCACGCGCTTCTGGGATCCGGACTACTACCGCACCTATCCCGACGGCGCGGGCCAGCCAGCGGGTTATATGTCCGTCCAGCAGGAAGTGACGCGTGCGTTGGCCAGTCCCGACGATTTCCTCGACGTACCCCAGGACGCCACCGACCATCAGCGCAAGACCTCCGGCCTGGTACGCGACAGCGACACGGACGACACGCCCGCCTTCGTCGTACGCGATCGCAATTACGTGTCGGCCCGCTGGCCGGGCGACGTGCACCGGTTCGCCCGTGAATTCGCAGCCCTCCTTGAGACGCAGGCCGAAACGCGCCTTTGAGACGCTTTTGGGAGAGGCGGCACTTGCACTGGCCGAGAGTCGCCGCAGCGACCTCCCCTATGAAAATTTCCTAGCAATTCCTAACTCCGCCCCCATCTTGGAGTTTTCGGGCTTATCCACGGTCAATCCACAATCTGTTGGGTTGACCGACCCGGTGTAGCCCGATATGTTGTGCCTCGTCGGTGCCACTCTCAGACCTACGGTCGGAATGGCTTAATAGGGAACTCCGGTGCAAATCCGGGACTGCCCCGCAGCGGTAAGTGGAAACGAAAGCCCCCATCGCACTGGCCCTCGGCGGCTGGGAAGCGGGGGCAACTAGGCCGGGCCTCACCGCCCACGTCCACGAGTCCGAAGACCTGCCGGCACATCAGGGCCCAACGCCCTGGTGCGTAGTGACGGCTTCCGCGGGGAAGCGCGTCGATGCGCGGGGCGGCTGCCCTGCTGCTCGACCGTCCGCGAAACGTCACCTTTTTTCAGCCCTGCGCGCGGGAGCAGGCGGTTGATGACCAAGCTTGGAGCGAAGTCGCGATGCAACCTATCGATACCACCGGGCGCGAACGTGCAGACGATCGTGCCGACCCTGCTTTTTCCACCGACACCGCCGTGGCCGACGCGCCGCGCACGGACGCGCCGTTCGCGCTGACCCCGCCGCACAACCCCGGCCAGATGCGCGTGACCAAGCGCAGCGGCCGCCAGGAAGTGGTGGACGTGAACAAGATCGTCCGCGCCGTCACCCGCAGCAGCGAAGGCCTGCATGGGGTCGATCCCATGCGCGTGGCGCTCAAGACCATCGGCGGCCTGTATGACGGCGCCACCACGCAGGAGCTGGATCAGCTATCGATCCGCACGGCCGCTGCGCTCACCGCCGAAGAACCCGAATACGGCCAGCTCGCCGCGCGCCTGCTGGGCGCCTTCATCGACAAGGAAGTGAGCGGCCAGGAAATCCAGAGCTTCTCGCAGTCCATCGCGCGCGGCGCGGAACTGGGCATCCTCAACGAACGCCTGCGCGACTTCGTGCAGATCAATGCGCGCAAGCTCAACGACGCGATCGACCCGCTCGCCACGCGCCGCTTCGAATACTTCGGCCTGCGCACAGTGTACGACCGCTACCTGCTGCGCCATCCGCAGCTGCGCAAGGTGATCGAAACGCCGCAGCATTTCTTCATGCGCATCGCCTGCGCGCTCGGCGGCAACGAGATCGGCGAGACGCTGGAGTTGTATCGCCTGCTCTCCTCGCTGGAATACATCGCCAGCTCGCCGACGCTGTTCAATGCAGGTACGGCGCATGAGCAGCTCAGCTCGTGCTTCCTGCTCGACTCGCCGCTGGATTCGCTTGAATCCATCTACGAGAAGTACGGCGACGTGGCCAAGCTCAGCAAGTTCGCCGGCGGCATTGGCCTGGCCTACTCGCGCGTGCGTTCGCGCGGCTCGCTGATCAAGGGCACCAACGGCCATTCCAACGGCCTGGTGCCGTGGCTGAAGACGCTGGACGCCTCCGTCGCCGCGGTGAATCAGGGCGGCAAGCGCAAGGGCGCGGCCTGCGTGTACCTGGAGCCGTGGCACGGCGACATCGAGGAATTCCTCGAGTTGCGCGACAACACGGGCGACGACGCGCGCCGTACGCACAACCTCAACCTGGCCAACTGGATTCCCGACGAATTCATGCGCCGCGTGGAGAACGACGGCGACTGGTCGCTGTTCGATCCCAAGGTGGTGCCGCACTTCGTCGACAGCTGGGGCGAGACCTTCGAGAAGGCTTATCGCGAAGCCGAAGCCGCCGGCCTGGCCGTGAAGACGGTGAAGGCGCGCGAGCTGTACGCCCGCATGCTGCGCACGCTGGCGCAGACCGGCAATGGCTGGATGACCTTCAAGGATCGCAGCAACGCCACCAGCAACCAGACGGCGAAGGCGGAAAACGTCATCCACCTGTCGAACCTGTGCACCGAAATCCTGGAAGTCACCAATGCCGACGAAACGGCGGTGTGCAACCTGGGCTCGGTGAACCTGTCGCGCCACGTGGTGGACGGTCAGTTCGATTTCGACAAGCTCGCCGGCACGGTGCGTACGGCTGTGCGTCAGCTCGATCGCGTGATCGACCTGAACTTCTACCCGATCGACACCGCCAAGGTCGCCAACAACAAGTGGCGTCCGGTGGGCCTGGGCGTGATGGGCTTGCAGGACGTGTTCTTCAAGCTGCGCCTGGCGTTCGATTCAGCCGAAGCGCTGGCGCTTTCGACGCGCATCGCGGAAGAGATCTACTTCAACGCGCTGTCGCAGTCGAACGAGCTGGCGATGGAGCACGGCGCGCATCCTGGCTTTGCGGAAACCCGCGCGGCCAATGGCGAGCTGCAGTTCGACTACTGGACCAATGCGCAGCCGAACGATGTGGCACGCTGGGATGCGTTGCGCGAGTCGATCAAGGCCAAGGGCTTGCGCAATTCGTTGCTGATCGCCATTGCGCCGACCGCGACCATCGCTTCGATTGCCGGCTGCTACGAGTGCATCGAGCCGCAGGTGAGCAACCTGTTCAAGCGCGAGACGCTTTCGGGCGACTTCCTGGTGGTGAACCGCTACCTGGTGGAAGAGCTGAAGACGCTGGGCCTGTGGACCAGCGAAATCCGCGACGCCATCAAGCTGGCGGAAGGCTCGATCCAGGGCATCGCCGCCATTCCGGAACGCCTGCGCCTGATTTATCGCACGGTGTGGGAGCTGCCGCAGAAGGCACTGATCGATCTGGGCGCCGCCCGCGGTGCGTACATCGACCAGAGCCAGTCGCTGAACCTGTTCATGGAAAACCCGAACATCGGCCAGCTCAGCTCCATGTACATGTACGCATGGAAATCCGGCATCAAGACCACCTACTACCTGCGCTCGCGTCCGGCCACCAAGATCACCAAGACCACGGTGTCGGCCGCGCCGGTGGCGAAGCCCGCACCGGTCGAGGAGCAGGAAGAGGCGACGGCGGCAGTGTTCTGCTCGCTGGAGAATCCGGAGTACTGCGAGGCCTGTCAGTAAGAAGGCGCCACGATGAAGCCCTACCGGAACCTCAGCGGCAAATCCGGGGTCGCCAGCTACGAAGCTGGCAAGGGCTACATCCGGGTTCGTTTCGTCAAGGACGGACTCTACGAATACACCGACGCAACACCCGGGCGCCTGCATGTGAAGAACATGCAGGCGCTCGCCGAGGCAGGCCTTGGCCTGTCCACCTATATCAGCCGCTTCGTGCGCGACCGCTACGCGCGCAAGCTGGATTGAGCAGCACGCACCGAGGAACACCATGTCGAACATTCTTGATCCAGGCTTTGAACTCACCTTGCGCCCGATGCGCTACCCCGAGTTCTACGAGATGTATCGCAACGCGATCAAGAACACGTGGACGGTGGAGGAAGTGGATTTCTCGCTGGACGTGACCGATCTCAAATCCAAGATGTCCGATGCGGATCGTCACCTGATCCATCGCCTGGTCGCGTTCTTCGCCACCGGCGACACCATCGTGTCGAACAACCTGGTGCTCAACCTTTACCAGCACATCAATGCGCCCGAAGCGCGCATGTATCTGTCGCGCCAGCTGTATGAGGAAGCACTGCATGTGCAGTTCTACCTCACCCTGCTCGACACCTATATTCCGGACCCGACCGAGCGCAACAAGGCGTTTGACGCGATCGAGAACATCCCGTCGATCCGCCAGAAGGGCGAGTTCTGCTTCAAGTGGATCGACTCCATCCAGGGCCTGCAGCGTCTGGAGACCCGTGAGCATCGCCGCCAGTTCCTGCTCAACCTGATCTGTTTTGCGGCGTGCATTGAGGGCCTGTTCTTCTACGCCGCGTTTGCCTACGTCTACTTCCTGCGTTCGCGCGGCCTGCTGCATGGCCTTGCCTCGGGCACCAACTGGGTGTTCCGCGACGAGTCTGGCCATATGGCGTTTGCGTTTGACGTGGTACGCACGGTGCGCTCCGAAGAGCCCGAGCTGTTCGACGAAGAGATGCGTGCGCAGGTCGAGGCCATGCTCGAAGAAGCCATCGCCTGCGAAACGCAGTTCGCTGAAGACGTACTGTCCGGCGGCGTGGCCGGTCTTTCGCCGAAGGAAATGCGCCAGTACCTGGAGTACTGCGCCGACCAGCGCCTCGTGCAGCTGGATATGCCCAAGAAGTACGGCTCGAAGAATCCGTTCGACTTCATGGATCTGCAGGATGTGCAGGAAGTGACCAACTTCTTTGAGCGTCGTGTGTCGGCGTATCAGGTGGGTGTGCAGGGGGATGTGGCGTTTGACATGGCGTTTTGATGGGCGGCGGGTTTGCGGTTTACGTTTCAGCTCGCGTAGGTTGAAATTTGGATCTCGCTTGTTGTCTCGGCGAGACCTGCTTTTTGTTCGTCATCCCGGCGCAGGCCGGAGGCGCTTTTCAACAGCCTCATGGATGGTCATTCAGGGCCTCGGTCTTCGGTTGCCGCCTTGAGGCCAGGGTGCCGCCTACGCGGCGGGCGTTTCGAACGGCTGCCGCCGCTCGAGTCACTTTTCTCTTGCTGGCCCAAGAGATCCCTCGGGACTAGCTTCGCGTCGAAAGTAACCCAAAGAGAATGGCCTGATAACGCCCGCAGCATGGTGTTGGGATAAGCCCGAGCGCTCGAGGCGCGTGGTTGTGGGACAACCTCCGAGGGTACACAGGGGGTACCTCAAAGCGCTGCGCAACGCGCCCGAATCGCTGAGGACTTAAAGCGGGGCCTCGCTGCGCATCGGCTTTGGGCATCGCTCCGTCCTTTGCCGCGCCTGCCGCTTGTCTGTGGGAGCGCACCCTGTGCGCGACAGCCACGCCTGGGTGTACCGCTCCGTAGGTTTGTCGCGCACAGGGTGCG
>NZ_JBFRFH010000012.1:0-122234 GCF_052114725.1 Dyella sp. 2YAF14 | reverse complement strand
GTGCGCGACAAACCTACGGAGCGGTACACCGCATCGTGGCTGTCGCGCACAGGGTGCGCTCCCACAGACAAGCGGGCGTTGGAGAGAAAATGAGCGATGCCCAAAGCCGATGCGAAGCGAGGCCCCGCTTTAAGTCCTCAGCGATTCGGGCGCGTTGCGCAGCGCTTGGAAGTATCCCCTGTGTACCCTCGGAGGTTGTCCCGCAACAGCGCGTCTCGAGCGCTCGGGCTTATCCCAACACGATGCTGCGGGCGTTATCAGGCCATTCTCTTTGGGTTACTTTCGACGCGAAGCTAGTCCCGAGGGATCTCTTGGGCCAGCAAGAGAAAAGTGACTCGGTCGGCGGCAGCCGATCGAAACGCCCGCCGCGCAGGCGGCACGCTGGCCTCGAGGCGACGACCGGAGACTGACGAGACTGGATGACCAGCCCTTTGGCCGTTGAAAAGCGCCTCCGGCCTACGCCGGAATGACGAGCAAAGGGCGGCCTGCGCCGAGAGGACGAGCAAAAAACAGGAGCCCCTGTGCCGGGATGACGATCAAAAAAAAGGTCACCGCCGGGACGACGAACTAACCCGCACCGCGGCCATCGGCCGAATCAACCTCACCCTACATCGGCTTCCCACTGATATCCGGCAACCCCGTCTCCAGATACCAGTGCTTGCTCTCAGCGTCATAACGCCACGTCTGGTGATCCGTCACCGTGCGCTCAGCCTGAGTATTCACGTTGACCAGGTTGATCTTCACCGTCTGCTTCACTTCAAGCTGGCCATTGGGTACGACGCCGTTGCCGTCGTCATAGCCGCTGACCTTGTATTGCTGGTAGCGGGACATCTCCAGGGGCGAGATCGGATGGGCCTCGCGCACCTTCGGGTCCACGAACACCAGGGCGGCGTTGAAGTCGCCCCAGCGCACCGCGCTGGCGTACGCATTGAGCGTGGTGGTGAGGTCGTCGTTGCGTTTGTTGGTGGCACAGCCACCGAGTGCAAGCACGGACAGCGTGACGAGCGGGATCAGGACGCGGCGCATCTGGCATTCCCCTTGGACTAGGCCTGCATTGTGCCCAAGCAGAAAGACTTTTTCATACGGCGTCGGGGGAGCGTCGCTTGGCCACGAAACGGGCTTCCAGTGTCGCGGCGGGCTTGGTACCGGTGCCGGGTACCAGGCAGGTCACCTCGATACGGGCGCGGCCACGCGAGTCGAGCGTGTCGAAAAAGGTGACCCAGTTCGCACCTTCGGCCAGGCGTGCTTCGCTGACGAAGCCCTCCCAGACCGGTTCCAGGTAACGCACGGTGGATTCGCCGACGAACAGGTCGCATTCGAGGCCGCGCATGCGCAGTTCCAGTTCGACCAGGCCCCAGCCGTTGAGCGTCATCACGCTGACCAGGCTGCCGCCGAAGGCGCAACCCTTGTCGTTGATGTTCGGGCCCAAGGGGGCGGCGAGGGAGAATTGCTGCTCGTCGCAGCCGTGCAAGTTGACGTCCATGGTCTGCGCCAGGGGAATTTCATCGCGCATGAAGTTGACCAGCTTGCGTGCAAGAGTGTGTCGTTCGGTGCTGCTCATCGTCGCGGGGTAGGCATGGGGGGAAGGCGTAGTTTACGCACCCAGGCGGGACAGCACCGCTACGGCCCGGGCCGCTACACTCCCCGGCACCCCCGGAGAGGCCCATGAGCACGCGATCCCCGACCCTTGCCGAGCCCGCGCTGGACGGACGCACCGTGGTCATCACGCGCCCGGCCGGTACGGGTTCGCCGTTGGCGCGGCGGGTGCGGCGGATGGGCGGCGTGCCGCTGTTGTTGCCGGGTTTGTCGCTGCGTGCGGTCGATGATGCGGAGGCGGCGGCTATCGAGCTGCGTGCCGCATTGAGCGACCAATTGCTGATCTACACGAGCCCCGCCGCCGTACGTTTTGCCGCCCGGCTGGCGCCGTTGCGAACCACCGCCACCGTGCTTGCGGTAGGCCAGGGCACGGCGCGGGCATTGGCGCGCCATGGTGTCGATGCGCTTGCCCCGCTGGCGCGCCAGGACAGCGAAGGTCTGCTGGAACAACCCGGGCTTTCTCAGGTGCGGGACCGCCGGGTGGCGCTGATCGGTGCGCCGGGTGGTCGCGGCGTGCTGCGTGCGGAACTGCTTGCGCGTGGTGCACAGCTGCGCGAGGTGCATGTCTATCGCCGCGGCACGCCGCGCTGGCAGCGTCGTCAGCTCGATGCCATCCGCCAATTGCCGGTTGACGCGCGAGTGCTGCTGTCCAGCGCCGAAGCGCTGGATAACCTCAAGCAGGGCTTGCCTGCCGATGCGTATGCGCAGCTGATCCGGGCGGTGGCCATCGCCAGCAGCGAGCGGCTCGCCGAGGCCGCGCATGCTGCCGGCTTCAGGCGCGTCGCGGTGGCAGCCTCGGCGCTATCGGACAACTTGCTGGCAGCCGCAGCCCGTTCTTAGGCGTTTTCCTGCGGGAACCCCACGCCTTCACGCGCGTTTGATGCGAGCCCCCCGGCGTGGGCTGTTAGCATGTCGCGCATGAGCCAAGACGACTCCTTCCTCGATCGTGGTGCGCCTGCGGGCGCGCGTTCAGACACCCATCCCCGCGCCCAGCGCGTGACGCCGCCAGCCCGGCGCGGCAGCGGCACCCTGGCGGTGGCCCTGCTGATCTCCTTGCTTGCCCTTGGCGGCGCCGGCTATGTGGGCTGGCGCCAATGGCGGCAGGAACAGGGCAATGCCGCCGGCAATGCGGCGCTCAGCGGACTCAAGCAGCGCGTCGATACCCTGGAGAGTGCGTTCGGCGCCAGCGACAGTGAGCGCAATCTGTTGCGCCAGCGCCTGGGCGATGCCGATCAGGTGAATCGCTCCTTGCGCGAGGAGCTGCTGAGCCAGTCCGAGCGCACGCGCAATCTCGAAGACGCAGTGACCAAGCTGTCCGAAAAGACGCTGTCCGGCCACGACGCCATGTTGCTGGACGAAACCGAATCGCTGCTGCGCATGGCCAAGGAACGCTACGACCTGTTCCACGACGCCCAGGGCGCACTCGCTGCCTATGCGCTCGCCGACCAGGCACTCGCCGCGGTCAACGACGGCGCCTTCTCCGGTCTGCGCCAGAGCGTCGGCGCGGAACGCGAAGCGCTGAGCAAGACGCAGACGATGAATGTGGACACCGCGCTGAACACGTTGAGCAATCTGCGCGCTGCGACCATGGAACTGCCGCTCAAGCCGTTGGATGCCGCGGCATCGGACAGCGCCCCCGGCGGCTGGTCGCGCATCATGGGCGCCCTCGATCAAGTGGTGAAGGTGCAGCGCACGAATGGCGCACCGCTGTCGGTGGCCGATGCACGCTTCGCGCGCGAGCTCGCTTCGATCGATCTGGCACAAGCGCAGGCGGCGCTGCTGGCCTCCGATCGCGACGCCTACATCGCGGCGCTCAAGCGCGCCGATGCCGGCATCGCGGCGCAGTTCGACATCAACGCCGCGCCGGTACAGCAGGCGCGCACGCAGTTGGCGAGCCTGCTTGCCCAGCCGCCCGGTGCGGCGGTGCAGCTGGGTGCGGCCCTGGGCGAGCTGCGCAATCTGCGCGCCGTGCATGCACTCAAGCCCGCGGCCAGCAGCTCGGCCGGAGCCAAGTCATGACGTTGTGGCGCTGGATACTGCTGCTGGTGATCGTGGCGGCACTGACCGCGTTCGGCTGGCATTGGGTAGCGGAAGATCCAGGCTACGTGCTGGTGCAGCTGCGCGGCTGGCAGGCGGAAACCACGGCGGTTGCCGCGATTGTGATCCTGCTGCTGGCCTGGGCCCTGCTGAGCGCGCTCTGGTTTGCCGTGCGTTGGCCGTTCGGCGCGTTCACCCGTCGCCATCGCCGGCTGAGCCGCCGGAAAATGAGTGATGGCCTGCTCGCGTTGATGGAAGGTCGCCACGGCGATGCCGAGCGCGATCTGCATCGTGCCTCGCGTCTGGATGTGCTGCGTGGTCCTGCCTTGCTCGCGGCGGCCGAGGCCGCATCGCGTCGCGGCGAAAACAGTCGCGCGCTCGCTACGCTGGACGACGCGGCCCAGGTCGCACCGCGTGGCGCCCGCGTGCTGCGCGCCCGGGTACTGCGTCGCGAGGGTCGTCCTGCTGAAGCCGTGAATCTGCTGGCGGCCGATGCCGACGCCGGCAGCCTCACGCCCGGTGGTTGGCGCGAACTCGCGCTTGCTGCCCTCGCCAGCGGCGATACGCGGCGGGCGCGACAGGCCTTGGAGCCACTGCAAAAGAGTGGCTCGCTCAGCACGAAGACCTTTGCCGTATTGGAAGGCCAGGTGCTGGCCGCTTCACTGCGCGGAGCCTCCGACGCGGCTGCGCTCAACACCCTGTGGTCGCAACTCCCGAAGACCCAGCGTCGCGTGCCTGCGGCGGTGGACGCCTATGCGCGCCAGGCGGCATCGTTCGGCATGGTGTTGCCGGCGATGGACGAAGTGGAATCGGCACTGCGTCGCGAGTGGTCGCCGCTGTTGATCGAAACCTACGGTGCGCTCGGCGGTGAAGATATCGAAGCGCGCCTGCGTCGCGCCGAGTCGTGGCTCGACGCCCATCCCAACGATGCCGCGCTGCTGCTCACGCTGGGCCGCATGTGCGTACGCCAGGGCCTGTGGGGCAAGGCGGCGCAGTATCTGGAACGTTCGCTGGCCCTCACGCCCAGCAGCGGCGCGTGGGAATCGCTGGGCGACGTCTACGCCGGCCAGGACGATGCCGCGCTGGCCCAGCGTTGTTACCGCAATGCCCTGGCGCTGGCGCGTGGCGAAGCGGTTGCCCCGTTGCCGCAGGGTGCGCGCTCGGCGCGCCTGGACACCCGCCCCATCGCGGTGGAAGAGCGCAGCGAACACGGTGTGCCGCGCTTGCCCGAATAAGCGGGCGGCAGGCCATCCATCGTCTTCAGGTCTGAATTCCCAGCTGTGCCAGTTGGGGATCGGCCATGCGCCAATGAGGCCACCGGCCGCCTCGCAGGCAGGACAAGGTGGCATCGCGCAGGCGATGCAACTGAGTTGGATCCAGTGGTGGTGACCAGTCCGGCTCGTGCACAGCATGCTCGATGCGCTCGCAATTGCCTTGGGTGATGGCGACATGCTCGGGCAGCGTGAAGGAAGGACGAGACACCAGTGGCGCGGTGACCGCTGGCACCGATGTAGCGGTTGTTGGCGCGTGCGGCTCGCTATTGAACGCATGGCTGAACACGTTGATCAACCCGATGACGCCGACGACAGCGCCCAACCTGCCGCCATAGTTTGTGCGCGTGCGTGGCGGAGCTGCCTGTCGATACGCCGCAGGCGAAGGCAGGTTGGAGAACGACTCCGCCATCGCCTTGTCTCGCGGCGGTAGTGCCGCGAATGCCTGTTCCCAGGCCGCCAGCGCTGAGCGCTCGACGCGCAGCGCGAGGTAATGCGGATAGCTCTGCAATAACTGCTGCATGTCCGGCCAGCGAAGGGTAGCGTCACGCGTGAAGTGCGAGGGTACGAGGTCGGGGCGATCGAGCGGTGGTGCGCCGCCAAGGCGATCGAAAAGGTCGTTGCAACCGGTGGCTGTCGCAGTCCGCCTCCATGCGATCTCTTCTTCCTGTACTGCACGAATCCACCCTCCACGCGCGCCCATTTGCTTCACATGGATGACGTCGTTCCAACCGAACTGGTTGCAGGCAGCATCGAACAGCGCAAGCCGTTGCGGCAGGCGCATCGCGGCAAGCCCGTCGATCAGCATGGCTTCGAAGATGGCCGTGACCTGGAGGTGTTCGCCTCGCAGGCCGATCAGCTGTTCGCTGAACACCACGTCTAACGGTTCGCCGCAGCCCAGCCGTTGCGCCAGTTGCTGCAAGGCGCGATTCGCCACGTTCACCGGCGCATGCGGATCGGGCAGCGGCATCTCGGTCGTGGCAGCAACCGTCGCCGAGGACGGAGGCAGCTGGGCCGGTGCCGGCGCGGCTGCCAGCGGAGCAGTTTCCGCGGCTGCGCCGTCGCTGGCGCGGCGACACCATGCAGTGGCGGCGGCGTACGCCTCGCGCAGCCGCGTGAAACCCCCGATGTCGGTCGACTGGTCGACCTGTTTCAGCCTCGCGGCGTATGCACGCTTGATATCAGCGGCGTCGGCCGCGGTGGTGAGGCCGAGGTGATCCAGGAACCACGGTGTCTGCATATGCGTTCGAATGTCCGGCCGAATGTCGGGTGCCACGTCGCAGGACCCTGCGGCCCTGCAACGTACCTATGGCTTCTCCGTCACT
Organism: Dyella sp. 2YAF14; assembly: GCF_052114725.1. NCBI lineage: Bacteria > Pseudomonadati > Pseudomonadota > Gammaproteobacteria > Lysobacterales > Rhodanobacteraceae > Dyella > Dyella sp. 2YAF14. The sequence goes on along the minus strand of NZ_JBFRFH010000012.1, from coordinate 116,005 downwards.
CCCCCTGACGGCGGGCAAGATCATGGCGCGCCGGCCATGGTCTGTCACGTCGGCTAACTGGCCGAGATCGCCCAGGTGATGAAGCCGGCGTTGATTGCGGTGAACACCAGGGCTACCAGGAAAATGGTGTCGGCCATGCGTTCCAGCCGATGGTTGCGGCCCAGGCTGCGCGTGCGCAGCGCCCAGTACGAGAGCAGGCACGAGGCGAGATAAAGCATCGAGTTGAAGGCCAGCAGGTCGTCGCCGAGCAGGTCCTCTTTGCGCAGCGAAATCACCACGCGAAGAATGCCGATCACGGTGAGGCATACGCCGACCATCGCGGCCGATGCGGTGAAGATATGCACGCAGATATCGTGGTCCAGGCGCGCGCGCTGGCTTTCGGGGCTGCTATCGGAGATGTCGGTCATGGCATGGCCTGGGTCGAATGCATCGAAAGATGGGAGCCCGCCATCGGCCGGCGGTTCCCGTCGAACCTTCCTGCGTTCATCGGCCAGATCATAAGGCGACTCAGTCGCCTGGGCGTACCCACCAGCGCTGTACGCGCTCGGCCAGCATCACCACGGCCAGCGAGCAGACGATGCCCAGCGCCACTTCGCCCACGCGCGTGAGGGCGATCAACCAGAACGATCCGGTATGCGGCACCAGCATGATGATGGTGGTGGTTGTGCCGCTGAGCCTTCCCGCGCTGCCAACGCCCAGCAGCCAGCAGGCGGTGATGGAGACCACGATGGCCACGGCGTAGGCGCTGTATTGCTCGCCCAGCAACAACGTGGCGCTGAAACCTACGACGCCGCCCACCAGCGCGCCGATCAGTTGGTCGCGCGAGGACGAGCGCGTATCCAGATAGGTCTGCTGCGTCACCGCGATGGCCGTGATGGCTGCCCAGAAGGCCTGCTGGGTATGCAGCAGCAGGCCCAGCCCATAGGCGCTGCTTGCCGCCAGCAGCGCCTGCAAGGCGAACCACAAGCCCTGCACCAGGCGATGCGTCCATGGCTGGTGGCGGTATACATAAGCCAAGCCCTGCTGGACGTCGACGAGGCGTCGCAGGTTGTCGCGCAGGGAGGGCTGGTCGCTCATGGGCGTGGCTACAGAGGTGTCAGATTGGCATAGGCATAGACCAGCCACTTGCTGCCGCTGTTGGCGAAGTTGACCTGGATACGCATATGCGCGCCGCTGCCCTCGGCCGTCACCACGATGCCTTCGCCGAAACTGGGGTGGCTCACGCGCTGGCCAAGCGTCAGCGGCATGCTCTCTTCCAGCGACTTCGATCCGCTGTTCGGACGTGCCCCGTAAAGCGGGCGGCTCACCTGCACGCGCGGGCGGACCTCGTCGATCAGTTCGGGCGGAATTTCCGCCAGGAAGCGTGATGGGCGCGCGAGCATTTCCACGCCATGCATGCGGCGCGATTCGGCATAGGTGATGAACAGGCGTTCGCGTGCACGCGTGATGCCCACGTAGGCGAGGCGGCGTTCTTCTTCCAGGCGGCCTTCGTCTTCCACCGAGCGCTGGCTGGGGAACAGGCCTTCTTCCATGCCGACCAGGAACACCACCGGGAATTCCAGGCCCTTGGCCGAATGCAGCGTCATCAGCTGCACGCAGTCATCCCAGGCTTCGCCCTGGCCTTCGCCGGCTTCCAGCGCGGCGTGCGAAAGGAAGGCCGACAATTCGCTCAGGCCTGCTTCCTCGTCATCGGGCGTCAGCTCGAAACGGCTGGCGACGTTGACCAGTTCGTCCAGGTTTTCCACGCGCGATTCGGCGTTGCCGCGGCTGTCCTTTTCGTAGAAGTCGCGCAGGCCGGTGTGGGTGATGGCGTGGTCGATCTGTTCGGCCAGGGCGAGCGCGTCGCCAACGCCTGCGCCCGCGAAGGCACGCGCCATGTCCTCGATCATGGTGAGGAAGGCCTTCACCGCGTTCTTTGCGCGGCCGGCCAGCTCGCTGCCGCCGCTGAGTTCGCTGAGCGCGGCCTCCCACATGGAGCTGCGTTCGGTGCGGGCACGACGGCGCAACACATCCAGCGTGCGATCACCAATGCCGCGCGGCGGTGTGTTCACCGCGCGCTCGAACGCGGCGTCGTCCTGCCGGTTGGAGGAGAGGCGTAGATAGGCCAGCGCGTCCTTGATTTCCGCGCGATCGAAGAAGCGCTGACCACCATAGACGCGGAAGCGGATATCCCGCTGCATCAGCTGTTCTTCGAAGTTGCGCGACTGCGCATTGGAGCGATAGAGAATCGCGCAATCGCGCGCCTGGCCATGCTCGGCGACGTACTCGCGGATGCGCTCGATGACGAAGCGTGCCTCGTCCTGTTCGTTGTAGGCCGCGTACAGCGCGATACGCTCGCCTTCGCCGCCATCCGTCCACAGCTGCTTGCCGAGGCGGCCGCCGTTGCGGGCGATCACGCTGTTGGCGGCTTTGAGAATGGTCGAGGTGGAGCGGTAGTTCTGTTCGAGCTTGATGGTCTTGGCGCCGGGGAAATCGCGCAGGAACTGCTGCACGTTTTCCACTTTCGCGCCGCGCCAGCCATAGATGGCCTGGTCGTCGTCGCCCACCACGAACACCTGGCCGGTGTGGCCGGCGAGCACGCGGATCCACGCGTACTGCAGCGTGTTGGTGTCCTGAAATTCGTCGATCAGCAGGTGGCGCCAGCGATCGCGGTAGTGATCGAGGATGGACGGGTTGTGCAACCACAGTTCGTGCGCGCGCAGCAGCAGCTCGGCGAAGTCCACCAGGCCGGCTCGGCGGCAGGATTCTTCATAGGCCTGGTAGATCTGCACCAGGGTGCGCGTCATCGGGTGGTCGCGATGCTCGATGGTGTCCGCGCGCTTGCCTTCGTCCTTCCATTGGTTGATCTGCCACGTCGCCTGGCGCGGCGGAAAGCGTGCCTCGTCGAGGCCAAGCCCGGCGATCACGCGCTTGATGATGCGCTGCTGGTCATCCGCGTCGAGGATCTGGAAACCTTCCGGCAGGCCCGCCTCGCGCCAGTGACGGCGCAACAGGCGATGCGCGATGCCGTGGAAGGTGCCCACGGTCAGGCCCTGGGTACCGCCCGGGATCAGCTGGTCCAGGCGGGCGCGCATTTCGCCGGCGGCCTTGTTGGTAAAGGTGACGGCGAGCACCGACCACGGCGACACGCCCACCACCTGGGTGAGCCAGCCGATGCGGTGCGTGAGCACGCGCGTCTTGCCGGAGCCGGCGCCCGCAAGCACGAGATAGTGGCCAGGAGGCGCGCATACGGCTTCGCGCTGCGCGTCGTTGAGCTTGTCGATCAGGTGGGAGACATCCATCCTGCCTATTGTACCGGGGGAGGCAAGGCCGTTCCCGCCAGGGTGCCCGAGTCGGGCCTCAGTAGTTGAGACCCGGGCTCAGCAGGTGCCAGCAGGCGATGAACGCGATGGCGGCGAGACACGTCAACAGCAGGATTGTGGCGCTGATCCGGCGCCACCAGCTGCCGCCACGGCGCCAGGCGCGCCAGCATTCCATGGCGACTCCCAGCGTACCCAGCACCGCCAGGATGCCGACCATGTGGAGCAGTCGCAGCCGCGTGTCCAGCTGGGCCACGCCCAGCCGCGGCAGCAGCAGGCACCAGCCACCCGCAAACAGCAGGTAGAGAATGGCGGTGAGCCGGCTGAGGCGATACCAACGCAGGTCCTGGTCCGTGAGCGTCGATATCTCGCGCCGACGAAGCAGCGCCACGACGGGCCACGACAAGGCGATCAGGGCGAACGCGCCGAGCATCGCGATGACCATGCCAAGGACACGCGAGGCCGGCCAGCCGCTGGCCGGCAGATACACCTCGATCGGCGACACCGTATCCACCGACAGCATGCTCACCTTGCCGTTGCGCACCAGCGCGCCGAGGTGCCGGCCGCTGGCATCATCCAGCCACAGATACGGCTTCACTTCACGCCAATGCGCTGCGCCGAACATCGGCGTAAGCAGCGTGCCGTCCGGCGCGATGCTGATGATGGTCTGGCGAAACAGGTTGCGCAGCGCGAGCAGGTTGTCGGTCGAGGTGATGCTGGAGGTATAGCGACCTGCCAGTTGCGCCGCATGTTGTTTGTCGGTGGCCAGCGTGGCCGGCTTCAATTGCGGCAACGGCGGAAAATAGCGATCGGAGAAGCGGTTCACCAACTCGCGCAGCAGAGGGTGGCCCTGGCCGCCATCGGTGGCGAGGAAAATGCCGGTGTGATGATCGGGAAACAACGCGAGCAGGCCGTTGAAGCCGGCATGGGAGCCGCCATAGCCGAGGATGATCTGGTCGCCATGATCCAGATGCGCAAAGCCCAGGGCCATACCAGGAAGACCGGGAATCGCCGCGCGCTGGTAGCTCTGCATCGTTTGCACGGTGGCCTGTTCGAGCAGTTGCGCGTTGCCGGAACGGCCGTACTGCAGGTGCGCGATCATGAAGCGCGCCATGTCCTCGCCGCTTGCAGACAAGGCCGCTGCCGGTACCGCCGTGCGCAAGTCGAACGGATGCGGCGGCGTATCCCGCTTGCCGTAATTGAGCGCCATGTCCGCCTGCAGCGGGGCCGGCAGCGGTTGTCGGAAGCTGGCGTGCTTCATCTCCAGCGGCGCCAGGATATGCCGCTCCATATAGTCGTTGAACGGCTGTCCGGACACGCGCTGCACGATGTATCCGGCGAGCGTGGCGCCGTAGCTGGAATACGCGGGAATTTCGCCTGCGGGATAGATGCGCGACGGCACCCACTGCTTCAACCAGGCGTCATAAGGCATCTGGGATGCGGGATCCGCGGCATAGCGATCCTTCAGCACATCCTCGAAGCCCGCTGTATGCGTCATCAGGTCGCGCAGTGTGATCGGCTTGCCATCGCGCGCGGGGATGCCGAAATCGAGATAGCGATTGATGTCGGCATCGAGATCGAGCTTGTGCTTCTCGACCAGCTGCATCACCGCCGTCCACGTGAACAACTGCGAGATCGAGGCAACGCGGAACATCGTGCTGGCCGGATCAACCGGCTTCTTCGCCTCGGCGTCCGCCTCGCCATAACCCTTGGCATAGAGGATTTCGCCGTCCTTCACCACCACCGCCACGGCGCCGGTCACCTCGCCCTTCTGCATCAGGGCGTTCATTTCGCCATCGAGCCAGGGCTGCAGGCTGCGGGCGTCGAGTTCGGATGCGCCCAGCTGGGTGACGGTGGCGTGCTTGGCCTCCGGCAGTGGCGTGATCTGGATCGGCGCCTGCGCCCACAGGCTGGCCGGCAGCAGCATCAGGGTCAGCGTCGCAGCGCATGTCCGCGAACGGAGACGGCTCATCACGGTGGACGCGATGGCGAGCATGCGGGACTCCTTGAAGCAGATGCGGCGGGGACGATGGGCAAGTATGCACCGCCCCTTGTGGCGTGGCGTCGCCGTGGCGTCAACGCGCGTCAGGTGGTTTTCAGCTGGAAGCGTGCGCTCAGTCGCGTTTCATCTGGGCAACGACATCGGCCAGTTCGCGCACCGCCGCTTCGGAAACCTCGCGCTGCGGCGTGATGTCCGGGTTGTTGTAGTTGCCGCCGTCGCCGATCACCTGGACCATGATGCCGTCGCTGCGTGGCACCACGCTGAGATTTTGCGTACGCAATCCGTACGTGACTTCGGGCTGCGGAATCAGCCTTGCCGTCTGCCCGCGCACGGGGATCACCGTATCGTCGTTGAACAGTGCGCGCGCACCGTAGCCCGTGGCATTGACCAGGGTGTGCTCGGGCAACTGTTGAAGCTGCTCGGCGTGTTCGAATTCGCGGATCTCGATCTTGCCGCCGGCCGCAAGATATTCGCTCATCAGATAGTTCGCATAGCTGCTGATATTGAACATCAGCGTGGTGTAGCGACGCACATAGGGTTCGGGGAACGGATGCTGGCCTAGTGATAATTCCACCGGGCGTGGCGTGAGATCGCGCACGCGGTCGGCAAATTCGCCGTACTCGGGTTCGTCCGCCACCTCACCGTGGAATTTGCCGAACGGCGCGTCGGCCAGCGAATACCCGTCGATCCATTCGATCGGCTGGCCCGGCAGGCCGAGCAGGCTCTGGTAACGCGCGTAGGAAATGCGCGTCATCATTTCCCAGCGGTCCGCCAGGGCGGGGGCGTGTGCGGCGTCGCAGATGCGCGAGTCGGGTGTCCACAGGCCCGATGCCCGCATGGAGAACACCTCCGGCGGCAAGGCCTTGGCATAGATGCGCGTGGCCAGCCCGGCGCGCTGGGCGAGCAGGGCGGTCGTGAGTCCAATCGCACCGCAGCCGACTACGCCCAATTCGCGTGCGCCGCTCGCCTGCACCATCTGCAGCGCCAGCGTGCCCGAGCCCCACGACAGCGACCAGCCGCTGCCGCCATGGCCATAGTTGTGCACCAACGTTTTCTTGCCGATTTTTTCCAGTTCGATGCGCGGACCTGCCGCACGGAACGGGCGCGTGCACACATAGACGCCGGTGATGCGGTCGGTGCTGGCGCGGATGGGGGCCAGCGATGGGGAGCAGGCGGTAGAGGCCGAGCGCGATTTCACTGCTGGCGCGGTGCAGGCGGCCAGTCCCGCGGTCGAGGCCACGGCGAGCGTGGCGCTGGCTTGGCGCAGGAATTGGCGGCGTTCCATGGGCGTTCCGAGAGGTTGCGGCGCGAAAAGCTTACACGCTCGTCATTCCGGCGCAGGCCGGAATCCAGTAGCGACGGGCAGCGGTCTTCGCGCGAACGTAAGAGATCTTCGACGCATCGCGAGAACCGAATGCACGGCAACTGGATTCCGGCCTACGCCGGAATGACGAGCTAAGGAGGCATCAGCCCTTCTTGAAGAACCCACCGAGCGCCAACAACGCGCCCACCACGATCCCCGCAATACCCACCCACTGCGGCAACGCCTTGTCATGCGTGGCGCTGACTTTAGCCGAGCCGATCTGCACGAGGGTGTCGGTGGTCTGATAGCTGCCATGGCCCAACAGGACCCAGATGCCGCCGGCCAGCAAAATGACGCCGAGGATGATCAGCACTGCACGCATGGAAAGCTCCTTGAAAAGGTGGACGGACGAAGAATCGCCAGAGCGCGTCACGCCGCTGTGAAACCGCGCCAAGTCGTCGACGCGCCACCATAGGAGCAGAGGGAAAGGGAAAAGTCGACGGCGGCGTGAAGCATGGCTGCCGCCGTCGAGAGGGGAAAGCGAGGTCAGTCCACGCGGGCGAACAGCGCGCCGTGGCCAGGCAGGCTCAGGCCATCGGCCGTCGCCGTGCCCTGGCTCAGTCCATGACCATCGATGGCAGTGAGCTTGCCCAGGCCGGCCAGCGGCAGCGCTGCCGCCGTCTTGGACAGGTTGAACGCGACCAGCAGCGTCTCATCGCCGTGCTTGCGGGTGAAGGCGAGCACGGGTTCGGGCGTATCGATGAACTGGATGCTGCCCCAGCGCAGCGCCGGCTGGGTCTTGCGCCATGCCATGAACTGACGGAAGCCGTTGAGGGTGGAATCGGGCGTCGCGTCCTGCAGCGTCACGGCCAGCGCGCGATGCTCGGCGGGCACCGGCAACCACGGATCGCCCACGCTGAAGCCGGCGTTGATGCCGCCGTTCCACGGCATCGGCGTGCGGCATCCATCGCGACCCTTGAAGGTCGGCCAGAAGGTGATGCCGTAAGGATCCTGCAGCGACTCAAACGGCACGTCCGCCTCGGTGAGGCCCAGTTCTTCGCCCTGATACACGCACACCGATCCGCGCAGCGAGCACACCATGGCGCTCAGCAGGTTGGCCAGCTTCGGCGAGGCATGGCCATTGCCCCAGCGACTGAGCACGCGCGACACGTCGTGATTGGAGATGGCCCAGCACGGCCAGCCTTCGAGCATCTGCGCCTCGAGGTTGCGCACCGTGCCGCGGATATAGCCCGCGCTGAAATCATCGGTGAGCAGCTCGAAGCTGTAACCCATGTGCAGGCGATTGCCGCTGGTGTATTCGGCGGTGGTGGCGAGCGAGTCTTCGGAGGAGATTTCGCCGATCGCGGCGACATCTTCGTACTGGTCCATCAAGGCACGCAGTTCTTCCAGGAACGCGATGTTCTCCGGCTGCGTGTTGTTGTAGTAGTGGTATTGGAACGCGTACGGATTGTCCGGGCTGAAGCCGCGGCCGACGCGCTTTTCCTCGGGCTTGGGCGGATTGTCACGCAGCTCGCGGTCGTGGAAGCAGAAGTTGATCGCATCCAGTCGCAGACCGTTGACGCCTTTGTCCAGCCAGTACTTCACCTCGTCGAGCACGGCGCGGCGCACGTCGGGGTTGTGGTAGTTGAGATCGGGCTGCGAGGTCAGGAAGTTGTGCAAGTAGTACTGCCCGCGGCGCGGTTCCCATTGCCAGGCGCAACCGCCGAACAGCGAGAGCCAGTTGTTGGGCGGCGTGCCGTCGGCTTTCGCATCAGCCCACACGTACCAGTCGGCCTTGGGGTTGTCGCGGTTCTCGCGGCTTTCCTTGAACCAGGCGTGCTCCATCGAGGTGTGGCTGAGCACCTGGTCGATCATCACCTTCAGGCCGAGCTTGTGCGCCTTGGCCAGCAGGCGGTCGAAATCCGCATTGCTGCCGAACAGCGGATCGACTTCGCGATAGTCCGCGATGTCGTAGCCGAAGTCGGCCATGGGCGAGCGGAAGAACGGCGAGATCCAGATCGCATCCACGCCAAGGCTCGCGACATAGTCGAGCTTGTCGACGATGCCCGGCAGGTCACCGACGCCATCGCCGTTGGTGTCCATGAAGCTGCGTGGATAGATCTGATAGGTGACGGCTCCTCGCCACCAGGGTGCTTCACTCATTCGCTTGTCCCGTTCCCGCCCAATGCCTGCGTCGCGCGCAGATCTAATCGCTCCGATTGCGAAGCGCGGGGGGCAGCTTAAAGGCAGAGTGCAAAGCGGACGCTTCGACTGCATACGTATTCAGAAAATCGGGATATTGCGATGCAGCAGGTAGCAAAAGGTTTCGTCGCGGAGCGGCGAAACTTGCGCTCGGCGAGGTGCGCTGAAGCTCCGCAAGCCGCGCCGTCATCCGTTTTCCGAGCGCAATGCGCAGTGGCGGCCAACCGTACGCAGACAACGGCCGTGAGACTCGCACCCCTTAGAATTTTGTCAAAGGTGCACAAAAAAACCGGGTCATGAATACGTATGCATAGGCCTGTTCGGGGTTTTTTGCAGCCCTACCATGGCCGCCACGCGACGGGGCCCTCCGAAGATTTCTCGGCTTGCACTGGCGCGTAGCCCGCGGCGGTCTGTGGGGATCGCTGCGGCAACTACAAAACCAAAGATGAAGTGCAAACCCGTGGGAGGGGAAGACGGTGGAACTGAAACGTAATGTGCTGGCCCTGGCGCTGGCGTCCGGTCTTTGTTTGACGGCGAATATTCATGCAGCGCCGGCGGATGCGGGCGCAAACGCGACCGGCACTGCCGCCGCCAACAGTGCGCAAGACGCAGGCCCGCAGACCAATCCGTCCACCAAGAAGGACGATCAGGGCAAGCCGACCCAGGACGAGCAGCTGGCCAAGAGCCTGTCCACCATCACGGTGACGGGTTACAACCAGGGCATGGAAAAGGCGATCGACTATCAGCGTTATGCCGATACGATCCAGAACGTCATCACCCCGGCCGACATCGGCGGTCTGCCTGACCAGTCCATTGCCGATGCACTGACCCGCCTGCCGGGCGTGTCCGCTGAGCGCATCGCTGGCCAGGCTTCGCAGATCAATATCCGCGGCCTCTCGGGCAACTTCATCCAGACCACGCTCAATGGTCGCGAGCAGCCGTCCACCAGCGGCAGCAACTACATCCAGTTCGACCAGTACCCGTCCGAGCTGATCAACATGGCCACGGTGTACAAGTCCTCGCAGGCTTCGCTGATCACCGGCGGCGTCGGCGGCACCATCGGCATGGAGACGGCCAACCCGCTCAATGCGCCGAAGGAGCAGAACCTCAACATCGACGCGCGCGGCAGCTACAACAGCCAGGCGGGCGATGTGGCAGGCGCCAATTCCACCGGCTATCGCGTGAGCGCGGCATGGCAGGGCAAGTTCCTCAATGACACCCTGGGCGTGGGCCTGGGCGTGGCGCAGATGTACCAGCCGCACGTGGCCGAGCAGTTCGTGGGCGAAGCCTCTGATGGCAACAAGGTCACGCTGCCCAGCGGTCAGCAGGCGTATCTGACCCAGGGTCTTCAGCTGCAGCAGAACGGCGGCACCGAGCGCCGCACCGGCGAAGTCGCCACCATCGTGTGGAAGGCCACCGACGAACTGCAGTTCGGCGCTGATGCGTTCTACTCCAAGTACAAGAACACCTCGTTCGGCTACGGTTTCCGTTCGCAGAACATGTACGGCAACCAGGCGCTGATCTCCAATGCCGTGCTTGGCCCCTACGGCACGATGACTGGCGGCACGATCACCAGCACCGGCGGCGGCAACTTCTCCAACGAGACCACGGCCGACAACTACTCCACCGACACCAGCGTGTTCTCCGGTGGCCTGAACATGAAGTGGAACCACGACCGCTGGCACGTCAACACCGACCTGTCGCTATCGCGCGCCACCAGCAACGAGATCAACGTGGACACCACGGCTGATCCGTACACGGGTCTTGGCACCGCCAACCCGCAGCTGATGGGACAGTCCACCACCTACCAGCTGGCTGGTCGCAGCCTCGGCACGGTGTCGTTCGCCAATCCGGGCGCGTACACCAACCTCAACGACCTGGCGCTGTCGCGTTACGGCGTGTACCCCTACATCTATCACGACAAGATGAAGGCGTTCCGCACCGACGTGAAGTACGACCTGCCCAACAGCGGCTGGTTCTCCGCGCTGGAAGCAGGTGTGTACGTCAACAATCACACCTACAACGCGGACCGCGAGGTCTACGTGTATGGCAATGAGTGGGGTGGCAGCGGCACCCTGCCGCTCACCATTCCGGCCAGCGCCGCCAAGGTCACCTGCTGGAGCGGCAAGTTCTCGGGCTACCCGTGCTTCATGCAGCTCAACGGCCCGGCGATTCTTGCCGCCCATGGCATCACGGCCAATCCGGTGAAGAACATCACCGACCAGAGCTGGTCGGAGATCCAGAGCGGCTCGGTCGACGAGAAGACCCGCGATGTCTACTTCATGGCGGACATCGATGCGCAGGACGTGTTCGGCCACGAGCTGACCGGTAACGTCGGCTTCCGTTACTCGCACCAGTCGCAGTACAGCAATGGCCTGCAGCAGGTGGGCAATGGCGCCGGTATTCCGATCACCGACGGCAACGGCAACACCAGCCTCGACTACGCGCCGCTCACCGTCGGCAAGACCTATTCCGACTGGCTGCCGTCGCTCAACCTGATCTACCACTTCACCGACGAAGATCAGATGCGCTTCGCCGCCGCCAAGGTGCTCGCGCGTCCGCCGATCAACCAGATGCTGGCCGGTTCGGGTTCGTGGGTGTCGACCGCAGGCAACCAGAACTATTACAACGTCTGGGGCGGCACCAGCCCGCTGCTCGATCCGCTGCGCGCGACGCAGTATGACCTGACGTACGAGCACTACTTCCAGGACTCCAGCGGTCTGGTCAGTGCCGGCGTGTTCTACAAGGACATCAAGTCGTTCGTCCAGGCAGTCACGTACAACAACTTCGACTTCGCCTCGGCAGGCATCCCGGTGCCGACCGATCCGACCACGGGCAAGCCGTACCTCAATGGCGAGTACCAGACGGCATTCAACGCCAAGGGTGGCGAAGTCACCGGCCTGGAAATGTCGTTCGCCAAGAACCACATCTTCCCGGGCATCTGGGAAGGTCTGGGTGTGCAGGCCAACCTCGCGCTGACCCACAGCACGGTGAGCAACCCGACCACGCTGGGCGGTCCGACCTCGTATATCGGTCTGCCGGGTCTGTCCAAGCGCGTGGCGAGTGCGGCGGTGTTCTATGACTACGGTCCGTTCTCGGCCCGACTGTCCGGCAACTACCGCTCGAAGTTCGCCTCCGACACGCAGATGTCGGTGACCAACCAGATGGTCACCTTCGCCGCTGAAACGGTGTACGACTTCCAGGCCTCGTACAACATCACCGACCAGTGGAGCGTGGTCTACCAGATGCTGAACCTCAGCAATCAGCCGACCCGTACCTACTTCGGTTCCGACCCGTCACAGACCGGCACGATCCAGTACTTCGGTCGTACCAGCTACCTCGGCGTCAACTTCAAGCTGTAAGCCACGATCGCGCCGGCCTCCTTAAGGAGTGCCGGCGCGATGCTTTCCGGTGCTGTGTGTTCTGCACGGCATCCACACACCGCGAGGCCCGGCGTAGCGGTTTCCGGTCCGATGCGATGTCTGCGTTCCGGTGTACCGTTCCGTCGATGGCCAGTCGCCTTCGAATGGAGCTCAGCATGTCCCGGAATCGCCTGTTCAGTTCTCTTGCGCTCGCCCTCTCTCTTGCGCTCGGCGCCGCGCCGATGGGCGCACGCGCAGCCGACGCAACACCGCCGCCTGCTTCCAATATCCAGCCATCGTCCGGCGTCTACTACGAGATCTTCGTGCGCGCCTGGTACGACACCAACGGCGACGGCATCGGCGATCTCAACGGCGTCACGGCCAAGCTCGATTACCTCAAATCGCTGGGCATCAGCGGTATCTGGCTGATGCCGATCAACAGCTCGCCCAGCTATCACGGCTACGACATCACCGATTACTACGGCATCAATCCGCAGTACGGCACGACGGCTGACATGGAGCATCTCGTCGCCGAAGCGCACAAGCGCGGCATCGCCGTGACCATGGACATGGTGATCAACCACACGGCCAAGGAACATCCGTGGTTTGTCGACGCGCAGAAGGCCGATGGCGCGCATCGCGACTGGTATAGCTGGACGTCCAAACAGCCGGATCTCAAGGCCATCAGCGCCACCGATACGCCGATCTGGCACGCCGGCAACGATGGCTGGTACATCGGTGTTTTCGGCGGCCATATGCCGGACCTCAACTACGACAATCCGGCCGTGCGCGCGGAGATGATCAAGGTGGGCCAGTACTGGCTGGGCAAGGGCGTGGACGGTTTCCGCCTCGATGCCGCCAAACACATCTACGTCGACTTCAAGTCGGACGTGCACAGCGCCAAGGCGCTGGACAAGAACGTGGCATGGTGGACCGAGTACCACGATGCGCTGGCCAAGACGCACCCGAACGTGACCCTGGTGGGCGAAGTCAGCGCCACCTCGCCGAAAGAACTCGCGCCCTACCTCAAGCCGCTGGGTTCGATTTTCGACTTCCCGCTGGCCGAGCAGCTGATCGTCAGCGCCAAGAGCGAGCGTGCGGGCCAGCTGGGCAATCTGCTCAAGGCCACCTACGACGCTTATAAAGTCGCTGGTGACACCCCGCATATCGACTCCACCTTCCTGTCCAACCACGACCAGGAACGCGTGATGAGCCGCCTCAACGGCAACGTCGAGCATATGCGCATGGCCGCCGCGTTGCTGCTGACCCTGCCGGGCCGGCCGTATATCTATTACGGCGAAGAGCTGGGCATGGAAGGCAAGAAGCCCGACGAGAACTTGCGCGAGCCGATGCGCTGGACGCGTGAAGCAGGCCCGGGCGAGTCTCGCTGGAAGCCTTCGAGTGTGAACCAGGGGCAGGCCGTGTCCGTGCAGGCCGAGCAGGACGATGCCAGCTCGCTGTACAACACCTATCGCACGCTGATTGGCTGGCGCGCCCAGAACGGCGCACTGCGCGACGGCGACCTGACCGTGGTCGCCACCGGCCTGCCCAACGTGGTCGCCTACTGGCGCAACGACGGCAAGCAGAAGCTGCTGGTGGTGCATAACCTTTCCGGCAAGAGCGCAGTGTGGAAACCTAAGGGGGATCTCCTGCCCAAGGACGCCGCCGTGCAACTGACCACCCAAGCCCACGCCGCACTGGACCATGGCCATCTCCAGCTCCCCGCCTACAGCACCGTCGTGGTGCGCTGATGCGGCCGCGCCTGCTTGCATTGGCGCTGCTGGGCGCCATGGCCGTCACGCCGGCGGCCATGGCCGTGCGTAACGACGCCAGCGCCGACCGGATGGAACTGAGCCTGCCCCAGGGCAAGCTGGAACTGCGCCTGCTGGCGCCGGGCATCGTGCAGTTGCGCGTGGACGGCACGCGCGAGCCGGCCACCCCGGTGATCGATCAGCAGGCCAGTTTCGATCCGGTCGAGGTGATGCGCGAGACGCAGGGCGACGAGCAGATCCTGCGTTCAGCGCAACTGACCATGCGCTGGAATTCGCGCCGCTCGCAACTTCAGGTGGAAGACCCCAAGGGGCGCTTGCTGCTCAGCGCCGATCTCTCGCACGCGATGGACGGCCGCTGGTCGCTGGCGCATACCAAGGGCGATCCGCAGTACGGCATCGGCGGCCTCAATGCCTTCGATGCGCAAACCGGCAATCTCCTGCGCAACAGCAAGCAGATCGCGACTGCAGGGAGGCAGGGCCATACCGGTGCGCCGTTCGTGTGGAGCACGGCCGGCTACGGCGTGCTCGCCGACGCGGAGCCGGCGCAGTTCGATCTGTCGGCCACCCGCATCGGCATCCAGGCCCCGCACACGGCGGTGCACACCATCTATCTGCTGGTGGGCGCGCCCGATGCGCTGTTCGCCCAGGTGCGCCAGATCAGCGGCGCGGCGCCGATGTTTCCCAAGTGGGCGATGGGTTTTACCAACAGCCAGTGGGGCATCGACCAGAAGGAAGCGCTGACCCTGGTGGACACCTACCGGGCCAAGCACATCCCCATCGACAACTTCACCTTCGACTTCGACTGGAAGGCATGGGGCGAGGACATGGGCGAATTCCGCTGGAACACCGACAAATTCCCGGATGGCCCCGACGGCAAGCTCAAGCAGCAGATGGACGAGCGCGGCATGCACATGACCGGCATCATGAAGCCGCGCGTGCATGTGGACACGGTGGAAGGGCGCGAAGCCACCGAACGCGGCTACTGGCTGGCGCAGTCGAAACTGGCCCCCGACTACTTCTCGCACAAGCCCGTGCGCGACGTGGATTTCGACAAGCCCGAAGTGCGCACGTGGTTCTTCAACGATGCGCTCAAGCATTCCTTCGAGACCGGCATCGTGGGCTGGTGGAACGACGAAGCCGACGACAGCGGCGTCGATACGCAATTTCTCAACATGCAGCGCGCCCTGTACGACGGTCAGCGCGGCATCAGCAATAAACGCGTGTGGTCCATCAACCGCAACTACTATCTGGGCGCCCAGCGCTACGCCTATGGCGTGTGGTCCGGCGATATCCAGAGCGGTTTCGCCAGCATGGCCGCGCAACGCCAGCGCATGCTCGCTGCGTTCGATGTCGGCGCGATGCACTGGGGCATGGACGGCGGCGGCTTCAAGGCGCCGATGCCGGTGCCCGAGAACTATGCCCGCTGGATCCAGTTCGGCGCGTTCACGCCGGTGTTCCGCGTGCACGCCGACTTCGGCCAGAAACGCCAGCCGTGGGTCTACGGGCCGATCGCCGAAAAGGCCGCGGCCGAGGCGATCCGCCTGCGCTACTCGCTGATTCCCTATATCTACAGCTATGAGTACCAGTCGCACGCCAACGGCGTGGGTCTGGTGCGTCCGCTGCAGTTCGTCTATCCGAACGATCCCGCCCAGCGCGATCGCATCGACGCATGGATGTTCGGCGATTACCTGCTGGTCTCGCCGGTGGTGGAGCAGGGCCAGACGGTCAAGCATCTGCAGCTGCCGCACGGACGCTGGATCAACTGGTTCGATGGCAAGGCGTACGAGGGCGATCGCGAGATCACGCTGAGCGTCGATGCCACGAACTGGAGCGATGTGCCGCTGTTCGTGCGCGAAGGCGCCATCATCCCGCAGCAGCCGGTGATGGACCATGTCGGCCAGCAGCCAGTGACATCGCTGGATGTGCAGGTGTTCCCGTCCGACAGCGAAACGGCTTTCAGCGTCTACGAAGACGACGGCGACACCTACGGCTACGAGCAGGGGGCTTACTTCCTGCAGGCGCTGTCGGTGCGTCGCGAGGGTAACGTGGTGAACTTCCATGCAGCGGCGGTCAGCGGCAAATTCAAGCCGGCGTTGCAGGATTACGTGCTGGCCATCCACGGCGCTCCGGCCGGCGCCGTGAGCAGTGATGGCAAGCCGCTGCCGGTACTCGGCAGTCTCGATGCCTTGCGCGCATCCACCAGCGAAGGCTGGGCGCATGGCCGTGATCGTTTTGGCGAGGTGACGTACGTGAAAGTGGAAGCGGGCAAGGCAAAGAACATCCAGCTGAACACGTCGGCGGTGCAGCCGTGAGTGGCGCGCCCATGCGTCGTGCGCGTCTCGCGCTGGCTTGCGCAGCATCGCTGCTTGCCGGCGTTGTCCATGCCCAGGCCATCACGCCCCACGGCGATGTGAGCTGGAAGGGCAAAACCGCCAGCATGAGCAGCGAGGCCAACGGCAGCTTCGTGCTCCATGCTCCAAACGGCGACCGCAGCATTGCCGCTCAGAAGTTGTCCGTGCATACGGCGAGCCCGCTGTTCGATGGCCTGTTCGCGATGGCGCAGGACGATCTCAGCCACGATGCGGTATCTGCCATCAAGGACGGTGCCTACGACCACGGCAAGGAAATTCCCTGCCGTTGCTACGCCACGGGCGAGAAGTGGCCGTATGTGTGGACGCGCGACGTCTCGTACTCGATTGACCTCGCACTGTGGCGCATCGATGCGGATCGAGCGCGCGAGTCGCTGCGCTTCAAGCTCTCCGATGTGCGCGAGCCCGCGGCCACGCAAGGCCTCTACGTGATGCAGGACACCGGTTCGGGCGGCAGCTGGCCGATCAGCACCGATCGCGTGGTGTGGTTCCTCGGTGCCAGGCATCTGCTGGGCCAAAAGGCGTTCGCCGAGGACACCTGGCGTGCGCTGAAGGACACGCTGGCGCAGGATCGTCTCTACGTCTTCGACAGCAAGCTGGGCCTTTATCGCGGCGAAACCTCCTTCCTCGACTGGCGCGAACAGACCTATCCCGCGTGGACCGAGAAAGACGTGCGCTATATCGGCGAATCGTTCGCGCTGTCCACCAACGTGTTGCACTACCAGGCCCTGCAACTCGCGGCGCAGCTGGCGGATCAGCAGCACGATGCTTCGGCCAAGGACTTTCGCGTGCAGGCGGCTGCACTGAAGCAGGCGATCAACGCGCACTTCTGGCGCACCGACCGCGGCATGTACATGAGCTACCTCGGTCCCGAAGCCATGCCGGTCGACAGTTACGACCTGCTCGGCATTTCGCTGGCGGTGACCAGCGGCGTGGCCGATACCCCCAGGGCGAAGCAGTCGCTGGACAACTATCCCGCCTGGCAGGCGGGCAGCCCGGTGATCTGGCCGGAGCGCAAGGATCAGCCGGTCTATCACAACCGCGCGATCTGGCCGTTCGTGAGTGCCTACGCGCTGCGCGCCGCGCGCACGGTGAACGACTCGACGCGCATTGCGCACGAGATGGATTCGATCCTGCGCGGCGCCGCGCTCGCCTCGTCCAATATGGAGAACTACGAGCTGGTCTCCCAGGCCGTGCATGTCGACGAGGGCAAGCTCAGTGGTCCGGTGGTCAATTCGCCGCGTCAGCTGTGGTCGGTGGCGGGTTATCTCGACATGGTGATCAGCGGTGTGTTCGGTCTCGACGATGGCGGGCACATTGAACCGAAGTTGCCTGCGTCGTGGGTAGCGCCGCTGTTTGGCGACAAGCAGAAAATCACGCTGGATCTGGCCGGCCAGCGCATCACCCTGGTGCGTCCGGCCAAGCTCGACGGTGATCTGCTGGTGACCCAGTCGCAGCATCGCGAGGGCGACGAGACCATCGTGCAGCTGAAGGCGATTCATTCCGGCGCAAAGCCGCTGCGCACCGATGCGCCGCTGTTCGCTGCGGAGATGCCCGATGCGCCCGCGGTTACCGAAAACGGCAATCGCTGGCAGGTCGGTTTCCAGGGCAAGGGCATGTTGTATCTGGACGGCCATCGCGTGGGCCCGATCGACGGCAGCCTCACGCTGCCCAAGGGCAACACGCGCCAGTGCTTCCAGCTCACGCGCGTCGGAGACGACGGTCTGGAATCCTTGCCGAGCATGGCCACCTGCAAGGGCGAGGAAACGCGCCTTGCAGGGCCAGGACCGTGGGAGTGGAAGGCGCCGAAGGATGGCTCGTTCAGCGTGTCATTCGACTATGTAAACGACCACGGGCCGATCAACACCGGCGTCACCGCCGCGGTGAAGTTGCTGGACGTGTCGTGCGATGGTGCAGCGCCACAGCGCGTACCGGTGGTGATGCCGCATAGTGTGGGCACGCAGCGCTCCGCCACGGCCACCTTCTTGACGCGGGCGGGTGCGATTTGCCGCTACCGACTGGACCAGGGATTCAACATGAGTGACTTGCGCCACAACGCGCACTACACCGGCGAGCAGGGCGGGGCGAGCGGCCCGGTCAACGATACCAAGGTCGAGGCCATGCTGGTGTCGCCGTCGCCGGTCACGGCCAAGCCATGACGCGCAAGCCCGAGCTGTCGTTCTGGCAGATCTGGAACATGTGCTTCGGTTTCCTGGGCATCCAGTTTGGATTCGCCCTGCAGAACGCGAACGTCAGCCGCATCTTCCAGACCCTGGGCGCGGACGTCGGCGATATCCCGGCGCTGTGGATCGCCGCGCCGTTCTCGGGTCTGCTGGTGCAGCCGATCATCGGTTACTTGTCCGATCGTACGTGGACAAAGTTGGGCCGTCGTCGTCCGTATTTCCTGATCGGTGCGGTGCTCACCACGCTGGCGCTGCTGTGCATGCCCAACTCGCCGGTGCTGTGGGTGGCGGCAGGGCTGCTGTGGATCATGGATGCCTCGATCAATATTTCGATGGAGCCGTTCCGCGCCTTCGTAGGCGACCAGCTGCCGCCGCGCCAACGCCCCGTGGGCTATGCGATGCAGAGCTTCTTCATCGGCGTGGGCTCGGTGGTGGCCTCGCTGCTGCCCTGGCTGCTGGCCAAGCTCGGCGTGAGCAATGTGGCGGGCGAGGGCGCCATTCCCGATACGGTGAAATACGCGTTCTATCTCGGCGGCGTGGTGCTGCTGGGCTCGGTGCTGTGGACGGTGCTCACCACGCGCGAATATCCGCCGGGTGAGCTGGAAGCTTTCACCGATGGTCAGGTCGAGACCACCGTGACGAACGCGTCGGGAGCGTGGCGCTTCGGCGTGCTGCTGATCATCGCGGGCGCCGCGCTGCTGGTGGCGATCCGCCACTACGCGCTGGAGAAAGAGCTGTATCTGCTGGCGGGCGGCCTGGTGCTGTTCGGCGCACTGTTTTCATGGCTGTCCATCACACGCAGCAGCGGCATGCTGAAGCAGGTGATGGGCGATCTCTACGGCATGCCCGAATCCATGCGCCGGCTTGCCGTCGTGCAGTTTTTCTCCTGGTTTGCTTTGTTCGCCTTGTGGATCTACACCACGGCTGCGGTGACTTCAGTGCATTACGGCACCACCGATGTCCATTCGGCCGCTTATAACGAAGGTGCCAACTGGGTGGGCGTGCTGTTTGCCGCGTACAACGCCTTCGCGGCGGTGGCGGCTGCCGCCATTCCGTGGATGGTGCGTCGCTGGGGCCTGCGCATCAGTCATCTGCTCAATTGCGCGCTGGGCGGTGCGGGCCTGCTGTCGATCCTGGTGATCCGCGATCCGCAGTGGCTGTTGCTGTCGATGGTGGGCGTGGGTTTTGCGTGGGCCTCGATCCTGTCGCTGCCGTACGCGCTGCTGTCGGACAACCTGCCGGCGTCGAAGATGGGCGTCTATATGGGCATCTTCAATTTCTTCATCGTGATTCCGCAGCTGATGGCGGCCAGTGTGTTGGGCCTGTTGCTGAGGCTGTTCTTCCATGGCCAGGCGATCTGGGCGCTGGCGATGGGCGGGGCGAGCCTGCTGATCGCGGGGCTGTGCACGTTGCGGGTCGCAGAACCGTCGACGCGGTTGGACCCGGTAGTAGCGCATTAATCTCAAAATGTAGGAGCGCACTTGTGCGCGACCGCGGACTACCAGACGTCATCGCCATCGGGTTGTCGCGCACAAGTGCGCTCCTACAGTGGGATTTCTTCAGCGTTTGACGCTGGATTTCCGCACGATCAACTTCGCCGGCAACATCCCGCTTTGTGCCGGCTCGCCGCGAATCAGCGCGAGCAAATTGTCGACCAGGATCTCGCCTGCGAGCTTGGTGTCCTGCAATACCGTCGTGAGCGGCGGACTGACGAAGCTCGCCATCGGGATATCGTCAAAACCCGCCAGCGCCACATCGTCCGGCACGCGCAGACCGTGGTCGGCGAGCGCACGCATCGCGCCAAAAGCGATCAGGTCGCTGGCGGCGAACACCGCATCGAAGCTCACACCCCGCGACAGCAGCGTTTCCAGCGCGTCGTAGCCGGACCGCTCAGTGCTTTCCGCATTGACTTGCAGCAAGGGCTCAACGTGCAGCCCGGCGTCGCTCAGGGCGCGTGCATAGCCGCGATAGCGATCGAAGAATTCAGGATAGTGGCTGGAGGCGTCGCCCAGGAAGGCGATGCGGCGGCAGCCTTGTTCGAGCAGGTGCGCAGTGACCTCGCGGCCGCCGCTGAGGTTGTCGCAGCCCACGGATACATCCGGCTGATCGGGCAGCACCGCGCCCCAGCGCACGCAGCGGGTGCCCTGGTCCACCAGCTTCTGCAGCTTGTCGCGCGTGGCCAGGTAATCGCCGTAGCCGAGCAGGATGATGCCGTCGGCCTTCATGCTGTCCGCGTAGTCGGCGTGCCAGTCGCGCGAGAACTGCTGGAACGAGATCAGCAGGTCGTAGCCGCGCTGCGCGCTGGCGCGGGTGATCGAGCCGAGCATCGAAAGAAAGAACGGATTGATATGGGACTCGTCCGCGGTCGGGTCCTCGAACAGCAGCAGGGCCAGCGTGCCGGTGTGCTTGGCGCGCAGGCCCGAGGCGTTCTTGTCGACCTTGTAGTTCAGCTCATCGACCGCGGCCTGGATGCGCCGGCGCGTCTCCTCGTTGACCAGCGGACTGCCGCGCAAGGCGCGCGACACCGTGGACTGGGAGACCCCGGCCAGGTGGGCGATATCGAATGAGGTGACTTTTCCCTTGATCTGCACGCAGCGGTGACTCTTGAGTCAGTGCGCAGATCCTAGCGGCTTGTGTGCTCGCTGTCCTTTCATGCGTCTGGGCTGGATGCCAGGCAGGAAAAAGCCCCGAGGATTAGGGGGGAATCCTCGGGGCCGGGGTGGAAAGCGAAACCCAGGGGAGAGGTTCGCTTTACCGTTTGGGCTCGTCCAGGGAGGTGGCGAGCCCGCGGATGCCGTTGCGTGCATCCGAGATATAAGAACGCGCCAGACGGCGAAAGTTGCACTGCCGCATCCGATTTTGGTTAGCAGGCGTTCATTTGACGAAAATCGAACATTTCGCTGCGCAGCCCCGCGCCGAAACTGTGGGAGCGCACCCTGTGCGCGACAGCGGCGCTGAGGGCCACCTCTCCGATGGGTCGTCGCGCACAGGGTGCGCTCCCACAGGTGGAGGAAGAGGGTGCTGGAGCCCCCCATCTCACCCTCAGTGCGCCTCATCCCAATTCTTGCCCACCCCAGCCTCCACCAGCAGCGGCACGGACAGCTCCGCGGCCGCCGACATGCGTGAGACAACCCCGGCACGCACCTCCTCGACCACATCCTGACGCACCTCGAAGACCAGTTCATCGTGCACCTGCATCAGCATGTGCGCGTCGTCGCGGGGTTGCAGCCAGTCGTGCACGGCGAGCATGGCGCGCTTGATGATGTCCGCCGCGGTGCCCTGCATCGGCGCATTCACCGCGGCGCGTTCGGCCCCGGCGCGCAGTGCCTGGTTGCGCGACTGCAGGTTTTCCAGATACAGGCGGCGGCCGAACAGCGTCTCCACATAGCCGTCGCGATGCGCCTGCTGGCGCGTCGCTTCCATGAAGGCATGCACGCCCGGATAGCGCGCGAAGTAGCGCGCCATATAGTCGCTGGCTTCGCCGCGATCCACGCCGAGCTGGCGTGCAAGACCAAACGCACTCATGCCGTACATCAGGCCAAAGTTGATCGCCTTGGCCGCGCGGCGCTGGTTGGCGCTCACTTCTTCAGGCGCCAGCCCGAACACTTCGGCGGCGGTGGCGCGATGCACGTCGCCGCCTTCCTTGAATGCCTTGACCAGCCCTTCATCGCCGGACAGGTGCGCCATGATGCGCAGCTCGATCTGCGAATAGTCGGCAGCCAGCACCACCCAACCCGGTGGCGCCACGAAGGCCTGGCGGATGCGGCGGCCCTCTTCGGTGCGGATGGGAATGTTCTGCAGGTTGGGATCGGACGAGGACACGCGCCCCGTGGCCACCGAACCCTGGTGATAACTGGTGTGCACGCGCCCGGTGCGCGGATTGACCATCTCCGCCAGCTTGTCCGTATAGGTCGAACGCAGCTTGGCCAGCCCGCGATAGTCGAGGATCAGGCGCGGCAGCGCGTGATCGTCCGCGATGGCGGCCAGCGCTTCCTCGTTGGTGGACGGCTGGCCAGTCGGCGTCTTCACCTTCGCCGACAGCCCGAGCTCATCGAACAGCACGGCCTGCAACTGCTTGGGCGAATCAAGGTTGAACTCGTGCCCCGCGCCTTTCCACGCTTCCTGCTGCAGTTCCAGCATGCGCTTGCCGAGCTGCTGGCTCTGCATGCGAAGCTCGCTGACGTCGATCAGCACGCCGCGCTGTTCCATCGAGGCGAGCACGGGAATCAGCGGTATCTCGATGTTTTCGTAGACCGAGCGCAGCGACGGCTCGCTCTCCAGCTTCGGCCACAGCGCGTGGTGCAGGCGCAGCGTGATGTCGGCATCTTCGGCGGCGTAGCGGCAGGCGGTGTCCAGATCCACCTGCGAGAACGAAATCTGCTTGGCGCCCTTGCCTGCAACCTGCTCGTACTTGATCGTTTCCACGCCCAGGTATTTGCGCGCCAGCGAATCCATGTCGTGGCGCGTGGCCGTGGCATTCCAGATATACGACTCCAGCATGGAATCGTGCTTGAGGCCGCGCAGATGGATGCCGTAGTTGGACAGGATATTGATGTCGTACTTGGCGTGCTGTCCCATCTTGGGACGGGTCGCGTCCTCGAAGAACGGCTTGAGCGTGGCGAGCACCTGCTCGCGCGACAGCTGCGCGGGCGCGCCGGGATAGTCGTGCGCCAGCGGCACATAACAGGCATGGCCCGGTTCCACCGACAGGCTCAGGCCCACGATGTCGGCCTGCATCGAATCGATCGAGGTGGTTTCGGTATCGAACGACACCAGCGGCGCCGTGGCGATCTTTGCCAGCCAGCTTTCGAACTGCGCCTGCGTGGTGACCAGTTCGTATTGGCCGGCCATCGCAAGATTCGCCGCGTGCTCAGGCTCTTGTGGGAGCGCACCCTGTGCGCGACTGGCCGTGTCGGTAGCGTCGGCTAAGACCGCTGCGCCCGCGTCGCGCACAGGGTGCGCTCCCACAGGTGTGGTTGTTGCGCCGGCTTCGGCATCCATTTCCTTAAGCGCCGCCTTGAAGTCGTAGCGCGTGTACAACTCGCGCAATGCCTCGCTATGCCGTTCGCGGAACGTCAGCTGCGATACCGACTCATCCAGCGGCACATCGAGCTTGATCGTCACCAGGTCGCGCGACAGCGGCAGCTGCGGCAGCGCGGCGCGCAGGCTCTCGCCAATCTTGCCGCCGATCTTGTCGGCGTTGGCAATCAGGTTATCCAGCGTGCCGTATTCGGCCAGCCATTTCGCCGCGGTCTTGGGGCCGCACTTGGGCACGCCCGGCACGTTGTCCACGGTGTCGCCGGTGAGCGAAAGAAAATCCACGATTTGCGAGGGCTCGACGCCGAACTTGTCCATTACGCCCGCGCTGTCGGTGGTGGTGTTGGTCATGGTGTTGACCAGGGTGACGCCAGGGCGCACCAGCTGCGCGAGATCCTTGTCGCCGGTGGAAATCTCCACCTCGATACCTTGCGCGTGCGCCTGCTCGGTGAGCGTGCCGATCACGTCGTCGGCTTCTACCCCGGCCACGCGCAGGATGGGAAAGCCGAGCGCGCCGACGATGGCGAGCATGGGGTCCACCTGGGCGCGCAAATCGTCCGGCATGGGCGGGCGATTGGCCTTGTACTGGTCGTAGAGCTGGTTGCGGAAGGTGGGCCCCGGCGCATCGCTGACAAAGGCCACGTAATCGGGCTTGGCCTTGAGCGTGGCGCGCAGCATGTTCACCACGCCAAACAGCGCGCCGGTGGGCTCGCCCTGCGAATTGGTGAGCGGTGGGAGCGCATGGAAGGCGCGGTAGAGGTAGGAGGAACCGTCGATCAGGATGAGCTTGGCCATGCCGCAATTGTCGCACGCGTGCACCGGGCTGCACGGCTGTGGGTTGAGGCGCGGCGCAACGCCGTCCCGGTCCCTCCGCGACGCTCCGGGGACGCTTCACGAGCCGTGCGGTTCGGCGCTGATATGCTCCACTCTCCACAGGAGGCCATCATCATGAAACCCGTCGCTTTGCTTGCCGTTCTTGGTGTGGCCATCGCGTCCCATGCGCTTGCCCAGTCGTCCGCCAGCCAGTTTCCGCCGGCCCCGCCGCCGCCGGGCATGAACGACCCGGGTGTGAAGGCGACGCCCCCGCCGCCGGCGCCCAAGACAGCCCCCGCGCCCAAGTCCGCCGCCACCAAGAAATCGGCATCGGGCAATGTCTCCGCGGATACGGAAGCCACCCTGAGCGCACCAGAGACTTCCTCCCCGGCCACCTCCGACGCCCAGCCGCGCGATGCCAACGGCAATGCGCCGCCGCAGGTGAGAGTGGTCACGCAGGGCGACCAGACCATCCAGGAATACAGCCGCAGCGGCCAGGTCTACATGGTGGTGGTGACGCCCAAGAGCGGCATTCCGCAGACCTATATCGTCGACCAGAAGGGCGCCTGGTCCAATCAGGCTGGCGAGCCGGTGAAGCCGGTGATGTACAAGGTGATGGAGTGGGGCAAGAGCAAGTCCGCCGAAGACCAGGACAACGGCGGCCAGTAAGTCCGTGCGACTGCCAGCGGCGAGGACCGAATGAATCTGCGCGAGAGCTGGCTGCTGTTTGCGTTGGGTTCGGCGTTCTTCGCCGCGCTGACGGCATTGTTCGGCAAGCTCGGCGTGGCGGGCATCAACTCCAACCTCGCCACTTTCATTCGCACCATCGTGATCCTGCTGGTCACGGCCGGCATTCTCAGCCTGCGCAACGAATGGGCGCGCCCCACGGGGTTGCCCACCAGCAGCTGGGTCTTCCTGGTGCTGTCGGGCATCGCCACGGGCCTCTCATGGCTTTGCTATTACCGCGCGTTGCAGTTGGGTCCGGTGAGCCGCGTCGCGCCCATCGACAAATTGAGCGTGGCCATCGCCATCGTGCTCGGCGTGTTGTTGCTGGGCGAACAGCTGAGCTGGTCGCTGGCGATCGGCGGCGGTTTGATCGTGCTCGGCGCGATCATCATCGCGGTGTTCTAGCGCTCGTCCAGTTCCGGGTAGTGGCGGAAGATGCCGTCCTCGTTGAACGCAATGCGTCGATCCGAGGCCAGATAGGCCGCGATATTCGGCCGCTCGGCCACGCGGTCCTGCAATGCACTGAGTTTCGTGGTGCGACGGCGGATGGCTTTCATCGCATTGGGAAACGCATAGTCCAGTCCCGACATCAGCTGGAACAGCGACAGATCCACATAGGAGTGGCGGCGCCCAATCGCGTGGCGTCCATCGCCACGGTCGAGCACTTGCTCGAAATAGCCCAGGAATTTGGGGATGCGCGCTTCGCAGAACGCGTTGGAACGCTTGCGCGCCTCGCTGCGTTGCTGCTCGTAGTACAGATCACCGGATATCGGGTGATGCGTGTCGTGCACCTCGGCGACGATATCGGTCACCGTCTGCTGCAGTTGCATCGCATAGCGCTGCGCGGATTCTGATGCGGGCACCAGGCCATGGCGAGGCCCCAGGTACGCAAGGATGTTGGCGGCCTGCGCAATCACCTGCTTGCCCGCGGATAAAAAGGGCGGCGCGAATGGCAACGCGCCCGGATGTTTGCCGTGCAGGAACGGCATCATGGCCTGGTCGCCCTGTTCGCGCGCGACATCGTCGTAGTCGGCGGCGGCATCCTCCAGTGCGAGCCGAACAAATTCGCCGCGTCCCTGGATGCCGCTCCAGTAGTAAAGCTTGTAGCGCATGACGAGAGCCTCAGAAGAAGAGGGCGAGGCTAGGTGCTGCGCATTCAACGAAGCGTGATTCCGGCATCGCCTCGATCATCACCGTTCGACCCCCTCAAAAAAACTGTGGGAGCGCACCCTGTGCGCGACAAGCCCTCATGACACTGGAACGTCCGGTTCTAGCCGAGACGCCCAGTCGCGCACAGGGTGCGCTCCCACAGGGCGCGGTTACATCGTGCGGGTCAGCTCGCGCAGCCGCTCCCAAACCAGCATCGCCAACGGCGACAGCGACCGCTGCCGGCGCTTGATCAACACCACCTCGCGACTTTCCTGCGGCGTCAGCGGTCGCGTCACCAGGGTGGGTGGCGGCGGCGCCAGTGCGGGGCTCACGCTGATGCCAAGCCCCGCTTCGACCATGCGGAACGTAGTGAACGTGTGGCCAGTCTGCTGCACGATGTTGGCCTCGATACCGCGGCTCGCCAGCGCGTGATCGATCAGGCGACGGCTGCCGGAGGAATAGTCGAGCAGGATCAATGGCTGCCCCTGCAACTTGCGCCAGGGCACGCGTTCGAGCTGCGCGAGCGGATGATCGGGCCGGCAGACCAGCACAAACGGATCGCGCAACAGGCGTTCGCTATCAAATTCGCCGGTGAGCGGCGGATCGATCGCCACGCCGAAATCCACTTCGCCGCCGCGCACGCTATCCAGCACCATGGTTTGCGCCTGGTCGTGCAACTGGATGGTGAGTTCGGGATAGCGCGCAGCGCAGTCGGCGATGCACTGGGGCATCAAGCCCGCTGACAAAGTGGGCACCGAGGCCACATGCACCTTGCCGCGCTTGCGCTCACTTTCCGAGTGCACGTGCGAGAGCACGCCCTCCAGTTCGTCGAGCACGCGCCCGATCGCGCTTTCCAGATAGCGGCCCGCCTCGGTGGGCAGCACTTCGCGGGTGGTGCGATCGAACAGGCGGATGCCCAGCTCCGCTTCCAGATCCGCGATATGGCGGCTCACCGCCGGCTGGCTCAGGTGCATGCTCTCCGCCGCCCGGCGGAAATGCTGCTGGCGGGCCACGGCAAGAAAGGCACGAAGCTGGCGCAGGCTGATATTCATGCCAATAGTGTATCAGTGGATCAGATAAAACGATTTGATTAATCAATGGTCTGGCAGTCCAATAGCGCAGTCCCCGATTTGCGCGTGCCACGGCCATGTCCCTGAGTCGCTTCCTGCCCGACCGCTTCACCTGCGCCCTGATCGTCACGGTGGTGCTGGCCAGCCTGTTGCCCTGCCGCGGCACCACGGCGAGCGTGTTCAATGTGCTCACCGACATGGCCATCGCACTGCTGTTCTTCCTGCACGGCGCCAAGCTCTCGCGCGAAGCCGTGGTGGCCGGCATGACGCACTGGCGCCTGCATCTGACGGTGTTGGCCAGTACTTTCGTGCTGTTCCCGGTGCTGGGACTGCTGCTGCGTCCCGTGCTGTCCCCGCTGGTGACGCCTTCGCTTTACCTGGGCGTGTTGTTCCTGTGCACGCTGCCCTCGACGGTGCAGTCATCGATCGCCTTCACCTCGATGGCGCGCGGCAATGTGCCGGCGGCGATTTGTTCCGCCTCCGCCTCGAGCATGCTTGGCATCTTCATCACGCCGCTGCTGGTTGGCGTGATGCTGGAATCGCACGGGCAGGGCGGCATGAACTGGGATGCCATCGGCGCCATCGTGCTGCAACTGCTGGTGCCGTTCGTGGCCGGCCAGGTCGCGCAGCGCTGGATCGGCCGCTGGGTGGAACGCAACCGCTCGCTGCTGTCCTTCGTCGACCAGGGCTCGATCCTGCTGGTCGTCTACACGGCCTTCAGTGCGGCGGTGCTGCAGGGCTTGTGGAAGCAGATCCCACTGCCCGTGCTCGGCGGCCTGCTGATCGTCAACGCCGTGCTGCTCGCCATTGCGCTCATCGTTACCCGCTACGGTGCGCGTGCACTGGGCTTTAAGCGCGAGGATGAAATCACCATCGTTTTCTGCGGATCCAAGAAGAGTCTCGCCAGCGGTGTGCCGATGGCCAAGGTGCTGTTTGCCGGCCATCCGCTGGGCGCCATCGTGCTGCCGATCATGCTGTTCCATCAGATCCAGCTGATGACGTGTGCGGTGTTGGCGAAGAAGTATGCCCAGAGGGTGGAAGGGCGTAGCCCCAAGGTCGGTGTCGCCGCGGAAAGCTGAAACGCTGGAGCCGGCCTGCAACGTTGGTGCCGGCCAAGAAAAAGGGCGTCCTTGCTGGACGCCCTTTTCTTTTGCCCGCGTGATTTCCTGCTTACCAGCCCATGCCCACGCCCACGCCGACCGAGCTGTCGCCACCGGTGACCGAGGCACCGACGGTGATGTTGGCGCGCTTGCTGATGGCGCGCTGGTAGCCGACGGAAATCGCCTTGGAGCCGTTGGAGAAGCCGGTGCCGGCACCGAAGCGGTTCTGCGTCTCGATGCCGCCGAGGCTGGCCGCCATCGTCATCATGGAGGTGCTCATGGCGTTGTTGCCGCTGATGCGCTTGTTGACGTTGCGGAACTGGTCGTCCATCTGCTGCTGCATGCCGGCGACCTGTTTGGCAACGTTGCCCACCTGCTGGTCCGTGTAGCTGTTGGCGCTGCTGGTGGCCGAGCTGCTTGCCTGGTTCATCTGGGCGACGTTCACCGCATCCGTGTCGGTCGCACCGGCCTTGACGTTGGTGATCTGGCGCTCGTTGCCCTGCGAACCCACCGACACGGTGTTGTCGCGGTCAGCCACAGAGCCGCCGCCAATCGCCGCCGAGTGCTCGCCGGTCGCCTTGGCCGCAGGTGCAGCGGCATCGTTGGAAGCGATCGCGTTCGACGTGCTGGTGGCCTGGGATACGACCGCGTTGAGCTGCGCCACGTTCACCGCATCCATGTCGGCCGCGCCGGCCGTCACGTTGTGGATGGTCGTGCCGCCAGCCGTCTGACCGTTGCCCAGTGTGACGCTGCCATGGTTGGCCGAGCCGTCCGCGTTGTGGTCGTACGTCACGGCGGCATTGGCCGAGCCGTCGCCGTTGATCACGCCAGCGGCCTTCAGCTGCGCCACGTTCACGGCATCCGTATCGGCGGTACCCGCCTTCACGTTGGTGATCTGGCGCTCGTTGCCCTGCGAACCTACCGACACCGAGTTGTCGCGGTCCGCCACCGAACCCGAACCCAGCGCCACCGACTGGCTCGCCGTCGCCTGCGCACCGCCGCCCACCGCCACCGACTCGCGGCCCGAGGCGACGGAGTCGATGGCTGCTGAGTTGGCGTGGAAGAACTTCACGCCGTTGCCGCCGGTCGTGATGTTGTTGATCGACTGGCTCAGGCTGGCGATGGATGCCGTGTTGCCGGCAATGGCGGCGGTGTTCTGTGCGACCTGCTGGTTGGTGGCGAACAGCTGGCTGCCGTTGACGGCATCCTTGCTGGACGCGCTCACGTCGCCTTCGGCCACGCCTGTCACCGTGCGCTCGCCCTCGGTGCCCGCCATGTCCACTCGCTTGCCGCCGGTGTCCTTGGCCACCGTCACCACCTTGCTGCTGGCGTCCTGCTTCACCAGGCCGAGCTCGCCCTGGTTGATCTGGTTGGTGAGGTTGCTGACTTTGCCTTCCACGTTCGTCACGCGTCCGTCCAGCGAGGAGATGCTGTTGGTGTTCTGGGTGACGCGGGCGTCGATGTTGCTGACGTTGGTGTTGATCGTGCCGATGTCGCCCTCGTTGGTGGTGACACGCTTGTCCAGCGAGGAGATATCCGTGGTGTTCTGCGTCACGGCCGTATTGGTCGCGTTGAGCTGCGACATGTTGACGGCATCCTTGTCGTTCACGCCGGCTTTGACGTTCTTCAGCGTGCGGGCGTTGCCGTTCTTGTCGGCAAAGTCCACCGCCGCGCCATCGGTGGCGTTGCCCACCGTCAGGTCCGCACCGGCCGACGCCTGCTGCACCATGCCCACCGAACCGCTGTTGATCTGGTTGGTGAGGTTGCTGACGCCGCCTTCCACATTCGTCACGCGGCCATCCAGCGAAGAAATGCTGTTGGTGTTCTGGGTGACGCGGGCGTCGATGTTGCTGACATTGGTGGTGAGCGAGCTGATGTCGCCTTCGTTGGTGGTGACGCGCTTGTCCAGCGAGGAGATGTCCGTGGTGTTCTGGGTGACGCGGGCATCGATATGGCTGATGTTGGTGTTGATCGTGCCGATGTCGCCTTCGTTGGTGGTGACGCGCTGGTCCAGCGAGGAGATATTCGCCGTGTTCTGCGTCACGGCGGCGTTGGTCGCGTTGAGCTGCGACATGTTGACGGCGTCCTTGTCGTTCACGCCGGCTTTGACGTTCTTCAGAGTGCGGGCGTTGCCGTTCTTGTCGGCGACGTTCACCGCAGCACCGTCGGTAGCGCCGCCCACGGTCAGGTCTGCACCGGCGGCTGCCTGCTGCACCAGGCCCACGGTACCGTTGTTGATCCGATTGGTGATGTCGTTGATCGAGGTGGTGTTGCCGGCGATGTCGCTGGTCTTCTGAGCCATGGAGGTATTGAGTTTGCCCAGCGCGGCATCGACCGTGCCGAATGCACTGCCCACATCCGTAGCGGCGCCCGTGCTGCCGTTGATGCTGTTGGCATTGGCCAGTGCATAGCTCGGGCCAGTGACGGCGCCTGTGCTGCTGTTGAACGCAGCGCCGCCGCCCAGGGCAGTGACGACCGGGGTGACCTGTGACACGTTGACCGCGTCGGTGGCAGCCGTACCGGCGGCCATATTGATCAGCTGGCGCGTCTGCGGCACAGCGCCGGCATTCGGAGTGGTGCCGCCCGGGTAGTTGGGGGCGATCGGGCCAGCGCCCAGACCCACGGAAACCACGTTGTTGCGTCCATTGTCGTTCGCACCCGCGCCGAGGGCGACGGTGCTGCGGCCGGTGGCGCCTGCCGCCGCACCGAGCGCCAGGCTGTCGACGCCGTTGGAGTACGAGCCGTAACCCATAGCGATGCCGCCTTTGAGGCTGGTCGCATGCGTGCCCATGGCGATGGCCGAATAGCCCCAGTAGACACCACCGGTACTGGCGCAGGCGGCCGATGCGATGGCGCCGGCGCCAATGGCGATACCTTCGGAGTTCGCCGTTGCGTCCGTGCCGCTGCCGTAGGTCATGGTGATCGTCCCGGTTGAGCCGGAGCAGGCATCGGTGTTGCCGATGAATTCGGCGGCGCTGACATGCGTGGATGCGATCGCGCTCATCAGGCCAACCGCGATGGTGGCCGCCACGGCGACAGCACGGCTGCCACGTGCCTTGGACATCTTCTTGCGGCCCTTGGCCAGTTCAGAGGCGACGACCCAGCGGGCGGTGACAGCGTTCCACACAATGCGATAAATGGCGTTCATGACAAGACCCTTAAGCGGAAGAGGAAAGTGATGGCCGTTTCCGTTTGGCTTGCCGGACGTCCTTGCCGTCCACGAAGCACATGGTCCGCTCGAGGGTCTGCGCGAAACATAAGAACTGTCTGATCTGGGGCGATATCAGATTTGTCTCAGGTGGGTATCCACCAAGAAAAAAGGCGCCCAGGGGCGCCTCTTTTCGTATCGCTAAAACTGCTAATCAGTGCCTGAAATGGCGAATGCCCGTGAACACCATCGCCATGCCATGCTCGTCCGCTGCTGCAATCACTTCCGCATCGCGCATCGAACCACCCGGCTGGATCACGGCCTGGATGCCGGCGGCAGCCGCCGCGTCGATGCCATCGCGGAACGGGAAGAACGCATCGGACGCCATCACCGAGCCGCGCACTTCCAGCTTCTCGTCGGCGGCCTTGATGCCGGCGATCTTGGCGCTGTACACGCGGCTCATCTGGCCCGCGCCCACGCCGATGGTCTGGCGGTTCCTGGCATAGACGATGGCATTGCTCTTGACGTACTTGGCCACCTTCCACGCGAAGATCAGGTCGTCGATCTCGGTGGGCGTGGGTGCGCGCTTCGTGACGATCTTCAGGTCCTCGGCCTTGACCATGGCGCGGTCGGCGGTCTGGATCAGCAGGCCCGAACCCACGCGACGGCAATCGTTGCCGGGATGGGCCTTGCTCAGGTCGCCGTCGGCCGGCGGCGGAATTTCCAGCACGCGCACATTGGTCTTCTTGGCGAAGGCCTTGAGCGCTGCGTCTTCGTAGCCGGGCGCGAGCACCACTTCCACGAACTGCCTATCCACGATGGCCTTGGCCGTGGCCGCATCCACCACGCGGTTGAAGGCGATGATGCCGCCGAAGGCCGAGGTGGGATCGGTCTGGTAGGCCAGATCATAAGCACGGCCGATGCCATCCAGGCTCACTGCCACGCCGCACGGGTTCGCGTGTTTGACGATGACGCAGGCCGGCTTGGTAAAACTACGTACGCATTCCCACGCGGCATCAGAGTCGGCGATGTTGTTGAACGACAACTCCTTGCCCTGCAGCTGGCGGAACGTGGCCAGCGTGCCCGGCGCGGGATACAGGTCGCGGTAGAACGCGGCCTGCTGGTGCGGGTTCTCGCCGTAGCGCAGATCCATCATCTTCACGAAGCGACCATTGGCCTGCGCCGGGAACGCGTCATGGCCGGCGATGGTGTCGTAATCGTCATTGAGCTTGAGCGCGGAGAGATAATCGCTGATCGCGCCGTCGTAGTTGGAAACGCGATTGAACGCGGCGACGGCGAGCCTGAAGCGCGTGGCGCGCGTGAGGCCGCCATGCGTTTCGATTTCCGCCAGCGCCTCGTCGTACTGGTCCGGCGAGGTGAGCACGCCCACGTCGTTCCAGTTCTTGGCGGCAGAACGCAGCATCGCCGGGCCGCCGATGTCGATGTTCTCGATCGCTTCTTCCAGCGTGCAATCGGCCCGTGCCACGGTCTGCTCGAACGGATAGAGATTGAGCACCAGCAGGTCGATCGGCGCGATGCCCAGTTCGCTCATCACGGCGTCGTCCGTGCCGCGGCGACCGAGCAGGCCGCCATGCACCTTGGGATGCAGGGTCTTGACGCGGCCATCCATGATCTCGGGGAAGCCGGTGACGTCGCTGACGTCCTTGACCGGGATGCCCGCCTCACGCAACGCCTTGGCGCTGCCGCCGGTGGAGAGCAGCTCCACGCCAGCCTGGTGCAGGCGCTGGCCGAGCGCGATCAGTCCGGTCTTATCGGACACGCTAAGCAGCGCGCGACGAATGGGGGATACGGCAGAGGCAGGCATGACGGCTTCCAGGACGGGGAAGCCGGGCATTATAGCCGCCTGGGGCGGGCGCCGCCTGAAAGCGGGCGGTGCGCCAGTTGGATGGCCAAATGCAAGGGGATGCGCGCCACCGGCGCGCATGATGCAGCAGTGTTACAGCAGGCCGTGTGCGGCGAGCTTCTTGCGCAGCGTGGCGCGATTGATGCCGAGTACGGCAGCCGCGCGACTCTGGTTGCCGTCGTGCCAGGCCAGCACTTCACGCAGGAGGGGGCCTTCGACTTCGCGGATGACGAGCGCGTGCAGACCTTCGTCGCATTCCGTATCGCCGATATCGGCAAGATAGCGGCGCACGGTGCGGCTGACGCATTCGCTCAAGGCGCTCTGCGACGATGTCTCTTTCGGAGACTCGCTGGCAGGCAGTCGTACGGCGTTCACGGGCATTTCCCCTCACGTTCTAACGCAGCGACTACGTGGGCCGCTGCAGTGTTTATGGCAAATACCGCTGGCGGCGGCTCGCATGGAACGCCGGGTGCAGCACAAGACGAAGGAGCGAGTGTACCCTCGCGTGCCGAGAATTTTAAGTACCCGTTTGGCGGGACCGCATTTGGATCACGCAACCAAAATGTCCTATGGACATTCACTTGCATTGGTGGCACGACATGTGCCTGTGTGAATCCGGCGAACCGGCCTGAGACGATGCCGGCCGCTGCATGGCGCGCCATCAAATGGACGTCTATTCGAAATCGAACTCGAACGCCACGGCCTTGCCGCTGGGATCTTCCACTTCAAGCATCAAGGCCGCGCTGCCATCGGGCGGTATGCCTTTTTGCAGAGTGGCGTTGTCGCCGAGGTATTCGCTGGGCCGCAGCCGCCGCATGGCGAGCTTGCTGCCGTTCGCATCGGACAAGGTGATCGACACCACCGGATAAGGCTGTGCGAACGGCGCGTCGTTGTGCACGTTGGCGGTGATCAGCAGCGCGCCCGGCACCGATGGATGGGCCTGCACGTCGCGCGCGACCAGGCTCAGCCGCGTAATGTCCTGCACGAGAGGCAGCTGGCAACCCATCGTGTCGCAGGCCTCTCTCAGCAGCGGGCCCGCCGTGTCGTCGCTGATCAGCGCATCGCGCTTGGCCCATGCCAGCTGCCCGCCCAGTGCCAGCAGCAGCAGGCTGCAGGCGGTGATCCAGGGCCAGCGGCGCTTCTTCTCCGGTTTGCGCGCGAAGCGCGGCGCCACCACCAGGTGGGCGAATTCGTCGAGCACATCGTGTGGTGCCGGCGCCTCCGCCACGACCGCCGGCTCCGCCGATGGCCGATAGACCGCCAGATCCAGCCGCGGTGGCGTCTCGGGCATGCGCGGGGGCAGGTGCTCGAACGGCTCCGGCGGCAGCTGGTCGCTCAGGCTGGCCAAGGCATCGAATACCGTCTCGCAATGTCCGCACACGACCTCGCCGCGCGCCTGCGCAAGCGTTTCCGTGTTCAGCGAGAACACGGTGAGGCATTCGGGACATTGGGCGTACATGCGGACCGTGGTGACCGGATTGCAACAAGCCTAGTGCACCGCGCGAGACAAATCACCCGCGGGCATGCCGGTATCGTGAACGGTCACTCAGTGGCTCTGTACTAGCGCGTCCCTGCGCGTCGGCCGCTGATGCGCACCCAGTCTTCCTGGGTATCCACGCGCAAGTCCTCGAACCACTCCGCATAGCGCGCCAGCAGCTCTTCTTCCTGGCCGTGCAGGATGCCGGAGATGGCAAACGGCGCGCCTGGCTTGGCGGCGGCGGCAAAGGTCGGCGCCAGTTCGCCCAGCGGACCGGCAAGGATATTGGCGATGAAGACGTCCGCCGGTTCTGCAATCAGATCTTCGGGCAGATACACGGTGAGGCGATCGGCCACCTCGTTGCGTTCGGCGTTGTCGGCCGAGGCGATGAGTGCCTGGGGATCATTGTCCACGCCCACCGCGCCGGCGGCGCCGAGCTTGAGCGCGGCGATGGCAAGGATGCCCGAGCCGCAGCCGAAATCCATCACGCTCTTGCCCTGCAGATCCAGGCTGTCCAGCCATGCCAGGCACAGCGCCGTGGTCGGGTGCGTACCGCTGCCGAAGGCGAGGCCCGGGTCCAGGCGCACGACCACGATGTCCTCATCGACGGGCGGCTCGATGTTCCACGGATAAATCCACAGGCGCCGGCCGAACGGCATCGGCTTGAACTGGTCCATCCACGCGCGCTCCCAGTCCTCGTCGGCCACGTCGCGGAACAGCATCTGGTCCGGCTCCAGCCACGGCAGCAGGTCGCCCAGGGCTTCGCCCAGGCCGCGCCGATCCGTCTCGGCTTCGAACAGCGCGTTGAGCGTGATGGTCGGCCACAGCGGCAGTTCGCCCACGCCGGGCTCGAAGATGGCCTGCTCGTCCGGCGTTTCCGCATCGGCGTCCTGCAGCGTGATCGAAAGCGCGCCCAGATCATCGAGCGCCTCTTCGACACGAGGCTGCTGTTCGGCGCGGACGGTGAGGGAGAGTTCAAGCCAGGGCATGGGGCGATCCTGCGATATTAGGCGTGCATTGTCGCCGAAGTGGGGGCTACGGTGTCTCTCTCCCTTGTAGGAGCGCACTTGTGCGCGACCGCGGAGCTTCGGTGCGCCTCGGTGGCTGGTCGTGGCGCGGTTGCCCGGCGAGTTCGCGAATTTKAATGGTGGGGCTAGCGTGCGGTGTTGCGGTCGCGCACAAGTGCGCTCCTACAAGGGGCCTGCGGGCGGCACACCCAAAAAACCATCGTGCTTGCGGTAATACTCCAGCGCACGCGCGAAATCCTCTAGTGTGGGCGACGGCTGCTGCCGCGGCTGCACAAACAGCACTTCGGCGAAATCCGCCGCTTCAAGAAAATGGCCCAGCTCATGTTGCGCAGCGAACTCAGGCAGCGCGGCGCCGTGATCGGCAATCAGCGCTTCTTCCTCATCGCCGACGTGCGAGAGATACAGCCTGCACGAAGGCTCGGTGATCTTGCCGCGGATATAGACCCAGGCATAGCGATCCCAGCCATCGCCTTCGTCGAAGGCCTCGGTGATGGCGTCGATCGCTTCGCGCAGTGTGAGCAGGGCAGACATCGTGGTCAGGCAAACCGGCGAGTCGTCGGGACGACTCGCCGGCCACACATCAGCCGCCGTGGGCGGCCTTTTCCTTCTGTTCGGCCATGCGCTTTTCCAGGTAGTGGATGTTCTGTCCACCCTGCTGGAAACCGGCGTCGGCCATGATGCGCTGCTGCAGCGGGATATTGCACTTCACCCCTTCGATCACCGTCTCGGCGAGCGCCAGGCGCATGCGCGCGATGGCGGTTTCGCGATCCGGGCCGTGCACGATCAGCTTGCCGATCATCGAGTCGTAGTTCGGCGGAATGCGGTAGCCGTCGTACAGGTGCGTATCGACGCGCACGCCCGGGCCGCCCGGCGCCTCGAAACGTTTGACCGTGCCCGGCGAAGGCAAGAAGGAGTCGGGATCTTCCGCGTTGATGCGGCACTCGATCGCGTGACCGTGGATCTTGATGTCCGACTGCTTGATCGACAGCTTCTCGCCACCGGCAATCAGCAACTGCTCGCGCACCAGGTCGATGCCGGTGATCAGCTCGGTCACCGGATGCTCCACCTGGATACGGGTGTTCATCTCGATGAAGTAGAAGCGGCCGTCTTCGAACAGGAATTCGAAGGTGCCGGCGCCGCGATAGCCGATGCGCAGGCACGCATCCACGCACACCTTGCCGATCTGCTCGCGCAGTTCCGGCGTGATGCCCGGTGCGGGTGCTTCTTCGACCACCTTCTGGTGGCGACGCTGCATGGAGCAGTCGCGCTCGCCCAGATGGATGGCGTTGCCCTGGCCATCGGCCAGCACCTGGATTTCCACGTGGCGCGGATTTTCCAGGAACTTCTCCATGTACACCTGATCGTTGCCGAAAGCGGCCTTCGCTTCCTGCTTGGTCATGGTGACGGCGTTGCCCAGGTGAGCCTCGGTGCGCACCACGCGCATGCCGCGGCCACCGCCGCCACCGGCGGCCTTGATGATCACCGGGTAGCCGATCTCGCGCGCAATGCGGATGTTCTCTTCCACATTGTCGCCAAGCGGGCCACCCGAGCCCGGCACGCACGGCACGCCGGCGGCCTTCATGGCGCGGATCGCTTCCACCTTGTCGCCCATCAAACGGATCACGTCCGCGGTGGGGCCGATGAAGATGAAGCCCGACTGTTCCACCTGTTCGGCGAAGTCGGCTCGCTCGGACAGAAAGCCGTAACCCGGGTGGATGGCCTGGGCGTCGGTGATTTCCGCCGCGGCGATGATGCGCGGGATATTGAGATAGCTGTCGATGGACGGCGCCGGGCCGATGCAGATCGACTCGTCGGCCAGGCCTACGTGCTTGAGATTACGGTCTGCGGTGGAGTGCACCGCCACGGTCTTGATGCCCAGACTGTGGCAGGCGCGCAGCACGCGCAGGGCGATTTCGCCGCGGTTGGCGATGACGACTTTTTCGAGCATGGGCATGATCGGTCAGCCGGCTCAGGCGATCACGAACATCGGCTGGTCGAATTCCACCGACTGGCCGTTTTCGAGCAGGATGGCCGTCACGGTGCCGGCCACGTCAGCCTCGATCTGGTTGAACATCTTCATCGCTTCGATGATGCCCAGCGTCTCGCCAGCCTTGACCTGCTGGCCGACCTTCACGAAGGCCGCTGCGCCCGGGCTGGACGAGGCGTAGAACGTGCCGACCATCGGCGCCTTCACCACATGACCGGCGGGCAGGGCGGCCTCGGCAGGCGCGGCTTCCACCGGCGCGGCGACGGCGACGGGCGCGGCCACCATCGGGGCGGCCTGCATTACCGGGGCGGCGGTCATGGTGCCCTTGGGCACGCGCGACAAACGAACGACCTCTTCGCCTTCCTTGATCTCAAGTTCCGCGAGGTTGGATTCCTCGAGCAGGTCGATGAGCTTCTTGATCTTGCGCAGGTCCATGGTTCAAACCTTTTCGTTGAGGCCGCCGCAGCGGCCGGAATGGGAATATGTGGGCGACAGGCCCGGGATTCAGGAGGCGGACGCGCCAGCGCGGTCCAGCCGGTTCAGGGCGGCATCCAATGCCAGCCGGTAGCTGTCTGCGCCAAAACCGCAGATCACGCCCACGGCGATGTCCGAGAGGTAGGAATGCCGGCGGAACGCTTCGCGGGCATGCACGTTGGACAGATGCAGCTCGATGAACGGGATGGCCACGCCCGCCAGCGCGTCGCGCAGGGCGATGCTGGTGTGGGTGAAGGCGCCCGGATTGATCAGGATGATCGCCGTGCCGTCCAGGCGGGCCTGGTGGATGCGGTCGATCAGGGCGTGCTCGGCGTTCGACTGGAACGCTTCCAGGCCGTGTCCGGCGCTCTGGGCACGCTGCATCAGCGAGGCGTCGATATCGGCCAGCGTGTCGCGTCCGTAAACCTCCGGCTCACGACTGCCCAGCAGATTGAGATTGGGTCCGTGCAGGACCAGGATCTTCGCCACGCCCTAACCTTGGGTTGTGCCGGCAGGGCCGGCGTCCGGCGCGGAGTGTGCGCGCCCCGGCGGATGTTGTCCAGTTCGGCGCAGTTCGGCGATGTTTGAAGGAGAAGTTAGCGTTAGACCGTGCGGCGACGTATGGGTGCCGAAACCGCGTCAGGGCGCGGCTGGCGCGGCCCAGGCCTTGAGGTCGTCGGCATCCAGGACACCCCGGCGACTGAACAGCACACGGCCGTTCTCGTCCAGAAGCACGCTGTACGGCAGCACTTCGCCGACGTTACCCAGCCGCAGCGAGGTGCTGGG
This sequence comes from Dyella sp. 2YAF14, assembly GCF_052114725.1. Lineage (NCBI taxonomy): Bacteria > Pseudomonadati > Pseudomonadota > Gammaproteobacteria > Lysobacterales > Rhodanobacteraceae > Dyella > Dyella sp. 2YAF14. The sequence goes on along the minus strand of NZ_JBFRFH010000012.1, from coordinate 76,854 downwards.
GCTGTCGAGGCTGCCCAACAGGATCGGATAGTTCACCGGATGGGCGGCCAGGAAGGTTCGCACATTGGCCGGATCGTCCATAGCGACGCCGACGATGATCGGGCCTTTTTCGCCGACGTTGGCCTGTGCCTGCACCAGCGCGGGCATCTCCTTCAGGCACGGCCCGCACCAGCTCGCCCAGAAGTTGATCAGCACGCGGCGGCCGCGGTACTCGGACAGGCGATGTTCCTTGCCGTCCAGGTCGCGCAAGGCCACGTCGGGTGCTATTGCTCCCACCTGGGCGACCTGCACGCCTTGCGGCACACGGGCGCGCTGGCTGGAGTGCTGCAGCCAGCCGCCCACACCGGCGACCAGCACGGCGGCGCCCAGAATGATCCAGTTGCCGCGGCTGATCATGGGTTGGCGGCGACCGGCGTGCCGGCGGCCTTGGTCAGCGCATCCTCGACCAGCGACGAAGTGAGCACCGTCGGCAGCATGCGGCCTTCGCCGCCGTCCTTGGGGAATACCACGTAAAGCGGCACGCCCGGCGAGTGGTACTGCTGCAGGAAGGCGGCAATGGTCGGGTTCACATCGGTCCAGTCGCCCTTCATATAGACCGCGCCGGTCTTCTTGAGCAGGTCGCGGAAGGCGTCGGTGTCGAGCACCGCATGCTCATTCGCCTTGCAGGTGACGCACCAGTCGGCGGTCATGTCGACGAACACCGGCGTGCCGGCCTTGCGCAGTTCCGCGAGCTTCTCCGGCGTATAGGCGACCACGCCGTCCGTTGCGACTGCAGCCTGCGTCGGCGCCTGCACCTTGGACAGATAGAACAGCGGCACGACGGTGAGTGCGAGCAGGACGACCACCGCCACCCGGCTGAACGCGCCCCGCGAACGGCTGCGCTCGAACCACCACAGCGTGGCCGACAGCAGCACCACGGCCACCAGCACCAGGCCCACCGCATCGGCGCCGCGCTGATGCGCCAGCACCCAGATCAGCCACACGGCGGTGAGGTACATCGGGAACGCCAGCACCTGCTTGAGCGTTTCCATCCACGCGCCCGGCCGCGGCAGCATCCGCGCCAGCGCCGGCACGAAGCCTATCGCCAGGAACGGCAGGGCCAGACCGATGCCCAGGGTCAGGAACACCAGCAAGGCATTGATCATCGGCGCGGCAAAGGCATAAGCCAGCGCGCTGCCCATGAAGGGCGCGGTGCACGGGCTGGCCACGGCCACCGCGAGCACGCCGGTGAAGAAGTCGCCCGCATGGCCCGAGCGCGAGGCCAGGCCCGAGCCCACATTGCCCAGCGAAGTGCCAAACTGCACCACGCCCGACATTGACAGACCCACGGCCACCATCACGCAGGCGAGCACGCCCACCACCACCGGCTGCTGCAACTGCGCGCCCCAGCCCAGCGCATGGCCGGCCGAACGCAGCGCGACGATGGCGACGCCGATCAGCGCGAACGTGCTCAGCACGCCAGCCGTATAGAAGAGGGCGTGCGAACGCGCCTTGGTATGGCTCTCGCCACTTTCCAGCAGACCCACCGCCTTGATCGACAGCACGGGCAGCACGCAGGGCATCAGGTTCAGCACCAGGCCGCCGCCCAAGGCCAGCAGCAGCGCGGTGAGCAGGCTCACCTGCAGCGGAGTGGTGGCCAGGCCGGCCGGAGGCATTTCCGGCGCCGGCTCGGCGGCAGCGCCGCTGGTAGGCGTCGTCGCGCTCAGGTCGATGGTGAGCGCGCGGGTCATCAGCGGATAGCAGATGCCGCCGTCCTGGCAGCCCTGGAAACTGGCTTCCAGATTCACGCTCTTGAGCGCCGACGTATCGCCTTCAATGGCCACCGGCAATTCGATCTGGTCGAAATAGACCGTGGTCTTGCCGAAGTGCGCATCCTCATGTTCCACGCCAGCCGGCCACTCGGGCTTGGCAAGGGTCAGGCCGTTGGCATCCTTCAACTTCAGCGCGGTCTGGTCGCGATAGAGGTAGTAGCCCTTGGCCACGGTCCAGCGCAGCAGCAGGTGCTGGCGGTCCTTGGCGAGCGCCTCCAGATGGAAGGCTTGTTCGGCGGGGAGGGTGGCGCCACCGCCGCTCTTGCTGGAACCGAGCTTGCCCAGCGCCGCGCTCATCGCATCGCCGCCGCCGGCCACGCCCGCACCGGCCGGCACCGGCAGGCTCAGCTGCTCGGTATGCGGCGGATAGCAGATCTTGGGATCCACCTCGTGGCAGCCCTGGTACTGCACGCTGAGCTTCAGTTCGGTGGCGCCTGCCGCGACGGTGTACGGCACGGTCGCGTCGACGCCGTGGTGATAAGTCTCCACGTCGCCGAGATACTCATCGTGGTGCTTCTCGCCGTCGGGCAGCTGCGCCTCGCCCAGCGTCGCCCCGTCCGCCGCCTTGAACTTCATGCGGCCGCGGTAGAGGTAGTAGTCCGGCGCAATCGTCCAATGCAGCTTCACCACGCCGGGCGTGGAAGCGTCGGCGGTCAGCTTATAGGCCTCGGTCACCGGCAGCAGGCCGTCCAGATCATCCTGAGCCAGCGCGGGCAAGGCGACCAGCAAGAGGCAGAGCAGGCTGAGGAAGCGGGCGGCCAGTCGGCCAGGGTGGATCAGGCGCATTGCAGCTCCAACAAGGAGAGACCCGCGCCGGGGCGCAGGTGAACCGGGATTATGGCTCAGCTTGCCGGCGGGCCGGGGAAAACCCGCCGGAGCTCAGGAGTGTTCTACAACTACTTCGCTTGACGCGGGCCCGCGGTTACGGCGCAGACGCAGCAAACCGGTGGTGAGTGCCACTCCGAGCAGGATAACGATGCATCCGCCGGCCATCGCCAGGGTGACCGGTTCATGCAGGAAGATCAGGCCCCACACCACGCCGAACACCGGGATAAGAAACATCACCACCATGCTGCGCGAGGCCCCCACGCGGGCCATCAAGCCGTAGAACAGGACGTAGGCGAGCGATGTGCACAAGGCCGCCAGGCCCAGTACGGCCAGCCGTGCCGTCAACCCCGGGGTCCTGACGGGCCACATCCAGACGGTAAAGGGCAGCAGCAATACGGCGGCGGCCAGCTGGCTGCCGGTGGCGACACTGAGCGGCGTGACGCCGCTGCGCAGGCGGCGATGGCTGTAGTGCGCGCCAAAGGTGTAGCAGACATTGGCACCCAGGCAGGCGGCCATCGCCCAACCCATGGCATGCGTGCCACCACCAAAGCCCACCGTGCCGGCCACCAGCCACACCACACCGGTAAAGCCGATCACCAGGCCGCTGGCCTGCATCGGGCTCAGCTTCTCGCCCAGCAGCATCCAGCCCGACAGCGCGACCAGCAGCGGCGCAATCGCATCGGAGATGGCCGAAACGCCTGCCGGCAGACTCTGCGCAGCGAATGAGAACAGCACGAACGGCAGCGCTGAATTGGCGATGCCGACGATGGCGATGTCGCGCCAGTGCGTGCGCATCTCGGTCACCCGTGTGCGTGTCAGCAGCGGGGCCGAGCAGATCGCCGCGCCGATGGCGCGCATGCCGGCCAGTGCCATGCCGCCGAACTCGTTCGCGCCCATGCGCATGAACAGGAACGAGGCGCCCCATAGGGCTCCCAGAACTACGAGTGCAGTGATGTCGGAGGTTTTCATGGCAGTTCTTTGCTCGTCATTCCGGCGCAGGCCGGAATCCAGTAGCAATTAGGTTTGGTTGTCGCGAGTGCGCACACCGGCTCCTCGTGCGAAAGCCCTGCTCATCGCTCCTGGATTCCGGCCTGCGCCGGAATGACGAGGGATGAGAGGTGGCTGTCGATTTGGAAGTCTAGCCGCCCATTGCGTCAGAACCTGTCAGCAGTCTTCAGGCCTTGGGCGCTGCACCCTGGCCAAACAACACGCGGCGTTCCTCGTCCGACAGCGGCTGTTTCGGCGTGTACGCATTCTCGACACCTTCATACGTGCGCACCGTGGCCGGCCGCTGCGAGATGGCGATAAACCAACGCTCCAGGTTCGGGAAATCCGCCAGGTTCTGGCCATGCGCCTCATGCGGCACGATCCACGGATAGCAGGCGATGTCGGCGATGGAAAACTCGCCCGCAATGAACTCGCGTCCTTCCAGCCTGCGATCCAGCACGCCGTAAAGCCGTGCGACTTCGCGGGTGTAGCGGTCGATCGCATACGGCACCGGCTCGGGCGCGTACACCTTGAAATGCCCCGCCTGGCCGGCCATGGGGCCCAGCCCCGCCACCTGCCAGAACAACCACTCCAGCACCTCGATGCGGGCGAGGCTGTTGTTGGGCAGGAATTGGCCGATCTTCTCCGCCAGATAGAGCAGGATCGCCCCGGACTCGAACACCGTCACCGGCGCGCCGCCCCCGGCGGGAGCGTGATCGACGATGGCCGGGATCTTGTTGTTGGGCGAAATGGCCAGGAATTCGGGCTTGAACTGCTCGCCCTTGCTCAGGCTCACCGGGGTGATGAAGTACGGCAGGCCGGCCTCTTCAAGGAATAGCTTGAGCTTCAACCCATTGGGCGTGGCGGCAAAGTACAGCTCGATCATGGCGGGGGCTCCGTGGAGTGGATGGCGACAGTGTCGGGTTTTCACTGGTCTTGAAAAAGATCCAGAACAAGGGAATTCTTTAGGACCAGTCAGCCTTATCGGACACCGCCATGGAACAACCCCTGGCTTTCCCGCTGGATATTCCCCTGCGAGGCCGACTGCAGGCGCTGCATGGACAATTGCGGGCGGCGATCCTGGATGGCCGTCTTCGCATGGGTCAGCCCTTGCCCTCCACGCGCGCGCTGGCGACCTCGCTGGGCCTGTCCCGCAACACCATTGTGGCGGCCTACGACCGCCTGCTCAGCGAAGGCTATATCGTGGCCCGCCAGGGGGCGGGTTATCTGGTCGCCCATGCGGGGCCAACGCAGTCGACGGCACCGCGCTCGACCGGTGGTGAGGAAAAGCGTCTGCAACCGCAATGGCGCGACGCGATCTTTCCCGCGCCGATGAATGCCTTGCCGCCTGCGCGCTACGACCTTCGGGTGGGCCTGCCCGATGCCGCCCGTTTTCCCTTTGAGGCATGGCGCAAATTGTCCGCAAGGGCTCTGCGCTCGTTGTCGCGCACGCCGTCGTTCTATGACGCGGCTACCGGGCGCGAGGCATTGCGCGAGGCTATTGCCGGGCATGTGTCGTTCACCCGTGCTGTCACCTGCAGCGCGGCGGACATCATGGTGGTCGGCGGAGCGCAGCAGGCCTTCGATCTGCTGGCGCGCATTCTGGTCACGCCAGGGCACACGGTGGTGGCGGTGGAAGATCCCGGCTATCCGCCGCTGCGTCAGACCTTCGAAGCCGCTGGCGCGCAGATCGTGCCCGTGCCGGTGGACGACGAAGGCCTGGTGGTCGAGCAGATTCCACGCAACGCACGCGTGATCTACGTGACGCCGTCGCACCAGTTTCCGTCCGGCATGGCGATGTCACCCGCGCGTCGAGCGGCCTTGCTCGACTTCGCGCGACGAAACGACGCGGTGATCATCGAGGACGACTACGACGGCGAATTCCGCTACGGCGGGCGTCCGCTCGATGCACTGCAGACCTTGGATCGCGACGGCTCGGTGTTCTACATCGGCACGTTCTCCAAAAGCCTGTTTCCATCACTGCGGCTTGGCTATGTGGTGGCGCCCGAGTGGGCGATGCCCGCACTGGCCTGCGTGCGGCAGCTCGGCGACCGGCACAGCGACGTGCTGGCGCAGGACACACTCGCGTTGTTCATCAACGAAGGTCATCTCGCGCGGCATGTGCGCAAGATGCGACGCATCTATGCGGAGCGGCGCGAGGCACTGCTCGAAGCGTTGGCGCGGCACGCGGGCGACGCCCTGCAGTCGCTGGCCTCAGATGCCGGGCTGCACATCGCCGTGCAACTGCGCTGGCCGGTTGCGGCGAGCCAGCTGGTCAGGGATGCGCAGGCGGTGAACATGCGTATCGAAGCGCTGGGCGATTACGCCATCGGCAGCACGCGGCCGAACGGCCTGGTGTTCGGCCTGGGAGGCATGCCGGCCACGCGCATGGACGAGGCCGCGCGCGTGCTGGCCCGGTTGCTCCAGGCACATCGCCCGGCTTAGCACTGGTTCTCTCATTTCCGCGAAAACTGGATCTGTTTAAGTACCACCGGGCAGCGGAACATGACCCTATCTTTCCGGGGATGCATCGCCATGCGTTATCTGATCCTTCTTTGCCTGCTCCTGGCCTGCGCGTCGACGCATGCTTCCGAGTCCGGCCAGTCGCGCGCGGAATCGGCCGGGCGCAGCCTGATCGGGCAGCCAGCGCCGCGCATGGTGGTCAAGACCATCGATGGCCAGACCATTGACCTGGGTGCGCTGTACGGCAAGAAGGCGGTCTACCTGAAGTTCTGGGCGACCTGGTGCGTGCCCTGTCGTGAACAGATGCCGCATTTCGAACGCACCTACGAACAGGCCGGCCCGGACATGGCGGTGATTGCGATCGATGTGGGTTTCGACGATAGCGTCGACGAAGTGCGCAAAGTGCAGAAGCAGCTGGGGCTCGGCATGCCGATCGTGTTCGACGACGGTTCGCTGGGCGAGGCCTTCCACTTGCGCGTGACGCCGCAGCACGTGGTGATCGGTCGTGACGGACGCATTGCGTATGTGGGTCATATGGCCGATGAAAAGCTCGACGCTGCATTGGCGCAGGCACGTCGTCCGGCGACCGCCAACCTCGCGTCTGCCGCCGTGCCGAAGGACGAACCGCATTACGACGTGGGCGACCGCGTGCCCGCATTCGAGCTGCACACGCTCGATGGGAAATCGCTGCCGGCATTCGAAGCAGCGCGACCGACCGTGCTGCTGTTCCTGTCGCCGTGGTGCGAGTCGTATCTGGCCAAGAGTCGTCCGGCCATTGCGCAGAGCTGCCGCAGCGCGCGTGAACGCGCCGATGTGCTGGCGCGCGACAGCCATGCGCGCTGGCTCGGCATCGCCTCGGGTCTGTGGGCGAGCCACGACGAGCTCGCCGATTACCAGCGCGAGCACAAGATCGCGATGCCGCTGGCGCTGGACGACACGGGCGCCCTGTTCCGACGCTTCCGCGTGATGCACGTACCGACGCTGATCGTGCTGGATGCGCAGGGTAAAGTGATTCGTCGTACGGAAACGGTCGATGACGTGCTGCCGATACAGGCAGCGGCCACGGCCACGAGGCGTTGATCATGCGGACGACCCTGTTTCTCGCCGCGATGTTGATGCTCGCTGCCGCCGTGCCCGCCAGAGCGACGCAGGACAATACCCTGCTCACAGCAGCGTTGACACAGGCGCCCGGCAAATCGCTGGAAGCGCTGCGAGTAAGCTATGCGCCCGGCGAGGCGTCCAAGCCGCACTCGCATGACCGCGATGCTTATGTTTACGTAGTGAGCGGCCACGTGCGCAGCCAGGTCGAAGGGCAACCGTTGCGGGTCTATGCGACGGGCGACAACTGGTTCGAGCCGGCAGGCGCCCGCCATCTCGTCAGCGCCAACGCCAGCAGCACGGAGCCCGCCACCATCCTGGTGGTGTTCGTCGGCAAGCCGCAGATACCGCACAAGTAGTCAGCGATTCGTGCGGTACCGTTCGAGCGCGTCGCCGAGCTGCTCGCGCAGCGATGCCAGATACGGCGCGTAATGCGTCCACTGGTCGATGCCGTCGCGGAAGATCGGCTGGCGTACCTGCTCGGAGCTTGCCGTGCGCACGCTGCGCCGCGTTTCATGGAATGCCAGGCACGCGGGATCGAACGGAAGCCCGCAGTAATCCAGGATGCGCCGCACGTTGCCTTCAAGATCGTCCACCACATCTTCGTGATGCACGCGCAGTACGCGGCCGGGCAGCACGCGGTCCCAGTGCTCCATCACATCGAGGTAGGTGCGGTAATAACGCGCGATGTCCTCGATGCTGTAAGTGAACTCCTGGCCCGTCGCGAACAGTTGCTTGAGGTTGCTGAAGCAGCAGGCCATCGGCTCGCGTCGCGCGTCGATGATCTTCGCGTTGGGGAACATCAGGTGGATCAGCCCCAGGTGCCGGAAGTTGTTGGGCATCTTGTCGATGAAATAAGGCGCCGCGCCACGATAAGTGCGCGTGTCGCGCAGGTAGGCCTCGCCCATCCCGCGGAATTGCTCCGGCGACATCTGCGCAAGCACGCCCGGATAGCGCGGGTCGTCGAGATCGGGGTCGCGGCCCTGCAGTTCCAGCACGATGCGCCGGATGTCCGCCAGCTCCTGCGTGCCGTCCACCAGTGGATGCGATGCGAGGATCTGCTCCAGCAGCGTGGAGCCCGAGCGCGGCAGGCCTACGATGAAGATGGGATCGGCACTGGGGTCTCCCGCACCGGCGCGTTCGGCGAGGAACTCGCGGGTGCACACCTCGATCTGCCGGCGCGTATTTGTTTCGATGATCTCGGGCCGGTAGCGGCTTTCCGATCGCTTGAGCGCGTTGCCCTTGGCGTAATGCTGCCAAGAGGCGGCATAGTCGCCGCGGTCCTCCAGGGCCTTGCCGAGCGCAAAGTTCAGGTGATAACCATCCACCAGCGACGTAGACGGCATCGCGACCTGCGCGAGCATGCCGTCGATTTCTCCGTCGGTGAAACGGTAGGTCTTGAGGTTCGCCATGCTCCAGTAGGCATCCCCGAAATGGGGCCGCGCGGCGATGGCGGCGCGGTAAGCGTCGATGGCCTCGGCCCGGCGTCCCTGGGTTTTCAGTGAGTGGGCAAGCGACAGATGCAGGTCTGCCGCCTCGGGAACGATTTGCAGAAGTTCGCGGTACAGCCCGATGGCGCGATCGTGTTCGCCCAGGCCGACGTTGGCACTGGCATGCAGCGCGCGATAGTCGAGGTGGTGCGGATCGATGGCGAGAAGCCGCTCCATCTGCACGCAAGCCTCTTTGTACCGATGCCGTTCGAACAGCACCTTGGCGTAGTCGAAGCGTGCGGCGTGGTGATCGGGGGCGAGCTGCAGCACGGCTTCCAGCAGGATGTCTGCGTCGTCGAGCACCTCGCGGGCCACGGCCACACGCGCTAGCAAGCGCATGCCTTCCACATCGTCGCCCACACGCTGCAAATGGCCACGGATGACCCATTCGGCCTGCACCAGATCACCATCAGAGAACAGACTGGTGGCGTGCACCACCGCAGGAGCGAGGCGTTTTAGCGTCGCCACGTGGTCGGCGGCCAGTTGCGCGTTCGCATGGTCACCAGCCATGCGATAGAGCCCCTCGAGCAGATTCCAGCTTGAGGGCAGCGCAGGATTGATGTTCACCGCACGAAGCAAGGCATCGATCGCCTGCGTCGCATCGCGCCGCACGACGTGGCAGTGGCCGCGCTCTTCATGCAGCCGACTGAAGGCAGGATGGTGCTGCTCGAGCACGAGCAGAGTTTGCAGGGCGTCGTCGACCTGTCCCAGATGACGTTGGCTGCGGGCGAGCAGATGCATCACGTCGCGGTTTTCCGGCAGCTCACGCGCCAACCCCAAGGCCAGTTGCAAGGCCTGCGGGTGCTGCCCCTCTTGCTGCAATTGCCGCAGTTGCGCCACCTGCTGTTCGACGGACATCGTGATCGGATCAGTGAGCGCTGCGTTCATGCCTGGCCTGCGGGGAAGATGGGGTGGGCTTGCGCCCACCCCATGCTAACGACGCACTCGCGACGGGCAGATGTCAGAACTTGTAGCCAAACTTCACGCCCACCACGCGCGGGCGCAGCGGCACTTCGGACTTGATGAACTGTGCCGACGAGGTGAACACGCTGGCGTGGCTGTTGCTCAGGTTGGTGCCATAGAGGGACAGGTCCCACGCGTCCTTGGCGATGCCCAGCGAGGCGTCGTAGGTGGTATAGCCCTCCTGCAGGTAGCGCAGGTCCACCGTGGTCGGGTAGATCACGCCTTCGCCGCTGGGATAGGTCGCCGGCTGGTTGTACATCGAACCCATGTGGCTGCCACCCACCATGGCGAATGCCTTGTAGCCGCCGTTGAAGTCCCAGTCGTAGCGGGCGCGCAGGTTGAACTGCGAGCGCGGCGAGAAGGCCGGCACGCTGCCTTCTTCGCCGAACGGGTTGGCGAACGGCTGCAGACCCTGGCCGGCGATGGTCACTTCGGTGATGCACGCGCCGTAGGACGGAGTATTGGGGATGTTGCCCACCAGGCACGGCGAGGTGGTCTGCTTGGAGCGGTTGAACGACCCCGAGCCCATCAGCGAGAAGCCTTGCGTGATGCGGGCGTCGAACTGCAGCTCGATACCATCCACCTTGTAGTCGGGACCGTTGACGCCAAACGTCGTGTTGCCAAGCACCAGCGGGTTGAAGAACTGCATCTGCACGTTGTTCCACTTCATGTGGTACAGCGAGCCGTTGAACAGCAGGTGGTTGTCGAAGAACTCAGTCTTGAAGCCGATTTCGTTGTTGGTCAGCGAGTCGGGCGCGTAGCTGAGCGGCTTCTTGTACTGCGGGCCGTCCGGGCCGGCGGCGACGGCCTTGGTGGTGCGGTTATAAGCGCCGGGGCGGAAGCCCTGCGAGAAGGTGTAGTAGACCATCGCATCGGGCGAGATATGCCACACCAGGTTCGCGCGGCTCTTGAAGCCGTGATACGAACCGTTGAGGCCTTCGGCCGTCATATTGGTGGCATCGCCGCCCGTGCATTGTCCGTTGGGCACGTTCACGCAGTTGGAACCGGTGCCGTACTGCGAACCACGCTGATATTCGGAGTAGTGGTAGTAACGCGTGCCGGCCGTGGCGGTAAGCACTTCGGGAATGATGTCGTACGACAGCGAACCGAAGGCCGCGACCTGGCGATAGCCGCGCTGCTCGTCTTCGCCGAACGCGGTGCTGTCGCTGCGCTGGCCCGGATCCATCTGCGCCGTGCCGGGATAGGGCACCACGTTCGCCACGCACGGCGCACCGCCGGCGAGGGCGCTGGCGAGATTGGTCGGCGTGCACGACGGGATCGTCTTGTAGTTGAAGTTCATGTCGTCGAGGATCTTGAAGTCCTCGAAATACAGGCCACCGATGGCGCGCAGGCGGCTGTCTTCGGGCGTGCTGAAGCGCAGCTCGTGGCTCTGGTGCGTGCTCTTGACCTGGTCGTTCCAGTAGCCGATCGGCGAATAGCAACGCGGCGTGGTGCCAGCACCAAGGCCCGTGCCACCGGTGCAGCTGTAGTACCAGCCGCCCACGGCGCGCGCGTAGTTGGTGTAATCCTGCTGTTGGCTGATGTGGCGGTCGGTGTAGCCACCGGTGTAGACGACGGAGAGATCGCCGATCTTGCCGTTCACCGTCCAGGCCGTGTTGGAGTAACGGTCCTTGTCCCACGCCGGTACGAACACGGTGGTCTGCAGCGGTTGCAGCTGCTGGCCGTCCGAGCCGATCGGATAGGTCGACGACTGGCCTTCCGCATCCATCTCCTGGTAGCTCTGCGCGATCAGCACGTCCCAGTCGTCGTTGATCTTGTAGAGGCCGGAGATGCGCGCGCCCTGGTAATCGACCGGGTTCCAGTCCTTCCTCGCAACGGCGTTATTGTTGGCGACCGGGCTGCCCGGCACCGTGCAGTAGCCGGTCCGGGTGGGCAGGCCGTTCGGGCACAGGCCGCCGGTGGGCTTGATGTTGGCGTAGAAGTTGCCGCCGTCGCTGTTGTTGCGCGTGAACGTGCTCGGCACGTTGTCGATATAGCCGCCGCGGTGGTCGTTGTAGATCACGCCGCGCAGCGCGAAGGTTCCGGGGATGATCGGCAAGTTCAATACCGCGCTGGCCGAGTTGTTCGGACCGCCGCCGGCCGTGACGCCGGTGCTCGCCTCCACGTTGCCGCCGACCTTGTTCAGGTTGGGCTTGTTGGTGATGTAACGCACCGCGCCCGCCTGTGCACCGCCGCCGAACAGCGTGCCCTGCGGACCTTCCAGCACTTCGACGCGCTCCATGTCGACCATGTAGATGTCGAGGTTGCGCGCGGGGAACTGCATCGACTGGTCGTCGAGATACACCGCCACATTCGGGAACGGCGCAATCGACGCGCTCGACTGGTTGCCGAGGAAGCCCGTGCTCAGTCCGCGCATATAGATGTTGCCCTGGCCCGGGCCGTTCGCGGCAAAGGTGACGTTGGGCAGGTATTTGATGATGTCGTCGAACGTGCTGACGTTGAGCTGCTGCAGCGTCGTTCCGGTGAACGCCTGCATGGTGATCGGCACGTCTTGCATGTCCTCGTTGGCATGCTGCGCCGTGACCGTGATGGATCCCAGCGTGGACACCGAAGAATTTTGTGCCGCCGGTGCGGGCGCGGCCGGCGCCGCGTCGTCGGCATAGGACACGCGGGTGACCGCAAGCGCGGCAAGCACCGCGCAAGTGATGGCATTGATCTTCAAGACGCACTCCCCGAGGTTTGATGTCGCCGACCAGCGTCGGCAGGCTTATGGCTACTCGGGCCGGGAGGCTAGGGAGGGGCGATGAAATGCCCGTGACTCGGACTAGGCAACGAATGCCCGCTGTCTATGCTTTCGAAGGGGCGGCCCAGAGCCGGGGCCGCTGTGCGGAGGACGGAGCGTGACGACCGTCACAACCGTTGCCTGCCCGCCACCCACGCCGAGCGCACCACGGGCTCGTCCTGGTGCATGCGTACGCGCAGCAGGTCGGCGCGCAAGCCTTCGGCAAGTTGGCCGCGGTCATCGAAGCCAAGCGTAGCGGCGGGCGTCGTGGTGACTGTAGCGATGGCATCCGGGAGGGACCATCCCGCTTGCCGGTGCAGGATGAAGGCGCCGGGAAGCAGGCTGGTTGGCATGTAGTCGGACGAAAGGACGTCCAGACATCCGCAACGCGCCAGCGCCATGGCGGCGACATTGCCGGCGTGCGAGCCACCGCGCACCAGGTTGCTGGCGCCTGCGACGATAGTGAGTCCGTGTTCGCGCGCAGCCTGTGCCGCGATGAGCGTCGTGGGAAATTCGCAGATCCTCGCACCGAGGAGAACCGCTTCGTCCACGTGTTCAAGGTCGGTATCGTCGTGGCTGGCGACCAGTACGCCGTGACGGCGCGCCAGCTTCATCACGCCAGCCAGCTGCAGGTGGCGATGGCGTGCCTGCTGCTGGCGACGCTGTTCGAGCACGGCGGTGAATTCCTCATCGCTCCAGGTGATGCCGCTGCGGCTGTAGTACGTACGGTACTGGCGCACGTCGTGATACTGGCGCTGGCCAGGCGTGTGATCCATCAACGACAGCAGGCGCAAGTCCTTGCGGGAGACCAGGGGCGCAGCCAGCTCGAGCAGGCCTGGCCAGCTCAGTTCGCAGCGCAGATGGAGATAGTGCTCGCAACGCAGCAGGCCGTGACTGCGCGTTTCATCGAGCGCGGCCAGTGCGCGGTGCAGCGTGTCGATGCGGCCGCCGTCTTCCTCCAGATCGCCCAACGACATGGCGTCGAGCACGGTGGTGATGCCGGCTGCGAGCAGTTGGGCATCGTGCGCCAGCATGGCCGGTAGGGCGGGCCATGCCGCGCCGGCGCGTGGCAGCAAGTGCTTCTCAAGGTTGTCGGTGTGCAGTTCGATGAGGCCCGGCAGCAGGAAATCGCCCTTGAAATCGATGGCGTCGTGCGGACACTCGTCGCCCGGCCCGAGCCATTGGATGCGTTCGCCCTCGATAACCGCGCCGCCGACGATGACCTGGTCGGGCAGCACCAGTCGCGCGCGTGCAATGCGCCATGAATGCTCTTGCCCTGATGTCATGTCTGCGAAAACTGGCCTGCCCATACTCCCTGCTCGATCACCGCTTCCCATGCAGTCTGTGTCAGGAACATGCAGGAATGATGGCAAACCACTTTGAGCCACTGGATCGGTCATGCGATGTGCCCGTGTGGCGGCAGATCGAACAACAGGTATTGCAGCAGATCCGCAGCGGCGAACTTCGAGGAGGCGCAAAGCTCCCTTCGGCACTGGAACTCGCCCGGCGCCTCAATGTGAATCGGCACACCGTGCGCCGGGCGCTCGACTCGCTTGAACAACGCGGCGCCATTCTTGCCGACCCCAGTCGCGGCTTGCGCGTGCGCGAGGAGTGCTACGACTATCCGATCGGTCGTCGCACCAGCTTCAGCCGCAACATGCATAACCTCAACGTCAGCTCGGGCAACAAGGTGTTGGCCACGGCGCTGGTCTTGCCACCGCAGCGCGTGGCCGAGTCGCTGGCCCTGGCGCGCGGCGAGCGCGCGTGGTGGATCGAGTCCTCCGCGCACGCGGAGGGTCGCGTGCTCGATCACGGTCAGGCATGGTTCCCGGCGGCACGTTTCCCCAAGCTTGGCGACGTGTTTCAACGCACCGGCTCGGTGAGCCGCACGCTGGAAGAGTTCGGCATCGCCGATTATTTCCGCAGCTACACCCGCGTGACCGCGCGACTGGCCGGGACGACCACCGCACGTGTACTGGAGCAATCGCCCGACCTGCCCGTACTGGTCGTGGAATCGCTCAACGTCGACGACAAGAATCAGCCCGTGCAATACGGGCTGACCTGTTTTGCGGCGGAACGCGTGCAGCTGGTGATGTCCACTGCCGAGCGCTGAGGTTCATCGCGCATCGGTCGACGGGATTTCAACCTGCTCGGCAGGCAAGCGCCCGCTCACCACTTCTTCGGCCAGGCCGAACGACAGCGTCATGCCCAGGCCGCCTCCGCCCACGCCGTTGACGATGACGACGCCCGGCTCCGCTTCGACCACCAACTCGCTGCGCTGCCCATCGGTGAGCTTGGCGTAGCTGCCGTGCCAGCTTTGCTTCACGTGCCAGCTCGGAAGATCCAGCACGCTGCGCAGATAGTCGACGATCTTGTGGTTGATGGCGCTTTCGTCGAAGGGCTCGTACGTATGCCCGTACTCATGCGAGTCGCCAACGGTGATTTCGCCCAACCCGTTCTGCGCTGCCATCACGTGGATGCCCAGCGCCAGCAGGTCGGCGTATTGATCAGCAAGGCGCTCGCGCAGGCGGTCAATGCTGGGCGTGGCGTGGAAGCCGCTGTAGTGCGCCATGGTAAGGCCGCCGCACACGACCGGACCCAGCTTGAACGGCGCGGGCTGCGCCTCAAGCCGCAGCATCTGCAGCTTGCACTTGGTGATGGCAAGACGTTCGAACAGTTCCGGATACAGGGTTTCGAAATCCGTACCGCTGGCGACATAGATCAGGTCGGCGGTGTAGCGCCGGCGACCGCTCCACACATAGGGATGCTCGATGCGCGTGATCGCCTGTCGCCAGTGGAACTCGACGCCATGGCGCTCCGCCAGCCAGGCTGGCAGTTTGCGGATCGCCTCGCGCGGATCGACCACCATCTCATCGGTGCTCAGCAATGCGCCACGCAAGTCGGCGGCCACGACGCCGGGCGCCTGCTCGCGCACCTGTGCAGCGTTGAGCATGCGGCATGGTCGCAGCCCCTCGTTCATCGCCGCGTATTCGTTCATCACCGCCCACTCGTCCTCGTGGAACGCAGCGATCAGGCTGCCGCTCGGCGCCTGCCAGGTATCGGTGGCGTTGCAGAATTCGCGCCAGATCTCGCGCGAACGCAAGGCACGTGCATACAGCGGCCCGTTCGGCACGCCGATCGGCCAGATGGTGCCGAAGTTGCGCACCGAGGCGCCCACGGCACGCTCATGGCGATCGAATACGGTGACGCGGTAGCCGTCCTCGGCCAGGGCGCGCGCCATGGCCAACCCGACGATGCCTGCACCGATCACGATCGCGGTGCGTGTTTCCGACTTGCTCATAGACGGCTGCTTTCCATCTCAAGAGGTGACAACGATGCCGCTGCGTGTCCGTTCTGTTGGCCATGCCGCCAGAACCAGCGCGCAGCCAGCGCGGTAAGCACGAGTCCCAGCAGGCTGCTTGCCAGCACGGCGCGTTCGAAAAACTGCGTCCAGTTGAGCTGCAAGGCGAGGAACTGGCGGACCAGCAATACCGCGACGCTGCCCAGGTAGCCGGAGGCATCGGCGATATACATCACGAACGACGCGGTGCCGCTGATGCGGAAGGTGGCCATCAGCCGCTCGAAGAACATGCCGTTGAGCGGGATGTAGCCAAGGTAGAGACCAAAACCGACCAGCGTCATCCACAACAGCGGTGGCAGTTCGCCGTGGGCGAACAGCAGCGTGCTGATGCCCGCGCAGCACAGGCCGCCGCCGATCAGTACATGGTTGAGCATGAAGGCGCGCATGTTGTCCCGTACGAGGGTCAGCGACGCGGTAAGCATCAACACGCCGATCCCAATCGGCGTATCCACTTCACCGAACACGATGGCGCTGCGGCCGTAGCCCAGGTCGCGAAAGATTTCGGTGTCGAAGTTCTCGCGGAAATCGCGCAGCACGGTCAACAGCACGTACAGCGGCACGATCAGCAGCAGGCCCGGCAGAAAGCGGCGCACGAAGGCGTGCCGAGCCTCGCGATCCATGCGTCCACGTGGTGCGCGGGCGGCAACGTCGTCGGCGCTGGGCGGCGGCAGGCGCGTGAGTACATGCAGCGACAACAGCAGCGGCGGGATGAACACCAAGCCGGTGAGAAACGGCATCCAGTGCTCGCTGACGCCGGCCAGCAACATCGCCTTGCCCACGCCTTTGACCACGCCCGAGGCGAAGATAAAACTTGAGGCGAGGATGGCGCCCATCAGCTCCGTCGCCTGCCGACCCTCGATGTATCCGAACACCAGGCCCCACACCATGCCCAGCGGCAGGCCATTGAGGAACAGAAACACGATGCCCGGCACCGGCGGCGCCAGCGCAAAACCCAGCAGCGCCAGCCACGACAGGCCGATCAACACCAGAATCGCCACGGCGCGGCGCGATGTCTGCAGCTCGGGCACGAGTCGGATGCCCCACACCTTGCTCAGTGCGTAGCCCATCACCTGGGCGATCACCAGCCAGATCTTGTAGTCGACGCCCAGCCAGCTCATGCCCTCGTAGCTGCCGGCGCTGAACGGTTTGCGGAAGGCATACATGCACGAGTAGGTGCAGAACGCCGCAAAGCCCGCGACCAGCGGCAGCATCGAGGGCGACCAGGGCGACCACGCCCGGCGCGATGGAGGCAAGCGCATGGGTTGCGTCACGCCGGGTTCGGCCGGCCGGCACGAACGAGCAAAGCGGGCAGCTCATCCAAGCTGTCGAGCACGGCATCGGGCTGATAGGCCAGCAACTCGTCGCGGTGATAAGCGCCCGTCGTCACCGCCACCACCAGGCCGCAGCCCGCCGCGCGACCTTCGCGAATATCCACTTCGGTATCGCCCATCTTGATGACGCGCGTGGCATCGCTGACGCCGCACGTCGCCATCAACGCGCGGATCATGTCGGGCGCGGGCCGACCCTGGGCAACGCGATCCGCCGAGATCGCGGCATCGATCAGGCCGCGCTGGCGCCAGCCGAAGCGTTCGATCAGGCATTCGGCGATGTCTTGCGAAAACGCCGTGTTGAGCGCGATCTTCACGCCCTGCTGCCGCAACCAGGCGAACAGCTCTTCTGCCCCGGTCATCGGGCGCACGGCGTCGTGTGTCCGGTAGCAATCGAGCATGCGCTGGACGAAATCCGCGTGCACCTGCGCCACCTGTGAGTCGTCCGCCGGCAGGTCGTGCGCCGCCAGCAAACTGCGAATGGCGGCCGGCTTGGTGTAGCCCATCAGGGCTCGCAGATCCGCCAGCGACGCGTGGCAGCCAGCCTGCGCCAGCGCGTCCTGCAGCGCCTGCGCCACCAGGTCCGGATCGTAGACCGTGGTGCCGGCCATATCGAAAACCGCCAGTTCGAACGTCATATCGCCTCCCTTGATGGAGAGGCATGCTGGCGAGCGGCGATGGCGCGCCGGTGACGCGGACATCGACAGTCGGCGCCGACTGTCTAGTCAATGCGGCGCAGTGGGAATCCCGTCACGCGCGACGCCAAACATCAGCCTGGATTGCGCACCCAGTCGAGGTAAGGCGCATGCCCCTCGGTCACCGGCACCGCGATCAGCTCGGGCAACTCATAGGGATGCAGGCTGAGCAGGCGCTCTTTGAGCGCGGCGAACTGCGCGGCCGTGGTCTTGATCAGCAGCAGTTCTTCATTGTCGGTGACCACCTTGGTCTTCCAGCGATAGGTGGACGACACCGCGGGGATGCGGTTCACGCAGGCAGCCAGGCGTTCGCCCACCAGGGCCTCGGCCAGGTGCTGCGCGCTGGCCACATCGGGACAGGTGCAATAGCAGAGCAGGACGGTTTCAGACATCACGACCTCGACATCAGTCCGTAGTGGGCGAATTTCTCCAGCACCGCGGCCACCTCCTCATCGGTGAGCATGACCGGCGTGCCGACCTGCAAGGACAGGGCGTACTGGCGGGCGAGATTTTCCACCTCCACGGCGCGCCACATGGCCTGCGCCAGCGAACTGCCCAGCGCGATCATGCCGTGGTTGGCCATCAGGCAGGCCAGTCGGCCCTCCAACGCTGCCACCACGGCATCGGACAGGGCCTGGGTGCCATAGGTGTGGTAGCCGGCGCAGCGGATCGAGTCCCCGCCACCCACGGCGATCATGTAGTGGGCGGGCGGAATGTCCCGGCGGCACATGGCCAGCGCCGTGGCATAGGGCGGGTGCACGTGGACGATGGCCTGGGCGTCGGGCCGGGCCAGGTAGATGTCCCGATGGAAGCGCCACTCGCTGGAAGGTCGCTGCGAGCCCGGCCACTGGCCGTCCCGATCCACCAACACGATACCCTCCACCGTGATCTCCTCATACGGCGTGCCGCTGGGCGTGATCAGAAAACCCTCGCCGCAGCGGGCACTTAGGTTCCCCGAGGTGCCTTGGCTGAGGCCGCTCACGGCCAGCCTGGCACCCTGGTTCACGAGCTCCTGGCGCAGCGTCGGCTCATCGCTCACGGGCGGGTCCTGGTGGGGGGCAGGCCGGCATGGTCGGCCGTCCGCAGGCCTCTGTCGATAGCACGATCGGTGACTTTTCGGCCCAATGCGCCTTGAAAGGCCCCCGCCGCTCCCCCATTGGAAGACTCAGCCATCGGACGGGCGCCTCTTGCAGGGGGCATTTGCGTCGTTAGAATTGGCACTCACCTCCGGGGAGTGCTAACAAGCGCCACCCAGGCGCCGCTCCGGGGTCCCGAATCTTGTTCAACCATCCAAACGAAGCTGGAGCCCACCCATGAGCAAACTGCGTCCGCTGCACGATCGCGTCATCGTCAAGCGCCTCGAAGAAGAGCGCGTCTCCGCTGGCGGTATCGTCATTCCCGACAGCGCCACCGAAAAGCCGACCCGCGGCAAGGTCATCGCTGCCGGCTCCGGCCGCATCCTGGAAGACGGCAAGGTCCGCCCGATGTCCGTGAAGGAAGGCGACACCGTGCTGTTCGGCAAGTACGCCGGCCAGGAAATCAAGATTGACGGCGAAGAGCTGGTCTTCCTCAAGGAAGACGACATCGTTGCGGTGATCGAAGGCTAAGCGCCTCTCCCGCACCTCTTCCCACCTACTCAACGCATTTGAAGGAATTACGAAATGGCAGCTAAAGAAGTCCGCTTCGGCGAAGACGTCCGCGCACGCATGCTCAAGGGTGTGAATACCCTGGCCAACGCTGTGAAGGTCACCCTGGGTCCGAAGGGCCGCAACGTGGTGATCGAGAAGAGCTTCGGCGCACCGACCGTGACCAAGGACGGCGTCTCCGTCGCCAAGGAAATCGAACTGGCCGACAAGTACGAGAACATCGGCGCGCAGATCGTCAAGGAAGCCGCTTCCAAGACCTCCGACGTCGCCGGCGACGGCACCACCACCGCCACCGTGCTGGCCCAGGCGTTCATCCAGGAAGGCCTCAAGGCCGTCGCTGCCGGCATGAACCCGATGGATCTCAAGCGCGGTATCGACCAGGCCGTCAACGCCGCGGTTGCCGAGCTGAAGAAGCTCTCCAACCCGACCGCTGACGACAAGGCGATTGCCCAGGTCGGCACGATTTCCGCCAACTCCGACGCCAACATCGGCGACATCATCGCCACCGCGATGAAGAAGGTCGGCAAGGAAGGCGTGATCACGGTCGAGGAAGGCTCGGGTCTCGAGAACGAACTCGACGTCGTCGAAGGCATGCAGTTCGACCGCGGCTACCTGTCGCCGTACTTCATCAACAACCAGCAGTCGCAGCAGGTTGAACTGGACGACCCGTTCATCCTGATCCACGACAAGAAGGTCTCCAACGTCCGTGAGCTGCTCCCGGTGCTGGAAGCCGTCGCCAAGGCCGGCAAGCCGCTGCTGATCGTGGCCGAGGAAGTGGAAGGCGAAGCCCTCGCAACCCTCGTGGTCAACACCATCCGTGGCATCGTCAAGGTTGCCGCCGTGAAGGCGCCGGGCTTCGGCGACCGTCGCAAGGCCATCCTGGAAGACATCGCCATCCTCACCAATGGCGTGGTGATCTCCGAGGAAGTGGGTCTGGCCCTCGAAAAGGCCACGATCACCGACCTGGGCCGCGCCAAGCGCGTGGTGATCACCAAGGAAAACACCACCATCATCGACGGCGCCGGCGAAGCTGAGCGCATCCAGTCGCGCATCGGCCAGATCAAGGCGCAGATCGAAGAGACCTCTTCGGACTACGACCGCGAGAAGCTGCAGGAGCGTGTGGCCAAGCTGGCTGGCGGCGTGGCCGTCATCAAGGTTGGCGCTGCGACCGAAGTCGAGATGAAGGAAAAGAAGGCCCGCGTCGAAGACGCCCTGCACGCCACGCGCGCAGCCGTTGAAGAAGGCGTGGTCCCGGGCGGCGGCGTCGCGCTGATCCGTTCGCTGAAGGCGCTGGAAGGCCTGAAGGGTCAGAACACCGACCAGGACCTGGGCATCGCCATCACCCGTCGTGCGCTGGAAGCGCCGCTGCGCGCCATCGTCTCCAACGCCGGTGACGAGCCGTCCGTCGTCCTGAACAAGGTGAAGGAAGGCAACGGCAACTTCGGTTACAACGCTGCCAACGGCGAGTTCGGCGACATGATCGCGTTCGGCATCCTGGACCCGACCAAGGTCACCCGTTCGGCCCTGCAGTTCGCCGCCTCGGTGGCCGGCTCGATCATCACGACCGAAGCGGCCGTGACCGAAGTGCCGAAGAAGGACGAAGGCCATTCGCACGGCTCGCCGGGCGGTATGGGCGGCATGGGCGGCATGGACTTCTAAGTCCTCGCCTCCAGGCATCGCAACAGAAGGAAAACCCCGCCTCGTGCGGGGTTTTTCTTTTTGGCGGAAAGAAAATTCAAAAAAGTGGCGCCGGCCATTTCCGTTTTGACTCGCCTGGCCGTCTTAGTCCTTGTCACAGTCACCATGCGGGTCGGCGAGCCTTGAACGAACGGAATCTTCAGCCAGGAGAGGAACCCCTGGACGCCGATCTGGTGTTCGCCGCTAGCGGCTGCGCTTACGCGGCGCAACGCTCCCTGGAGCGCGAACTCTGGTGGGCGGGCTTGCCCGACCCGCAGGTGACTGGACCCAAGGAGAGTGCGGCCAAGGAAGGCCACCCTGGGCTGTCCGTATGGTGGCGTTCGTTGTGGGGACGCACCGACTGGCGTGGGCATCTGGGGCAACGCGTGCTGGCAGCGGCGAAATACGTGGCACGCGCGCTATCGATGCCGGTGTTGCACCAGTGGTACCTCGCGTTCCTGCAGTCGGACCCGCTGTTGCAGGCCTGCGTGGACCGCGATCCGCGGCTGCAGGAGCGACACCTGCATCGTTTCGTCAATCGTCAGTGGCATCGCGTGGATCGCGTGCTGGCCGTGCAGGCGCACTACCGGCTGTTGCTGCAGCGCTGGTCGGCGGAGCTGTTCGAGGCGGTGTACGTGGGCGGCCGCGCCACGCTTGGTTCCCTGCGACTCAAGGACGGCAGCGAACTGCGCCTGCATCTGTGCCCGAGTGTGCTCAAGTCATGCGAGGGCGAGCTCACCGTCGAGTTGACCGATGCGTACGACCGAACGCTCTATTGCCTGGTGATGACGCTGATCGATGACGACACGCTGGCCCTCGGCTGCATCCAGGGGCCCGCCGGCGTGGATGCGCGCGAGGTCGTGCGCGAGCTCACGCGCCAGATGCACGGCATGCGCCCCAAGCAGCTCTTGCTGGTACTGGCGTATGCATTCGCGGGCCAGTGCGGCCTGCGCCGGATCCTGGCGGTCGGCAACGTGGCGCACCCGCTGCAGGGACGCACGCGGATGTTTTCCGATTACGATGCCTATTGGCTGGAGCAGGGTGGTGTCGCCGTGCAGGGCGGTTGGTTCCTGCTGCCGGCCAGGTTGCACCACCGCACGGAAGTGGAGACGGAAAGCAAGCGCCGCGCCATGTTCAGGCGCCGCGCGGAGCTGCGCTGGGAAGCGGTCAAACTATTGAATGACGCATTGCGCCCGGTACCGTGGTGGCGCGATGCAACGGAGGCAGCGGCCGATCCGGCATCGTTGCCGCCGCTCCCCGACGTAACCAGGGCAGCCTAGTGGATAGACCCTCCAACACGCCTGCCAACGCGGGCGTGAACCTTGATCCGGCGTTCGCGATGCGCATCGCGGACCTGTTTCGCGATCACAACCGCGCGCTCGTGGCGTTCCTGCAGTGCCGCCTCAACTCGATGTCGGATGCCCAGGAAGTCGCGCAGGAGGCCTACGTGCGCCTGGTGACCATGGACCGGCCGGAGCAAGTGGATTCGCTGCGCGCCTACCTGTTTCGCATCGCCTCCAACCTGGCGGTGGATCGCCTGCGCGCGCGCCAGGTGCGCACCGATCATCCGCTGCTTGCACCGGACGAGGACCTGCACCTCGCACCGATTCCCGAGCGCCACGTGCACGCCGCGGGGCAATTGCAGCAGCTGTACAAGGCGTTGCGCGAGCTGCCGATCAAGACCGCGCGCGCCTTCGTCATGCACGTCATCGATGGCCGCGAGATCAGTGCGATCGCGCGGGCCATGAAAATCAGCGAGCGCATGGTGCGCTATCACGTCGCCAACGCCCTGGCTCATTGCCGGGCACGGGTGGACGAACCGGAGATGCCATGATGGCCAATACTTCCAAAGAACAAACCTTGCGCGTCGCCGCCGACTGGTGGGTACGACTGCGCGATCCCGCTGCCACGGACCGGACGACCGAGCAGTGGCTGGCCTGGGCCGAAGAAGACCTCGAGCACCTGGCGGCCTTCGAACGCGTGACCGAGCTGGCGGCACGGCTGCATGCGCTGGGCGAGGTCTCGCGCGAGCAACTGATCGCCGAATTTTCGCAAGCGCGTGTAGCTACGCGTCGCTGGTGGTTGCCGGCCGCCGCCGCGGCTGCGCTGGTGCTGGCGGTTGGCGGCTACGTCGGCTGGGGCGCCTGGCAGGGCGGCGCCACGCCCCAAACGTATGTCAGCGCCCTTGCCGCGCAACGCAAGGTCACGCTTGAAGACGGTACCCTCGTGACGCTGGGCGGCGCCACTCAGCTGAGCACGCGCTTCAGTCGCGGGCGCCGCCTGGTGGAGCTGGCCGAGGGCGAGGCCTATTTCGAGGTGGTGCACGACGCCGCGCGGCCCTTTGAGGTGCGCGCCGGCGATGTGACCATCGAGGACATCGGCACGGCGTTCAATGTTCGCCGCACGGGCAAGTACGTCACCGTCGCCATGGCAGAAGGGCGCGTACGTGTAGCTGACGCCACCGGTGGCGCCCACAACAGCCTGGAGGCCGTGGCCGGACAGTCGGTGATCTACGATCCCTCGCGTGCGGCCATGAACCTGATTGCCAGCGACCCGGCCAATGCCGCGGCCTGGCGCCAGGAGCGACTGGAATTCGACAACGAACCGCTGGCGGTCGTCGTGGCCAATATCAATCGCTATCGCGCGCAGCCGCTGCAGATCGCCGATGCCGATCTGAAAGCGCTGACGTTTACCGGCACGGTCAAGACCGACGCCATCGACGACTGGTTGAACGCGCTGCCCCAGGTGTTGCCGCTGCAGGTGAATGACAGCGGCGGCCAAACGGTGCTGTCCGATGCACGACGAAAACCGGCCCAACGATGACGCCGGCGTGCTGATCGGACAGCCTCTCGAAAGTCTGCGTTCACGCCGGTGACGTGAGCGCACAAGGGCCGCTGCGCGTGTCAAACTCGCGGTTTTCGCTTGCCATGAAGCGGGGACTATGAGGAAGCGTGCGAAGCTGCTGCTGTCGGGCGGCCTGTGGATGTTTGCGTGCCTGGCCGTGCCGGGCGCTTGCATCGCGCGCGCGTCAGTCATGTCTGATGCTGCGCCCATCGATTTCTCGATACCCGCGCAACCACTCGCCACCGCGCTGATCGCCTTTGGCAAGCAGGCCAATGTGCAGGTGCTCACGGCAGGTTGCACCATTGCGCGTTTTCGTTCGCTCGGCGCCACCGGCAACCTCAGCGCACCGGCGGCGCTTTCGAAGCTCCTTGAAGGCACGGGGCTTGTCTACGAGTTCACTGATCAGGGCACCGTGGTGGTGACCTTGCCCACGCCTGCGGGCAACACGGCATCGTCGAAACCGCGACAGGACGCCAAGCAGCTGACGCCGGTCGAGGCCAATGCCTTGCTCGGCCGCGACGTGGGCTTCAAGGCCTCGCTCACCAGCGTGGGTTCGCGCAACGACGCGGACTTGATCGACGTGCCGCAATCGGTGAGCGTGGTGACGCGCGAGCTGATGGATTCGCAGCAGTCGCTCACCGTGGAAGATGCCGTGCGCAACGTAGCGGGCGTGGCCTTCGTCGAAGGCTCCGACGGCCTGCCGTTGTTTCAGATCCGCGGCTTCTATACCGGCAACGGCCTCATCGACGGCATGCCCAACAGCAATGCCGGTTCCGGCGACTTTCCGCCCTTGATCGGCCTGGAACGCGTGGAAGTGATCAAGGGGCCGCAGTCCATCCTGGGCGATTCCACCGGCAACAGCTTTGGCGGCCTGGTCAACGTCACCACCAAGCAGCCGCAAAGCGAACCGGTGCACGAGGTCAGCTACACGCTGGGCCAGCAGGGCATGGTGCAGGCCGGCCTGGACATGACTGGGCCGCTCGGCCACGTGTCGGGGCTTACCTATCGGCTGGTCATGTCGGGCGATTACGCCGACCGCACGCCGCAGGGCTATCGCAATCGTCGCAGCGGCTATCTCGCGCCGTCGATCGGATGGACCAGCGGTGGCACGCAGCTGGTGGTGGGCGCGCAGCGCATCGTCAACCGGCTGCCGATACCCGACCATGTGGTGATGCTTGGCGACACACTGTCCAGCGCCACGCCGTTCGGCTTGCTCACTGGCAATGAGTACGACTACGCCAACTACCAGACCAACCGCCTCTACTACCTGCTCGACCAGCAACTGGGCAACGCCTGGACGTGGCGCAGCCGCGGGCAGTACGTCCAACAGCAGAACGACCTGCAGAGCTGGACGCTCTACAACCCCACGCCGATCGGCAACGTCTCACCGTATGCCGAAGCCTATCGCTACAACGACACCTACTACTCGCTGCAGAACGATTTCATTCGAGTGTTCGGCATGGGTCCGGTGACGCATACGGTGACACTCGGCATGGACTATTCGCGTTCGCGCGTCGGCCACACCGACGACTTCTGGCATTCGTACAACGACGGTGCCTACAACCTGTTCACTGACGCCGCGCTGCCACGTGTCTCCGCGGTCGTGCAGCCGGAAGACAATGTCCCGCTCTCGGGCACGCCGTGGTCGGTGGACAACGGGCTGTTCCTGCAGGATCAGCTGGCGCTGGGCGAACGCTGGGACATGCTGGTGGGGTTGCGCCGGTCCGCCTACGAAGTGTCGACCACCGATGCGCAAGGCAATCCGTGGACGCCCAAGCGGATCAAGTGGGTACCCAATGCCGGGATTGTCTACAAGCTGACCCCCGATGTCGCCGTCTATGGTTTCACCAGCAATGGCTTCCAGCCGTTGTCCTATCTCGGGGAAAACGGTCGCCCGCTGGTGCCGGCACTGTCACGCCAGCTGGAGACGGGCGCCAAGTTCAACCTGTTCCACGAGCAGGCATGGCTGACGGTGTCGCTGTACCGCATCATGCTCGACCACAGCTATCTGTTTCTCGAAGCCATGCCGAACGTCGCCAGCTTCGGGCCGGGACAGACCAATCGCGGCGTGGAAATCGAATTCTCCGGCCGCCTGGCGCCCGGTCTGGATATCAGCAGCAGCTACACCAACGCCCAGATCACCAACCACGACGGCACGCAGCCGACCGGTGCGCCACGCCAGCGCTTCAACCTGTGGGCCAGCTACTGGTTCCAGGGGGGCGGGCTGCAGGGTTGGGGCATCGCCGGTGGCGTACAGGCGCGTGGCCGATCGTTGGGGCAGAGCGTCGACTACACCACTTACTACGATTCGCCGGGTCAGGCGGAAGTCGACGCCAATGTGTCCTATCGCACCGATCGCTGGCGCATGACGCTGGGCGTCAAGAACCTGTTCGCACGCGACTTGTATTCGGCCGACTTCAACGAAACCTATGTGCCGCTGCGCACGCATCGCAGCGTGATGCTGTCGGGCACGTACGACTTCTGATCGTTGCCCACGAAAAACCCCGGGAGTCGCCTCCCGGGGTTTGGGGTTACATCGTGCGTAGCGACTTACTGCTGGGCGGCGGCCGGCGCGGCTGCCTCGGTCTTGCCGGCGTCGGTCTTGGTGGCGTCCGTCGCCGCAGCCTTGGCCTTGTGGCCGCTGTGCTTGGCAGCCTTGTGCGCAGTGTCGGTGGTCTTGCTGGCGGCCTGATCGGTAGCCTTGGCCGTGTCCTTCGCTGCCGCGCCGGCGGTGGTCGCGCTGGCTTCGGTCTTCGTCGCTGCAGCGGCGTCCTGGGCAAACGCGGGAACGGTCAGGACGGAGGCGGCGGTGACGAGGAGAGCGGCGAGCATGGTCTTGCGCATGAGGTAAACCTCCAGTGTGGGAATGCCAGCGAAGGCGTTGCTTCGTGGCTGGAATCGAAGCTAGACGCACATCGCCATACCGAAGCTGAACCGAACAGGCTCCCTTTAGCGCGCAGACAGATCGCTGAATCGCGGTTATGAAGCAGCGGAGAAAGCGTTTTCGTACCGCTTGAAAAGCGTGGAAAACAGCCGCCACGCTCATTTCGTTTGGACGTCCATTCAATCGGCGACGTTAGATTGCCGTTATTGATGGGCGCCCGCCGACTCGACCTCGCCCGCCCGATTGAGTGGCGTCTCTTCGATCAAACCTGCCGTCTGCGCTTCCGCCTTGGGCCAGAGCGCGTCGAGCTTGCCCTTCATGCGCAGCAGGGCGACGTTGGCCATATCGTCGTCTTCCTGGTGCTCGGCGTTGTCTTCGGCTTCCGGCGGTGCGCCAGGTGCGTGCGTCAAG
Source organism: Dyella sp. 2YAF14 (assembly GCF_052114725.1). NCBI lineage: Bacteria > Pseudomonadati > Pseudomonadota > Gammaproteobacteria > Lysobacterales > Rhodanobacteraceae > Dyella > Dyella sp. 2YAF14. The sequence continues at coordinate 49,625 of NZ_JBFRFH010000012.1, read as the reverse complement.
GCGGCCAGTTGCGGTGCGATCACCTGGGTCAGGGCAAAGTACGCATCGTCACGCACACCGGCCTGTTCAAGCAGACGGCCGGGCAGCATCCATGAGGCCAGCGCCTCGTGCTTTGGCGCCGCGGGATTGCGTGGATTGACCAGCAGCCAGGTGCCGGCCTGGCTGAGCATGTCCTTGCCGTCGACAAACCCGGTGGTGTTGTAGGTATCGGTCAGCGCGGGCAGATGGTCGCCATAGAACAGCAGCAGGGTGGGACGCTCGCGCTGCGCGAGCAGGTCCGCCAGTCGGCCCAGCTCCTGATCGGCATGTCGCATGTGGTAGAGGTAAGTCTGCAGCTCGAGCTTGTTCTGGCCGGTGACGCCTTCGGGCACGGCGATCGCGTCGCGCTCGGCGGCGTGCGCCGGGGGCACGTCATAGGGGCCGTGCGCTTCGATGCTGATGGCAAACAGGAACTGGGGCGGCCCCGCATTCTTGAGCTGCGCCATGATTTCATCAGTCATCGCGCTGTCGGCCATGTACTGCCCGTCCATCGCGGCATGGGTGGGGAAGGACGAGCGTGACACGAAGCGGTCGAAACCGAGCGCCTGGAACGCGGTGTTGCGATTCCAGAAGCGCGGGTCGTTGCCATGCACCGCGATGGTCTCGTAGCCGTGCGAACGCAGCACGCGCACCATGCTCGGCACCACCTTGTGATTCATCTGCAGATACGGGAACTGCATGTCGTCGAAGTAGCGCAACGACAAACCCGTCAGCACTTCGAACTCGGTGCGAATGGTGCCCCCGCCAAAAGTGGGCACGTGCAGCGGGCCGCTCTCGCCCTGTGCAGCAAGGCGGTGAAGATTCGGCGTGAGGTCGGCGTGCTCGAATCCCTTCAGGATCGACGGATCGAAGAACGACTCGCTTTGCACCACGACGATGTCCGGTTCCTCGCCGTTGTTGCGTATCGGCGCCTGCAGATAGGCGCGCAGAGCAAGATCGGAGCGCTCGATCAGCTGCAGCGCGGCCGCCGGGTCAGGCTTCTTGCGCGCATGGCCCTGATGCAGGTGAAACATCATCAGCGAGCTGACCAGGCCCGAATGCTCCGCGGTGGCCGTGGCGGACCACGGTTCCATCCACAGATGGTGACCCCCATAGAGCTTCATCCAGCCGGGCAGGCCCGCGAACAGCGTGCCTATCAGCAGCAGCAAAGCCACACCCGATACCAGACGCTTGCCGCGCGTGCGGCGAGCGAACATGGGCGGTTCGATCCGCCATGCGACGACGATGACGGCCATGGCAGCCAGCAGTGCCAGATACGGCCAGGGACTGGTCGGCAGATAGCTGCCGAGCAACTTCAGGCCGCCGCGTCGCAGCTGGCCCAGCATGCGGAAGTCGGCGGGCATCAATGGCGTATTGAGGTTGCTCACCTTCAGCGCATTGATCGCGTAGAGCACCGTCTGCAGCAGGAAGGCGAGGCCGAACGACAGACATGCCCGGCGGCTCAACACCAGCAGCAACGACGCCAGCAGCAGGCCGGGCAGGGCGTTGGCGACCAGGAACAGAGGTTGGCTGAGCGCCTGCATCGGGCCAACGCCGATGCCGCCGTCGACCACACCAGTCAACAGCGTGAAAACCATGGCCAGCGCGAACACCAACGCAAGCCGGGCGGGCAGGGAGCGCGCACGCAGCGCGGCTGGAGTCGTTGAGGTGGTCATGGCACCCTGTGGGTTGGCTGTCATGGCTCGGAAACGGGAATGTAATGTCCTGGATCTGAACCAGTTGTTGGTGGAGCAGGCGTGTGTCCGTAACTGCCTCTATGGCAACGCCCGATGCGTCGTCGGCGTGCACGCGGTCTGTAAACAGTGCGGTATCCGGTCATGCGCCGGTCATACTGCGGAACCCTGGCTTGAGTGCGCGCGCAGCAAGGCGCAGGACTCTGCGGCAGAATGATCGGATGACTGTGATCCATAGGCCCACCGAATCCCCGGCGCTGCGCGCGCTGATCGACGATCGCTACCGCGACCTGATCGCGCGATGCCGCCAGATGGGCGTGCCCTTGCACGACGACGCCGGCGTGGCCGAGCGCATTCGACGCACCTTGCTCGCCAGCGACTTCGCCTTCGATACCTGGCTGCGCCAACCGCAGCTGCTTGCGCCGCAAGGACTCGAGCGCCTGCGCTCGGGCAGCGATGCCAGCGCACGCATCGATGCGCTGAAGCTCGCCGAGGACGAGGCAGCGTGCCTGACGCAGTTGCGGCGCTTTCGTCACGCCGAGGCGCTGCGTCTGGTGTTTCGCGATGTCAACGGCCTCGATGAGTTGCCCGAGACCCTGTCCGCCACCAGCGTGCTCTACGAAGTCCTGCTGGCCTCCTCGCTGCAGTGGTCCGAACGCGCGCTGGCCGCGCGTTATGGCCATAGCCGCAGCCACGACGGCGAACTGCAGCGCATGGTGGTGGTGGGCTTTGGCAAGCTCGGTGGCAGCGAGCTGAATTTTTCCTCCGACATCGACCTGGTGCTGGCCTATCCGCACAGCGGGCAGAGCGATGGCGCGCGTACGCTCGACAACAGCGAGTACTTCGTGCGCCTGGCGCGCCAGCTGGTGCGCCTGCTCAACGAACCTACCGTCGATGGCATCTGCGCGCGCGTGGACTTGCGCCTGCGTCCATTCGGCAATGCCGGCCGGCTGGCTTTGCCGTTCTCGGCGATGGAGCAGTACTACCAGAGCGAAGGTCGCGACTGGGAGCGCTATGCGTGGATCAAGGCGCGTCCCGTGGCGGGCGATCGCCATGCGGGCAAGGAGCTGCAGGATTTGCTGCGTCCCTTTGTCTATCGCAAATATCTCGACTACACCGCCTTCGCGGGCCTGCGCGAGATGAAGTCGCTGATCGACGCCGAAGTGGCGCGCAAGGATCTGGCGGACAATCTCAAGCTCGGCCCTGGCGGCATCCGCGAAATCGAATTCATCGTGCAGCTGGTGCAGTTGATACGAGGCGGGCGCGAACCCAGCCTGCGCGTGCGCGGGCTGTTGCCTGCGCTCACCGCCTGCGAAGCGCGTGGCCATATCAGCGCCGCGCGTGCGCGCGAATTGCGCGAGGCCTATGTGTTCCTGCGTCGCGTGGAAAATCGCGTGCAGATGTTGCGCGATGCGCAGACGCACGATATTCCGGCAGACGCTCTCAGTCGTGAGCGCATCGCGCTGGGCCTTGGCCTTGGCAGCTGGGAGGAGCTGGAAGAACAGCTGGCCGCCCATCGCGCCAAGGTCAGCGAGGAGTTCGCCGAAGTGCTGATGCCGCAGGGAGGGCGAACGGCAGCCGCGCCGGTGGCTGATGTGGCCTTGTGGCAGCAGGCGTGCGCTGAATCACTGAATGCCGGCGTGATGGAAGCGTCCGGCTTCACGCCAGGCGGTGAGGCGGCGGAGGCTTTGCTGAAACTCAGTCAGGCCGCTTCCGTGCGCGCCATGTCGCAGCGTTCGCGCGAGCAGCTCGACCGCCTGATGCCGCAGCTGCTGGCCGTGGCACGCAACAGCGTGGCGCCCGTCGCCTGCCTGCTTCGCCTGTGCCGGCTGGTGCAGTCGGTGGCGCGACGTTCGTCCTATCTCGCCCTGCTCGAAGAGCAGCCCGCGGCGCGACTGCGCTTGGCGCGATTATTTGCGGAAAACGCCTTCCTCGCCGAACGCGTGATCGCGCAGCCCTTGCTGTTGGACGACGTGCTCGATCCGCGCATCGATCAGTTGCCGCTCAAGCGCGCCGACATCAGCGCAGAAATCACCCGCGTGCTGGCGACGCTGGACGAGCGCGAGGCGGAAGCGGAGCTCGAGCGCCTCAACGAGTTCAAGGCGAGCGTGGCGTTCCGTCTCGGCCTGGCTTTCAGCGACGGACGCGCCGATGCCGTCGCCACAGCGCGGCGCCTGGCGGTACTGGCCGAATCCATCGTCTTGGCCGTCACCGCGCTGGCCGAGCGCGAACTCGCTGCACAGCACGGCCGTCTACCGGGCGACGGCATCGGTTTTGCGGTGCTCGGCTACGGCAGCCTGGGTGGCGAGGAGCTGGGGTTCGCCTCCGACCTGGACCTGGTGTTTGTCTACGACAGCAAGCGCGCGCACGCGATGAGCGATGGTGCGCGTCCGCTGGAAGGCTCGCGCTGGTATCAGCGCCTCGCCCAGCGCGTGATGAATTGGCTGACCGTGCTCACCCGTGCGGGGCGCCTGTATGAAGTGGATACGCGGCTGCGGCCCGACGGCTCCAAAGGCTTGCTGGTGAGCAGCCTCGATGCATTTGAGGCCTACCAGAAGAGCCGCGCATGGACCTGGGAGCATCAGGCGCTGCTGCGCGCCCGCCCTATCGCGGGCGACGCAGGGCTGCACGCCGATCTCGCCACCGTTCGCCGCGACGTGCTGGCGGTGCCGCGCGAGCGCGCCCCGGTGCTGCAGGAAGTCAGCAGCATGCGCCAGCGCTGGCGGGCGGAGCGCGATCGCTCCGATGCGCAGCTGTTTGATCTCAAGCAGGGTCATGGCGGTCTGCTGGATATCGAGTTCGCACTTCAAGGCCTGGTGCTGGCGCACGCGTCAGAACGTTCCGCCCTGCTCAATATCACCGCCAACGCCGGCTTGATCGAAGCCTGCCGGAACGCCGGCCTGCTGGACGGGCGGCAGGCCGGCATATTCGCCGAAGCGCACGCCGAACTGCTGCATCGCGCACTGGCCTGTACGCTCGACCTGCGCTCGCGCATCGCACCGCGTGACGGCGAACTCGACCGCCTCAGCAGCAGTGTGCAGGAGGTGACGACGGAGCTGGGCTTGTGCTTCTGATGCAGCTCACGCCGCCTGGTTTTGCCGGCGCACGATGAGCTCGCGCAGCGTTGCGGCAATCGTGCCGGTGATGCGCAGCGGCGGCACCGGCGGTGTATTGCTGGCATCGAGCGAATGCAGCAGTCCCGCGTCGCGCAAGGCGTGATGGAAACGCTCGAGTTTGTCGGGCAGTGAGCCGAGCACAAAGGTGTGCACCGGGCAGCCCACGGCGCAGGCTTCGGACAGCATATTGACCGAGTCCGGCGTGACGACCAGGCGATCGGCCCAGCCCAGCACGCCGGGATAGGGATTGCCGCCGTCATCATTGCCAGCCCACACCAGCCCTGGCACGTCGCCCAGGCCCTGGCGCATGCGCTCCACCAGGTCCGCCGGTGTGCGTCGCGAGGCGAGCACCATCAGGCTGCCGCCGTCCTGGCGACGCCGCGCATGCAGGCCGCTGATCAACTGGTCGATATAAGCCTCGTTGAAGGTCACGCCCTTGCGCGGGCCGCCCAGCAAGACGCCTATCCGCGGGCGCGGCAATGCCGCAAAGGCAGGATCGGCCTCGCGGCCATCCTGCAGCCAGGCCTCGTCCACCGGATTGAGCGAGCCGAGCGGGCGGATCACGTTGCGGCCGGTCAGCCGATCGTGCTGAGGCGCGATTACCGTGTCCCAGTGTGCCGGATTGACCCGCGGATCAAGAATCTGCACGGTGTAGCAGGCGCCGCCGCTGAGCGAGCGCAGCAGGCGGGTATAGAGCGCGGCGGATCGGCCGCAACCGATCGCCACGGCCGGCCACGGTGGGGCGAACTGCTGGCGCTGGGTGGGGTCGAGCGCCAGCCGGGCGCCAAGCGTGAGATGAGGCGCCAGCCACGACCAGGGTGCGGCGGGCGCAAGCTGCAGGTGCCGCACAGGCATCTCCAGCAGCTCGGCCAGCGCCAGCGCCTGGCGCTGGTTGCCGGCCGCGCCATCGGTGATGACCCAGCAGTCGCCGCGCGGCTTCAGCATAGTCCTGGCCGCCGCATTGTTTCCCTGGACGGTACAGTTCGTTCCATTGGCCTGGGTCCTGTTTGCCTGCGACCCCGCTTACACTTGAGGTCGTTGCGCCGATGCCGGCGCGCCATGTCCACAGGATACCCATGAGCGAGAAGCTTTCCGAGGCGACCTTCGACCAATTGTTTCGCACGGCGCGCACGTATAACGCGTGGCTGCCGAAAGAAGTAACGGACGCGCAGCTTCACGCGATCTACGAGCTGGCCAAGTTCGGCCCCACCAGCGCCAACTCCTCGCCGATGCGTGTGGTCTTCGTGAAATCCAGGGAGGCCAAGGACAAGCTGGCGCCGTTCCTCTCCGATGGCAATCGCGCCAAGACCCTGGCCGCGCCGGTCACCGCCATCGTCGGTACCGACCACGAGTTCTACGAAAAGCTGCCCCATCTGTTTCCGCATGCCGATGCGCGCAGCTGGTTCGCCGGCAACCAGCCGCTGATCGATATCACCGCCTTCCGCAATGGTTCGCTGCAGGGCGCTTACCTGATGCTCGCCGCGCGCGCGGTCGGCCTCGATTGCGGCCCCATGTCCGGCTTCGACAATGCCGGCGTGGACAACGCCTTCTTTGCGGGCACCACGGTGAAGTCCAACTTCCTGGTCAACATCGGCTACGGCGATGCCAGCCGCGACCTGTTCCCGCGCAGCCCGCGCCTCTCGTTCGAAGAAGCTTGCCAGATCGCCTGACGCCTTCATCGGCCTCGATCCAGCAACCCCCAACCCAATGGAGATTCAACCCATGCGTGCACTTCGTTACCTCGTTCTTGCCGGCCTGATCAGCGCTGCCGTGTCCGTCCAGGCCGCTCCGGTCACCTACAAGATGGACCCGGGCCACACCATGGTCCTGTTCAGCTGGAACCACTTCGGCTTCTCCAACCCCACCGCCAACCTCGGCCTTGGCAACGGCACCATCGTGTTCGACGACAAGGACGCCGCCAAGTCGTCCGTCGACGTCACCCTGCCGCTGGCCAACCTCGACACGCACGTGAGCGCGCTCGACGAGCACCTGAAGAAGCCGGATTTCTTCGACGCCGACAAGTACCCGACCGTCACCTTCAAGAGCACCAAGGTGCAGGCCGCTGGCGGCAACAAGTACAAGGTCACGGGTGACCTGACCGTGCACGGCGTGACCAAGCCGGTGACGCTGGACGCCACGCTCAACAAGAGCGGCGAGCATCCGATGCTGAAGACGGCGACGGTGGGCTTCGACGCCACCGCCACGCTGAAGCGTTCCGACTTCGGCGTGGGCGCCTACGTGCCGAACGTCAGCGACGAGATCAAGATCCACATCACCACCGAGGCTTCGGTGCCGAAGGCCGACGCCGCCAAGTAAGCCCAACGCTGGGCATGAGCAGGCCTGCGCTCACGGCGCGGGCCTGTTCTTTTTGGGCTCAACGATTGCTGACGCCTTCGTCTTTCAGTGACGTCAGCTTGTCCAGGTCCATGTCGTTCACGGCCTGCTTCAGGTCATCCATGCTGGCGCCGCTGCCGCTCGCCTTGACCGAGAAACGGTTGGCGACGATCACGCCAAATTCGCCCGTCTTGGTCTGCGAATTCCACGCTTCGTGCATCAGCCGCTCGTGCTCGGTATAGGTCTTTTCGTAACCGTGGTCGGTCTGCTGTTCGGTGGAGTGCGCCACTGCGCTGGCCATCGCCATCATGCCCCGCATATTGCCGGTGTCGGCCAGCTCGATCTTGATGTTGCGATCCTTGCCGTCGCTGTAAGTGGCATAGGCAGTGGATATCTGCATGCCTACCGCGCCGGAGCGTTGCGCGTTGAAGTCACTGCGCTTCATGCCATCGAGCTCCTCGGGCAGGAAGCCACGCAAGGTTTCCGGTGATAGCGACACCGCCACGGTCTTGCCTGCCATGCTGTCTGGATCGACAGTCACCGTGGTTCGATCGCTGCTGGTCGCGTGGATGCCGGCCATCGACGCGCCGGTGAGCGCCGCCGTGCCGATGATGCCGGCCATGATCAAGCCCACGATCCAGCTCAGTACAATCCCGATGATCACGATGACGGCCGTGTACCCGCCGGCGCGCTCGGGTGGGCAGCGCATGGTGTGCGGCAGTCCGAGATAGAGCAGATAAATGCCGTAGATCACGCCGGCAATCGCCACCAGCCAACCGAGCCACGGAATGATCACGGCGATGCCGGCGATCCATCCTGCGGTCCAGGCATAGGCCACCGTCTTGAGCGCCTGCACGGGGTCCTTGCTGCCGCCAAAACTCGGCGCGAACGCATTGACGATGAGGGCGACTAGGTAGACCACCACCAGGGTCAGCAGGTAATGCAGGATCAGGCCGAGCAAGCCCAGGCCCAGCGGCGTGTGCACATGCATGCCCCAGCCGCCGTGACCGAACAGGCTGCCGCGAATGAAGTAGGCGATCACCGGTAGCGCGGCGACGATGCAGATGTAGTTGCGGAACAGGCCGCCGACGGTGGCGGGCTCGGCAGCGATCACCGGCCACTCGGTCTGTGGCGAACTGAGGATGGCCTTGATGCGACTGAAGATCTTTCCGAAGTCCATGACGGCTCCTGCTTCAGGATGTGCCTGTTCCCGCCATCCACCGACCGCTGGATCGCGGGCCGTTCGTTCCCCGTACGCGAGGGCATTCTCGGCCGCCGGGGAGGCCCCCGACATTGGTCGCCCGCACTATGCCCTAGGTCGCAGTCCGCTGCCCGCCGCGTCGCGATGTGGGGTTGGCCTGCTAACATGGTGGGTCTGGTGTCCTGATGGAGTTTGACCCCATGTCGCGTTCCCCTGCGGCTGCCCCGCTGATCCCGGCGAATGCCGAAAATCGTTACGAAGTGACGCGCTCGGACCTTCCGCTGTCCTGTCCGATGCCCGGCATGGCGCTGTGGAACTCCCATCCGAAGGTCTATTTGCCGATCGTGGAGGACGGTGGTGAATCCACATGTCCTTATTGCGGCGCGCATTACGTGCTTCGCGACTGATTTCGACCTCGAAAGTTACAACTGAAACCATATCGGCCGCGCATTTCGGCACGATTGCTGCTTGCCTCTAGGAATGAAGGCACCTTTCGAACAAATCATGTCAGCAATCGCTACACCAGCGCGGTCTCTGACCGTGGTCCAGCTGATCCCTGCCCTGCAATCGGGCGGGGCAGAGCGGTCTGCGCTGGAGATTGCCCGTGCCCTGGTGCAGGCCGGCCATCAGTCCATCGTGATTTCCGCCGGTGGCCGCATGGTGTCGCAGCTGGAAGCCGAAGGCAGCCGTCACATCACGCTGGATATCGGCCGCAAGTCGCTGGGCACCTTCATGAAGGTGGGCGCGCTGCGCAAGCTGCTGCGCGAGCTCAAGCCCGACATCGTGCACGCACGCTCGCGCCTGCCGGCCTGGCTGGGCTGGTGGGCCATCAAGGGCATGAAGCCGGCGCCGCATTTCGTGACCACCGTGCACGGCCTCAATTCGCCCGGCCGCTACAGCGCCATCCTGCTGCGTGGCGAGCGCGTCATTGCGGTATCGCAGACCCTGCGCGATTTCATGCTCAGCCATTACCCCTGGCTGGAACCGGCTCGCGTGCGGGTGATCCCGCGCGGCATCGATCCGGACGCCTTTCCCTACGGGCATCGACCGGACGACAACTGGGTCAAGGCGTTTTTCGCCGAGTTTCCGGCGCTTGCCGGCGGCCCGCTGCTGACCCTGCCGGGTCGCGGCACGCGCCTGAAGGGACACCATGACGCCATCGAACTGGTGGCTGAGCTCAAGCGCCGCGGCATCGATGTGCGCCTGTTGCTGCTGGGCGTGATCGAGCCTGGTCGCGAGGCCTACGTCGAGGAGCTGCGCCATCTCGTGCGCACGCGCGGGCTCGAAGCGCAGGTGGTGATGACGCCGCCGCGTTCCGATGTGCGTGACATCTACGCCGTCTCCTCGCTGGTGCTGCAGTTGTCGAACAAGCCCGAATCGTTCGGCCGCACGGTGATCGAGGCGCTGTCGCTGTGCCGCCCGGTGCTGGGCTATGCGCACGGTGGCGTGGGCGAGTTGCTGGCCGAGCTGTATCCGGCAGGCCGCGTGCCGCCCGCCGATCGCGAGCGCCTGGTGGAACGTGCTGCCGAGCTGCTGCGCGTGGCGCCGCCCATCCCGATGCTGCAGAACTACCGCCTCACCGACATGCAGCAGGCCACCCTGGCCTTGTACGACGAGCTCACTGCGGCCTGACGCAGCGTCGAGCGTCGCCCGTACGGTGACTCACCTACAATGCGCGGGTCACCCTTATTGATCCACGCATGAGCCCTATTGCTGCATTCCTGAAGGCCGCCCTGCGTTCCCCCTTGCTGCCGTTCTGGCTGGTGATCGCCCTGCTGCCGTTCGGGCGCAGCGCCGAGCTGGGGACCTTCCTTTGTCTGATCGGCGTGGTGTTGCTGTTCGTACGCCATCCGTCCGCCTTGCGCGAGCACGCCGGTGCACGGCTGTTGCTGTGGCTGCTGGCGGCTTATGTGGGCGCCGCGCTGATCTCCTCGGTGGACTCGCTGGCGCCTGGCAAGAGCTGGGGCACGGTGGCGTCACTGCTGCGCTACGCCCCGTTGGGCTTGTACGCCTGCTTTGCCATCCGTCGCGAAGACAAGCTCGACGCGCTTTACCTGGCCACGGCTGCGGTCGTGGCGTTCTGGGCGCTTGATGCCTGGGTGCAGGCCCTGACCGGCTGGAGCCTGGGTGGGCACGCCGAGCCCGAGCGCATTTCCGGCATCTTTGGCGCCGCCAATCTGAAACTCGGCCCGTCGCTGTCGGTGCTGTCGCCATTCGTGCTGTGGGCGGCGCTGCGGCGCTTTGGCCTCAAAGGGCTGCTGATCGCCTTCGTGCTGCTGCTGGGGCCGGTGCTGATGTCGGGATCGCGAGCGTCGTGGGTTTGCTACGCCGTGGTGGCACTGGGCTTTGCGTGGCGGGTGTCGGGCTCGCCCCTGCGATTCGTGGCTGCCGCCGGTGCCTTGGCCGCGGTGATCCTGCTCGCCGGCGGCGTCGCCTGGAAAACCTCCGAGCGCTTCCAGCTGCGCATGGATCGCACGCTGCAGGTGCTGCAAGGTTCGGACAAATCGCTCGATTGGGCGCTGAGCGGTCGCCTGGATATCTGGCGCACCAGCGTGGCGATGTTCGAGGGGCACCCGATCAACGGCGTCGGCGTGCGCGCGTACCGCTATGCGTATCCCGCGTATGCGCCAGCCAATGATCGTTTTGTCGTCACCGCCGACGGCTGTGGCGTTGGCGAAGGCGCCTGCCATGCCCATCAATGGCTGCTCGAGGTACTCACGGAAACCGGCGCGCTCGGCATGGCCTGCTGGCTGGCGGCGATCGGATGGGCGGTGATCGTGTGGCGCAGGGTGGGCGCCGCGGCACGTACGCGCGCCTTCCCGGCCACGCTCGCCCTGGGCACGATGCTGTTCCCGCTCAATACGCATCTGGCCTTCTATTCGGCCTGGTGGGGTTTGTTGTTCGCATGGCTGCTGGGCCTGTGGTGTGCGGCGCTCTACGTGCATCCATCGTCGCAGGGAGCTGCCGCATGACGCGCGAGCCGCTGTCGGTAGTCGTGATCACCTTCAACAACGCGGACACGCTCGACGCGTGCTTGAGTCGCGTCGACTGGGCCGACGAAATCGTCGTGCTCGATTCGGGTTCGACCGACGACACCGTCAACATTGCACGCCAACACGGCGCGCGTGTCGCTGTGCATCCGTTCGACGACTACGGCCCGCAGAAGCAGCGCGCCTATGACATGGCCAGCCACGACTGGATCTTGAACCTCGATGCGGACGAGATCCTCTCACCTGGCACGCGCGAGGAAATCGAACGTGCCTTGCAGCATCCCCGGCACGCCGGCTTTCGGCTGCCGCGGCGCGAACGGATGTTCTGGACCGTGCAGCATCGCTGGAGCTGGCGCAACGGCCACCTGCGCTTGTTCGATCGTCGTCGCGGCGGCATGAACGATGTCGAAGTGCACGCGGCGGTGGAAGTGCGCGGCCCGGTGAAAACGCTGCGACGTGCGGACTTCGTCAATGACGGCGATGGCGATATCGCCACGCGCGTGGAAAAGATCAATCGTTACACCACCGGCATGGTGGCCTACAAGCTGCGCACGCGGCAGCGCTTTACCGGCCTGCGCATGGTGTTCTATCCACCGGTGTTCTTCCTGCGGCAGTACATCGGCAAGCGCTACTTCCTCAACGGCTGGGCTGGTTTCATCGCCAGCGTCACTGGTGCGTTCTACGCCTTCCTCAAGTACGCGAAGTTGCATGAGGCGAGGGAGCAGGCATCGCGCAAATCGCGCGGCGAAGAACATTAGTCGCGCGACGCGAGCCTTTTGATGCGTTGGCCTGCCGGAAAAATTCAGCGCGGATTTAGCTAGCTGTACGAGCTGGCGCAAACTCTTGCATGCCGAAATTACTTGCATGCAAAGCCCGTTTTAGCAGTGCCACCATCGCGCCGTGAATCGTGCGTCAATTCCAGGATTTAGACGAACGAAATTGCGCGCACGGGGTCATGCTCGGCGTCGTGCTGATACAACGCGCGAGTACGCTGCAACGTGATGATTCTGATGGCGTGCATGAAGTCGTCACGATCTGGCGCACGTTTTCGCGTCGCGCTCGTTGTGGCGTCGCCGATCGCCTTCCACACTCGCCTGGTTTTCGTGGGGTGTCATCGCGAGCAGATTTTGTTGGCTCTCTCTCGCGCCGTTCTAGGGTGACTTTTACTGCAATGGCATCGCGTCGCCAACACGGTGACGCGACGGGCGACTTCGTCTTACGCACAGCGCGAATCTCAAAGGAGGTCATGCGGGGGAAAGCTGTGGCTGATCGAAAACGGGGGGCTTGTTCTCAATGGATCGCATCAGGGAGACATTGCATGAAACACGAGCACCTGAACCTGCTGGGGGTCATGACCCTGGTCCTCGCAGGCTTGCCGATGGTGGCATCGGCACAATCGAACACTGCGCAAAACGCAGCATTGGCTGGCATCAACACGGCCGAAGCGCCCAGGGTGACGCAGACGGTCGATAGCCGCGCGACATCGACTCTACAGCGCAGTCATCTGAGCCTGGTCGACCGTTCCACGCCGACCAAGGCGATGGACGATGCGGCCGCCATGAATCACATGAACCTGATCCTGCAGCGCAGCGCCAAGCGGCAGGCTGCGCTGGATGCACTGATTTCCGCCCAGCACGACCCGAGCTCGTCGAAGTTCCGCCAGTGGGTGACGCCCGATCAGTTCGGGCAGACCTTCGGCGTATCCGACGCCGATATTGCAGCAACGACCGCGTGGCTGAAATCGCAGGGCTTCACGGTCAACGGCGTCTATCCGAACAAGATGCAGATCGACTTCAGTGGCAACGCAGGGCAGGTGAAGCGCGCGTTCCACACGCAGATGAACCAGTACACCATCAACCAGGCAGCGCACGTGGCCAATGCCAGCGACATCAGCATTCCACAGGCTCTGCAAAGCGTGGTGGCGGGCGTGGCCGGCCTCAATGACATCCATCCCCAGGCACAGCACACGGCGCCGAAGCTGGGCCAGTTCGATGCGAGCTCGCAGCGCTTCAAGGTGCAGCAAGCGAAAACCGCAGCCGCTGGCATGACGCCACAGGCGGTCAACTTCACCAATGGCTCGCGCGGCCTGGTGCCGTACGACATGGCGAAGATCTATGGCACCGACAAGCTCTATGCGAGCGGCCTGACCGGTACGGGCATCACCATTGCGCTGGTCGAGGACAGCTCGATGGTGCCCGATGACTGGACCAACTTTGTCAGCCAGTTCGGGCTGACCAGTTACGGCGGCACGTTCCAGCAAATCCAGCCACAGGCGACCGGCTTCACCAACTGCATCGACCCGACCATCAACTTCCCCGGCGAAGACGACTTCGAGGCCTTGCTCGATGCCGAATGGTCGACCGCGATGGCACCTGGCGCCAACATCTGGCTGGCCAGCTGTGACGATTCCAACGCCACCAACTTCTTCGGCGGCGTGGTCACGGCGGCGACCAACCTGATCAATGGCAGCAACCGTCCCAACATCATCAGCGCCAGCTATGGATACGGCGAAGGCTTCGTCGATGCACCGAGCAAAGCGGCCATCGACCAGATGTGGGCGCAGGCAGATGCGGAAGGCATTTCCGTGTTCGTATCGAGCGGCGATTCGGGCTCCAATCCGAGCTTCAACGGCTTCTTCATCAATGGCGCGGGCATCGATGCCAATGCGTTTGGCACGTCGCCGAACGACACCGTGGTCGGCGGCACGGATACGGCCGACATCCTCGACGGCAGCACGAAGAAGTATTTCAGCTCGACCTTCAACGCGCAGTACGGCTCGGCACTGTCGTATGTGCCGGAGATTCCGTGGAACGAATCCTGCGGCAATGAAGTGGCAGCCAAGTCGCTGGGCTATGCGACGTCGCTGGCGTTCTGCAAGGCCTATCTGCAGTTCGATCCCTACGGCTACTACATCACTTCCGAATCGGGCAGCGGTGGTCCGTCGTCGGTGAATGCCAAGCCGGCATGGCAGCGTCTGGTCTACAACACTGCCAAGGACCAGTCGCGCGACGTGCCCGACGTGGCGTTGTTCGGTGGTTCGTACGGTGGTTCGACCTGGGTGATCGTGTGCTCTTACTACTATCCCTGCACACCGGGATTCACCGGTAGCACGGCGCTGATCGGTGGCACGTCGCTGTCGTCGCCGATGTTCGCCGGCATCCAGGCGCTGATCGATCAAGGGCTGGCAGCCAAGGGCTTGTCGCCTAACCAGGGCAATGCCGCACCGACGCTCTACACGCTGGCCGCCGATGAATACGGTGGTCCGAAAGGCGCCCCGCCGGCCACGCTGGCGACCTGCAATTCGGACAATGGCGCCAAGGGCACCGGCAAATGCGTGTTCCACAATGTCACGCGCGGCAGCATCGCCACGCAGTGCGTGCAGCAGCTGCCGGATGTGGTGACACCCGACTGCTACTACTACGGCACGCTGCCGAACTCCTACCTCGGTGCGATCCAGGTAGGCCTCACCTCGAGCAACGCCAACAAGTACAACGCCAATACGGAAGCGTTTGCGGCGCAGGCGGGCTGGAGTTTTGCGTCGGGCCTGGGTTCGGTCGACGCCAATAATTTGCTGAAGGCGTGGAAGGCCTTCGTCAATGTGAAGTAAGGGGAGTCCCTCGACATCCCCGGCGTTGCGCCGGGGATGTTGTTGTCAGGCTGCCTGCGACAGCGGCAGCGGCTGGTCGCGCAGCGCCGCCAGTAAGCGGGCACACGCTTCGCGACGCAGCATTTCGCGGCGACGGAAGGCGGAGCGATGCTTGCTCTCGACCTGCAGTTCGCTGCGCTCGGGCTCGCTGGTCGGCAAGGCGAAAAAACCATCGGGTTGCAGCACGCCCTGGCACTCTTCCCAGAAGCCGTCGTAGTCGGCCTTGATCTTGTCCGCTTCGCCCGCGAACGGATGCGCCAGGTTGCTGACGCCGCGGATCTGCGTGGCGCCGGCAAACGAACCAAAGGCGAGCAGCAGCGAATGCAGCAGGTTTTTCGGCCGCAATCCGTAGCACTGCTTGGTCAGTTCGCGCACGGCCTCGCGCCCCAATTCGGCGGCGGCGCCCTGCAGGCAGCCGATCAACAGCGTGCGGCCCCGGTCGGCGATGCTGAAGATGGCCGACGACAACACCTGGCCCTGCGTATTGCTAAGGCATAGCGCCAGCTCGCCTTCGCGGCTGCGACCGGTCGGTCGGCGCAATTCCAGCTGCAGCTCGCTGCCGTCCTTCAGGGCGAGCGTTCCCCATCGATGGTGGCCATGCAGATAAACCGCATCCACCATCGCCGCAGGCAGTTGACCAAACACAAAGCGATAGTGCTGGCTGACAATCGACATGCGCTCGGCACGCCCGATCCGACGATTGATGTAGTGATGGTGCCAACGCTCATGCAGGCGCGGATCGTGCGCCAGGATCGACGTGAGCCGTGGCGACCCGTACAGCTCGGCCAGCCACGCCGACTGGCGACGCGCCATGCGCACACTGCGGGCAATGTATTTCAGGCCGGCGGCGAGGCGCTTTGAGGGCGAGCCACTCCAATCGCGGCGTTGGCGCAGCGAGCGCAAAAACAGCCGGAATGTCATGTTGGGTGGGCGGATCGTGGGGATGGTCGGCCGTCTTTTTACCCGCACTGACTGTCATTTATCTGTCAGCGAACAGGACGGCTTCGTGCAAGGCTTAGTAGACCGACGGGCTGCCTTCCGGCCGCGTCTTGAAGCGCTTGTGTACCCACAGGTATTGCTCGGGCGCGGCGCGCACCATGTCTTCGATGCACACATTGACGCGCGCGGTGTCATCGAGCACATCCTTGCTCGGCAAGCCCTCGAGCGGAGCGCCCAGCTTCAGCGCATAGCCCGCGTTGCCGGGCAGGCGGCGGTGATAGAACGGAATCACCACGGCGCCGGACATGCGGGCCAGATGATGGGTCGCCGTGATGGTGGCGGCCGGCACGCCGAAGAACGGCACGAACACATTGTCCTTGCTGCGCATGTCCTGGTCGGGCGCATACCAGAGCGTGCCGCCGTTGCGCAGATGCTTGACGGTGCCGCGGATATCGTCTTTCTCGAACATCGCCTCGGCGTAATCGAGTCGTGCGCGCAGCACGACCCACTCGAACACTGCTGAATCCATGCGGCGATACATGCCGGAAATGCGGATGCGCTGCGAGACCAGCCGCGCGCACAGCTCCAGATGCGAGAAATGGCCGCCCACCAGCAACACGCCCTTGCCCTGCGCACGCGCCGCTTCGAGATGCTCCAGGCCTTCGATGGTCACCGGTACGTTGGCGATCGCGCGCTCGCTGCCCATCCAGCCCAGCGCGAACTCGGCCATCATCAGGCCGATATCGCGCAGATGCGCATCGACCAGCCTGGCTTGCTCTTGCTGGGACAGTTCGGGAAAGCACAGCGCGATATTCACCTCCGCCACGTGTCGCCGCGGCGAGGGTACGCGCTGCACCAGCCAGCCTAGTGCGCGACCAAAGGCCATCAGCCAGGGGCGTGGCAGGCGGGCGATCAGCCAGATCACGCCGGCACCCAGCCAGGCGGGCCAGTGCGTGGGCGAGAGCAGGGAGCGGGTGAAGCTGGGACGAGGCATGCCGGGCATCGCCCGCATTGTAGGGAACAAGCCAAAACGAGGCGAGCCGCGGCGTGGGGCAGGGCCCGTGCGTCCGAGCCGATATACTGGCGCACCGCGATCGAAAGGCTCTCCGTTGCGCTACATCTACACCCTCGCCATGTACCTGGTGACGCCGCTGATCGTGTTGCGGCTGATGGCGCGTGGCGTGCGCTACGGCGACTACCACAAGCGCTGGCGCGAACGCTTCGGCTTCTTCGAGGCCTCGGGCGTGACCGGCAGCCTGTGGGTGCACGCCGTGTCGGTGGGCGAGGTCAACGCGGCCGAGCCGCTGATCAAGGCCTTGCAGACGGACTATCCGAACGCGCCGCTGGTGGTGACCACGGTGACGCCCACCGGCTCCGAACGGGTGCGCCAGCTGTTCGGCGACAGCGTGTTCCACGTCTATCTGCCCTACGACCTGCCGTTCTCGGTATCGCGCTTCCTCAAGCGCGTGCGACCGCGCCTGGCGATCATCGTGGAAACCGAGATCTGGCCGAATCTCTACCTGGCCTGCCGGCGTCGCAGCATCCCGCTGATGATCGTCAACGCGCGCCTGTCCGAGCGCTCGCTGCGCGGCTATAAGCCACTGGGCAACCTTGTGGCGCAGGCCATGCGTTGCGTGTATCAGATCGCCGCCCAGTCGCGTACCGATGCCTCGCGTTATCGCGCGCTGGGCGCCGACCCGGACAAGATCGTGGTCACCGGCAATATGAAGTTCGACATGCCGGTGCCCTACGACGCTGAGCGCAAGGGTGAGGAGCTGCGCCAGCAGTGGGGCCATCTGCGTCCCGTCTGGATCGCGGGCAGCACGCACGAAGGCGAAGAACTGCCGGTGCTCGAAGCCCACCTGGAAGTGCTCACGCGCTGGCCCGACGCCTTGTTGCTGATCGCACCCCGACACCCCGAACGCTTCAAGCTGGTGGAAAACTCCGCGCGCAGCCTGGGTTTCACGGTGGGTACGCGCAGCGCCGACCGCGTGCCGTCGGCGGCTCATCAGGTCTTCGTGATCGATGCGATGGGCGAGCTGATGCCGTTCTACGCTGCCTCCGATCTGGCTTTCGTGGGCGGCAGCCTGGTGCCGATCGGCGGCCACAATGTGCTGGAACCCGCCGCACTTTCCACGCCGGTGCTGGTTGGCCCGAACACCTTCAATTTCGAAGAAATCACCCTCACCCTCATCCGCGAGGGCGGTGCGTCGCGCGTGAACAGCGCCGAGGAACTGGGTCCGGTGGTGCTGCAGCTGTTGCGCGATCCGCCGCAGCGCCAACGCATGGGCGACGCGGCGCGCATCGTGTTCGACAGCGAGCGCGGCGCCGTCAAGCGCGTGATGGGCATGATCGACGACCTGCTGCAGGAATAGACGTCCAGACGTCTGCAGGGCCAAGACGCAACAAGGCCGGGACTTGCCCGGCCTTGTCGGTTGCAGCTTATGCGATGCGCGTTACTGCAGCATCGAATTGACCATTTCCACGTCTTTCACGTCGATCGAGCCTGCCGACTGCTTGAGCTGCAGCTGGTCGAGCACCAGCTGGTGGCGCGACTGCGAGTAGCTGCTCTCGGCCTGGGTCAGGGTCTGAATCGCATTGAGCACGTTCAGCATGGTCTGCGTACCCACGTCGAAGCCGGCGCGGGTGGCTTCCAGTGCCTTCTGGCCGGAGTCGACCGAGGCCTTGTTCGCCTCCACCTGGCTGATGCCGGCGGCGACCGAGCGATAGAAGTTCAGCGTGTCGCGGACTACCTGGCGACGCGTCGACTCCAGCGAGTCCTGGGCTTCGTCGCGCTGGTAGATCGACTGACGAACGCGGGACTGCGTGGCGCCGCCGGAGAAGATCGGAATATTCATCGAGATGCCGACCGTGGTGCCATAGGCGCCATTGCCGGGCACGTTGTAGTTGCCGTGCTCGAGCCAGGTGGTGTCCTTGCCGCGCGACACCGAGGCGTTGATCGTCGGCAAGTGGCCGGCGCGAGCCGCGTCGATGTCGTGCTCGGCCGCCTGCACGGTGTACTGGCTGGCATGGATGCTGGCGTTGGACTGCAATGCAGCCTGCACCCAGGCGTTCGGGTCTGCCGGGTTCGGCGGCGTCAGCGGCAGATCCTCGCGCAGCTTCTTGAGCTCGCCCACCGGCTTGCCGGTGATCTGGGTGAGCGCTTCCTTGGCGTCGTTGAGGGTGTTCTGCGCGGCCACAGTCTGGGCCTTGGCCAGTTCGTATTCCGACTTGGCCTGGTAGACGTCGGTGATGGCCGACAGGCCCACCTTGAAGCGCTGATCGGCCTGGTCGTAGGCCTGCTTGAAGGAGTCCTCGCTGGCCTTGGCGAATATCAGCGCATCCTGGCTGGTCAATACGCCGAAGTAGGCCGTGGTGACACGGACATACAGGTTCTGCGCCGCGGCGTCGTAGGTGGCGTCCTGAGAATGCGCGGCGGATCGCGCTGCCGCGAGGTTGGCCCATTGGCTGAGGTCGACAATCGTCTGGGTCAGCGTGGCCGAAAGATCACGCGTGCGCGAATGGCCGAAAGAGGAGCCGGTGACCGTGCCGTTGGCAAGGTTGTTGCCCGCCGACTGCTGTTGCAGCCCGTAACTGCCATTGAGCTGCGGCAGCATCAACGCACGCGCCTGATCAACGCCTTCACCGGTAGCAAGGCGCGTGGCTTCCGCCTGCGACAGCACCGGGTCATTGGCGCGGGCTTCTCGGTATGCATCCAGCAAGTCCTCGCTGTGGCCGGCCAGCGGCAATGCCGACAGGGCCAGGGCGAGGGTCAGAAGCTTCAAGCGCATGGGTTGCCTCATGTATGGGGAAATAGGTCAGAAAACGAAGCGACGCGGCGGCTCGGCGTGCTTCAAATAGGGCAGGTCGGTCTCAAACAGCGATTCTTCGCGGTAGCGACCATTGCCCTCGTGGGTGAGCAGCAGCACGTGCTGCACCGGCGACTCGCCGCGCACCACCAGCAGGCGGCCACCGGGCTTGAGCCAGCCCAGGAAGCGCTGCGGGATCTGGTACACCGCGCCGGTGACAACCAGTGCGTCGAACAATCCGTTCGGCTGCCAGCCATTCACCGCTTCGCCGGCTTCCAGCGTCACGTTGGCGATGCCTGCGCCAGCCAGGCGCTGGCCCGCTGCAGTGACGAAATCGGCATGGATGTCCAGGCTGGTGACGTGACCAGCGAGCTTGGCCATGCAGGCCGTCAGGAAACCCGAACCCGTGCCGATTTCCAGCACCTGGTCGCTCGGGGTGAGTTCCAGCGCCTGCAGCACCCGGCCCTCGACCACCGGCTTCATCATCACTTCGCCGTGACCCAGCGGCAGGCACAGGTCGGCAAAGGCCAGCTTGCGGTGCTCAGGGGCAACGAAGTCCTCGCGGCGCACGCTGCCCAGCACGTCGAGCACGCGGGCATCCAGCACCTCCCAGGGGCGCACCTGGTTTTCCACCATGTTCACTCGCGCCTGTTCGAAGTTCATCGCCATGTTGCTTAGGTCCTAATGCGAATCGGGAAAAAGGCTAAAAAGGATAAGCGCTTAGCCATCTTCCGACAATGTGCAAAGCCTGCGGGTTCGTACCAACGACACGAAGTGCCGGAAGTCATCGCGCTTGGTTGACGGAAGTCATGCGTGGCGCGGTGTCCGCGGACACTTCGCCATGCCAAGGTTACGCACTACGTCGATGCTTCCCCGTACGCGCGACCACCGTCTGACCAGGGAGTCGCGTGAGTGCATCTTGCATGGCCTGATGCAAGGATGCGTCAAGGCGCTGAACACGGGCCCGGGGCGAGAGGCTGCCGCGGCTCTGTGCCGCGACCTCCAGCCAGGCCAGCCAGCGGGCGATACGGCTGCGTTCGGTGGGGTCAAGCCCGGACAGCGCGGCGCGCGCCGCGAACGCGGCCCGGCGGGCCTCCGCCTGGCCTGGTTCAAGCCAGCAGGCAAGCGAACGCTGGGCGAGTCGATACGCCGGGCTGAGGGAAAGTTCTGCGATAGTGGTGGACATAAGGGAAGCCGTGTATCTTGGCCATGGAAAATAACTAAACCGCCGCGTATACTAAACGGGCGTTATCCATTTGTGAAGCCATTTGTGAAGGTATAGCCATGAGCACGATCCCGCAGACCAAGCCTCAGGGGCCCGGCCGTCCCAAGGACATGGAAAAGCGCGCGGCGATCCTTGAGGCCGCCAAGGGCCTGTTCATCCGCAACGCCTTTGCCGGAACCAGCATGGATGCGGTAGCGGCAGAGGCCGGCGTGTCCAAACTCACCGTCTACAGCCACTTCGGCGACAAGGACAACCTGTTTCGCGAGGTGATCCGCGCGCGCATCCAGGACCTGATCCCCGAAGACACCTACCACTACGACCCCGCCGAAGACATCCGCGTCGCGCTGGAGCGTATCGCCCTGCATCACGTCCGGCTCGACTGCGACGTGCAGAACGTGGGCACCTTCCGCGCCATCCTCAGCGACTGCCGCCAGGGCAACCCGCGCTACGGCAAGTTGCTCTGGGAAGAAGGCCCGGATCGCACCAATGGTCTGATGAAACGCCTGCTGCAACAGGCGGTTGACGACCGCAGGCTGGATATCGCCAACGTGGCCCGCGCCGCCGGCCAGTTCATCTCCCTGATCAAGGGCGAAATGCTGTTGCGCCGCATGTTCGGTTGCGAAGAATGCGCCCAGTCCTACGCCGCTGAGCTCGAACAGACCGCCCGCGATGGCGTGGACATGTTCCTGCGCGCCTATCTGCCGCGCTGATCCCGCCTGATTCAGGCCCGCCAAGGCCGCCGCACTCGCGGCCTCCCTCGCTTCGTGCTCAAATAGCGGCTTGAGGCGGGGGTGCCGGCAACAAGTCGGCTGAGAGAGTCCCTTCGAACCTGATGCGGCTAGTACCGCTGTAGGGAGCTTCGCCGCAATGCCGTAAGGACATTGCGTCCGGTGCCGTCCGCTTCTGTTGCTGAATGCGCGTTTGCATGCGCATCACTCCACACGATCCAGTGTGGACTCCCCAACAAAAGCACGTCCCCTCGGGGACAGCGCCAACGCCCGGACGGACCAAAGCCGATGAATGCCCTGCCCAATGACCTTGCGCGCGCCGCGCAGGAACTCTCCGAAGCCGTGACGCGTCCGATTCCGGGCTCGCGCAAGATCCACGTGCAGGGCAGCCGCCCGGACATCCAGGTACCGTTGCGCGAAATCTGCCAGGCGCAGACGCCGACCCTGTTCGGCGGCGAAGAGAATCCGCCGATCACCGTGTACGACACTTCGGGCCCGTACACCGACCCCGACTACAAGGTGGACCTGGTCACCGGTCTGCCGGCGCTGCGCGCGGGCTGGATTGCCGAGCGCGGCGACACCGAGCAGTTGATCGGCCTGAGCTCCGCCTTTGGCCGCCAGCGCGCTGTCGATCCCAAGCTCGATGCCTTCCGCTTCACCGCGACGCGTGCGCCGCATCGCGCCAAAGCCGGCGCCAACGTCACCCAGATGCACTACGCCCGCCAGGGCATCGTGACGCCGGAGATGGAATACATCGCCATCCGCGAGAACCAGCGCATCGAAGCGCTGCAGGGCAGCGCGCTGCGCACCCAGCACCCGGGCGAATCGTTCGGTGCGGCCTTGCCCAAGCTGATCACCCCGGAATTCGTGCGCGACGAAGTGGCGCGCGGCCGCGCCATCATCCCGGCCAACATCAATCACCCGGAAGCGGAACCGATGATCATCGGCCGCAACTTCCTCACCAAGATCAACGCGAACATTGGCAACTCTGCCGTTTCTTCGGGCATCGCCGAGGAAGTGGAAAAGCTGGTGTGGTCGATCCGCTGGGGCGGCGACACCGTGATGGACCTGTCCACCGGCAAGCACATCCACGAAACGCGCGAGTGGATCATCCGCAACTCGCCGGTGCCGATCGGCACGGTGCCGATCTACCAGGCGCTGGAGAAGGTTAACGGCGTGGCCGAGGACCTTACCTGGGACATCTTCCGCGATACGCTGATCGAACAGGCGGAGCAGGGTGTCGACTACTTCACCATCCACGCCGGCGTGCTGCTGCGCTTCGTGCCGCTGACCGCCAAGCGCGTTACCGGCATCGTCTCGCGCGGCGGTTCGATCATGGCCAAGTGGTGCCTGGCGCATCACAAGGAAAACTTCCTCTACACGCATTTCGAAGACATCTGCGAGATCATGAAGGCGTACGACGTGTCCTTCAGCCTCGGCGATGGTCTGCGTCCGGGCTGCATTGCCGACGCCAACGATGCCGCCCAGTTCGGCGAGCTCGATACGCTGGGTGAACTCACCCAGATCGCCTGGAAGCACGACGTGCAGGTGATGATCGAGGGCCCCGGCCACGTGCCCATGCAGCTCATCAAGGAAAACATGGAGCGCCAGCTGGAGAAGTGCCACGAAGCGCCGTTCTACACGCTGGGGCCACTGACCACCGATATCGCGCCGGGCTACGACCACATCACCAGCGCGATTGGCGCGGCGATGATTGGCTGGTTCGGCACCGCCATGCTCTGCTATGTGACGCCGAAGGAGCATCTGGGCCTGCCGAACAAGCAGGACGTGCGCGACGGCATCATCGCGTACAAGATCGCCGCCCACGCAGCCGATCTGGCCAAGGGTCATCCGGGTGCGCAGGTGCGCGACAACGCGCTGTCGAAGGCGCGCTTCGAGTTCCGTTGGGAAGACCAGTTCAATCTTGGCCTCGATCCGGAAAAGGCGAAGGAATTCCACGACGAAACCATGCCCAAGGATGCACACAAGAGCGCGCATTTCTGCTCCATGTGCGGCCCGAAGTTCTGCTCGATGAAGATCACCCAGGACGTGCGCGACTACGCCGCCGAACACGGCACCGGCGAAGAGTCGGCGCTGGAAGAGGGCATGGCGGAGAAGTCGGCGGAATTCCGCCAGCAGGGCTCCGAGGTTTATCACAAGGCTTGATGTTTCACCTCGTGCCGGCGGTCGCCACCGCCTGCACGAGGTAGAGCACCTTGTGGGAGCGCACCCTGTGCGCGACGGCAACGCTGCGATGTTCCGCTCCGTTGGTTTGTCGCGCACAGGGTGCGCTCCCACACAACGGCCTCACATCCGCACCGCTTTTTTCACCTGCGTTTCGCGCGTCGCCACCTACGGTGCTGGTTCGCCCAGTCAGCCCGATGGAGCCACGCCCATGGCAGCCAAGCCGTTCCTCTCCGATATCGAAACCATCCGCAAGCGCGCCCGCGAACATATCGACAATGGCGCCATCACTTCCGGTTATTCCGCCGATCGCGCGACCGTGGTCAAGATACTCAACGAAGCGCTGGCCACCGAAATCGTCTGCGTGCTCCGCTACAAGTATCACTACTACATGGCCAAAGGCATCCACGCCAAGAGCGTGGCCGCCGAGTTTCTCGAGCATGCGAATGAGGAACAGGGGCACGCCGACCTCATCGCCGAGCGCATCACCCAGCTCGATGGCGCACCCAACTTTTCGCCCGAAGGCCTGCTGTCACGCAGCCACGCCGATTACGTGGAAGGCGACGACCTGGTCGACATGATCAAGGAAGACCTGGTCGCCGAACGCATCGCCATCGACAGCTATCGCGAGATCATCACCTACCTCGGTGCAGCCGATCCGACGTCGCGCCGCATGATGGAAGGCATTCTTGCGATGGAAGAAGAGCACGCCGAGGATCTGGCGACCTTGCTCGACAATCTCGGCAAGAAGGGCGAGCCGGCCAAGCCGGCCAAGGCGCGACCCGAGAAGAAAGCCACCAAGCACTGAGCACAAGTCATCCCGCAGGCGGGTACGTGCGTTGGACAGACTTATTGCACCGGGAGACGCGCCATGGCGACCACGGACAACAACGCCCGCCAGGGACATGGGCTACTAAGGGCTGTATTGACCACGCTCGCACTGGGCGTGCTGCTTGCCAGCGTCGTGATGGCCTGGTGGGTCCGCCGGGCCGATAACAGCGCCAGCATGACGGGGCAGGCGACGGTTTCGGCCGACGCCGGCAGCACGCAAAGCTGAAGCACCATGAAAAACGCCGCCCGAAGGCGGCGTTTTTGGCTTCGATCAGGCCTTCTTGTCGGCCTGGTAACGCTTGATGCCTTCTTCGATTTCGGCCTTCGCCTCATCGGCGCCGACCCAGCCTTCGATCTTGACCCACTTGCCCTTCTCCAGATCCTTGTAGTGCTCGAAGAAGTGGCCGATGCGCTCCAGCCAGTGGCCGGAGACGGACTTGATGTCCTTGATGTGGGAGTAGCCGGCAAAGATCTTTTCCACCGGCACCACCACCAGCTTTTCGTCGCTGCCGGCTTCGTCGGTCATCTTCAGCATGCCCACCGGATGGCAGCGGATCACCGAGCCCGGCACCAGCGGCAGCGGCAGGATCACCAGCGCGTCCAGCGGATCGCCGTCGCCGCCCAGGGTGCCCGGCACATAGCCGTAGTTGCAGGGGTAACGCATCGGGGTCGACAGGATGCGGTCCACGAAAATCGCGCCGCTTTCCTTGTCCACCTCGTACTTGACGGGCTCGGCATCCTTGGGGATTTCGATGATGACGTTGATTTCGTCCGGAACCTTGCGGCCGGCGGGTACGAGGTGCAGACCCATGAGCGTGTCCTTGGCTAGTCAGATGCAAAGACTTGAAAGGATACGTCAAAAGCTGCGCCATCGCAGCCGCGGGGCGGCTTTGCGCCCGGTTCCAGTTCAGCGTGAGACGGGTGCCGAAGCGTGCTCAGGCCTGATATGGCCGTTCGCGTAACCACTTGGTGGCGATCCACTTTTCACCTTTGAGCACGGGCAGGCCGGCATGCAGCGAGGCCTCGTCGCCGGTGTCGTAAGCGAAATAGACGGCTGAACCGCGCATCGCCGTTACCGTGAGGCCGATGCGCGGAAAGGCCGTGCCGCCGCCTTCGTCCGGCGTATTGAGGTACATCACCACGCTGGCAATGCGCTGGCCGCCGCGTGCGGTGACGGCCGAATAGCCCGGTTGGTCAGGATTGAACCAGTCGAAATGTGGCTCGTATTCCTGGCCCGGCTGGTAGTGCAGGATTTGCAGACCCTCGCCGTGACTGACCGGAATCGCGAGCAGGTCGGCAATGCGCTGTTCGATGCGCTGGACCAAGGGTGTCTCGCCGATGGCGAAGAACATGCCCTGGCTGGTGCGGCGTTCATCGGTCTGGTGGCGTCCTTCGACATCCACGGTAAGCGAGCGCGCCAGCCGCGGTTTCGCTTCAGCGACCAGCTCGTCGCATTCCTCCAGCGTGAGCAGGTTCTCCAGTACGCGCACGACCGGCGCTTCGGTGCTCACCGCAATGCGCACCGGATGTCCGTTGACGGTCTCCACCGGCGCCTGCGGATGACGCGTGCGCAGGCCCACGACCTTGGCCTTGGAGGCAGCCATGACCGTAGCCAGCGGCAGGTTCAGTACGCGCGCGACGATCTGGCGGCTCTGCTCGCCGCCGTAGCCGGCGTCCTTGAGCATCTTCAGCAGGTCGCTGAGACTGACGCCGGAGCGGCTGGTGGAAACAATCCATTCGCGCAGTTCGGGACGTATCGTGTGATGGTTCATGCGTCTAAAAAAGCGGCGCCGGCTCGGGCCGGCGCCCTATGTTACGCAGGACGCGCGCTTACTTCACGTGATCCCACAGGTAGGTATAGCCGAGGGCGTTCATGAAGGCCGACTGCTTGTTGTCCGCCGCCGCGCCGTGGCCACCCTCGATGTTCTCGTAGAAGCTGGTGTTGTAGCCGAGCGATTCGAGTTTGGCGGCCATCTTGCGTGCATGCACCGGACCCACGCGGTCGTCGCGGGTGGAGGTGGTGAACAGCACGGGCGGATATTTCTGGCCGGCCTTCGCGTTGAAGTACGGCGAGAACGTCTTGATCCACTCCCATTCCTGCGGCTTGTCCGGATCGCCGTATTCGGCAATCCATGAGGCGCCGGCGGAGAGGTGCGTATAGCGCTGCATGTCGAGCAAGGCCACCTGGCTCACGATCGCGCCATAGAACTGCGGATACAGCGTGAGCATATTGCCCATCAGTAGGCCGCCATTGCTGCCGCCCATGGCGCCCAGGTGTGCGGGCGAGGTGATCTTGCGCTGGATAAGGTCTTCCGAGACCGCCGCGAAGTCCTCGTAGGCACGCAGGCGATTCGCCTTGAGCGCGGCCTTATGCCAGCGTGGGCCGTATTCGCCGCCGCCACGGATGTTGGCAATCACGTAGACGCCGCCCTTCTCAAGCCATGCGCGTCCCACGCTGCCGCTATAGGCCGGCTGCAGCGAAACTTCGAAGCCGCCGTAGCCGTACTGGAGGGTGGGGTTGGTCCCGTCGGCCTTGAGGTTCTTCGGCGCAATCTCGAAGTAGGGCACGCGGGTGCCGTCCTTCGATTCGGCGAAGTGCTGGCTCACGTCGTACTTCGAGGCATCGAAGAAACTCGGGCTGTGTTTGATCGCCTGCGCCTCGCCCTGGCCCAGGCTGCCGTAGTAGAGCGTGGTGGGCTGCAGGAAGCCGGTGACAGTCAGGAAGTAATCGTCGCTGGTGTCGTCATCGACACCGCCGGCGGCGATGGTCGACAAGGCCGGCGCGCCACCCAGCGGCTCGCGCTTCCATGCGCCGTCGCCCGGCGTGAGCACCTCGAGCTTGTTCACCACGTTGTCCATCACGTTGAGGATCAAGTGATGGCGCGTCCACGAATACGCATCCAGCGCCGTGCTATCGGACGGTTCGAACAGCACCGTGATATCGCGCTTGCCGGCCATGTAGTCGTCGAATTTCGCCGCGAGCAGCGAACCGGACTTGTAGGTTTTGCCGGCGACCGTCCAGTCGTTGCGTGGCTCGATCAGCAGCCATTCGCGGTGCACGTCGGTATTGGCATCGTTGGGCACGTCGATCTTGGTGAGCTTGCCGTCCTTGCCGCGCAGATAGGTCTCGCTCTCGTAGAAGGCGATCTGGCGAACCACGAAATCACGTACGAAGCCCGGCGTATTGTCGCGTCCGGCGGACACCGACATATCGTCGTCCCTGGCTTCGTATACCGTGGTCGCGCTCGACAGCGGCGTGCCCCGCTTCCACGCCTTCACAATGCGTGGATAACTCGACTTGGTCATCGAGCCCGGGCCGAAATCGGTGGCGACGTAGAGGTGATCGTTGTCCATCCAGGACACGCGGCTTTTCGCTTCGGGCAGCTCGAAGCCACCCTTCACGAATTGCTTGTCGGTGAGGTCGAACTCGCGCACGACATCCGCGTCGGCACCGCCACGCGACAGCGAGACCAGGCAGCGCTTGTAGTCGGGCTTGAAGCATTCGGCTCCATGCCAGACCCAGTTTTCCTTTTCGCTGGCGGCGAGCGCATCGAGATCGATCACCGTCTCCCACGCAGGCTTGTCCTTGCGGTATTCATCCAGCGTCGTGCGGCGCCAGACGCCCTTGGGGTGATCTTTGTCGCGCCAGAGGTTGTAGTAGCGGTCGCCGATCTTGCTGACCATCGGGATGCGCTCGTTGGAATCGAGCACTTCCAGCAGGCGCGCATCGAGTTGCTTGAACTCGGCGCTGTCGGCGTAGCTCTTCACGGTCTGGGAGTTCTGCTGGCGAACCCAGTCGAGCTGCTTGCTGCCGTCGATGGTTTCGAGCCAGAGGTTGGGGTCTTGGGCGGTGGGGGTGATGTGGTCGGCTGCGTGGGTCATGGTGCCTAGTGTGAGGCCCAGCGCTAGTGCCAGCCAGAGTGTGCTCTTGGAGGTCATGCGGTTTCCTTGGGTGGATGCAGCCGAGGGTTTGAGTTTGGTGGGACTGGGGGCTCGGGGCGCGTGACTAAAGTCAGGGGCAGGGCACCTCAGCGATTCATCTGTGCCGTCATCCCGGCCTGGGCGCGGAGGCGCTTCTCAACAGCCGAATGGCTGGTCATCCAATAACGACGCGCCGCATTTGTCGCGTTACCGCCAGGGTGCCGCCTACGCGGCGGGCGTTTCGATCGGCTGCCGCCGCTCGAGTCACTTTTCTCTTGCTGGCCCAAGAGAAAAGTAACCCAAAGAGAATGGCCTGATAACGCCCGCAGCATCGTGCTGGGATAAGCCCGAATGCTCGAGGGGCGTGGTTGTGGGACAACCTCCGAGGGTACACAGCGGGTACTTCAATGCGCTGCGCAACGCGCCCGAATCCCTGAGGACTGAAAGCCGGGGCTCGCTTCGCATTGCCTCGAGTTTCGCGGTGCACGCCACTTCTCCCTCTCCCCTCCGGGGAGAGGGCCGGGGTGAGGGGCGGGTGCTCGCGAAAAGCTATCCAATCCCCTGCTTTTTTGCTTCGAGCTAAGCCCACCCCTCTTTCGAGGAGTGGGCCAGCAACACCATCGAGAGCTACAGCAGCGGAATCAACAACAGCGCAACGATGTTGATGATCTTGATCAGCGGATTCACTGCCGGGCCCGCCGTGTCTTTGTACGGGTCGCCCACCGTGTCGCCAGTGACGGCGGCCTTGTGCGCCTCGGAGCCCTTGCCGCCGAAGTGATTGTCTTCGATGTACTTCTTCGCGTTGTCCCAGGCGCCGCCGCCGGTGGTCATGGAGATGGCGACGAACAAGCCGGTGACGATGGTGCCGATCAGCACGCCGCCGAGGGCCTGTGCGCCGGCTTCGGGGCCGCCCAGCCACTTGAAGCCGAACACCACCACTACCGGCACCAGCACGGGCAGCAGTGAGGGCACCAGCATTTCCTTGATGGCCGAGCGGGTGAGCAGGTCCACGGCGCGCGAATAATCCGGGCGGGTGGTGCCTTCCATGATGCCCTTGATCTCGCGGAACTGGCGGCGCACTTCCTCCACTACCGCACCGGCCGAACGGCCCACCGCTTCCATCGCCATCGCGGCGAACAGATACGGAATCAGGCCGCCGATCAGCAGGCCGATGATCACGTAGGGATTGGACAGGTCGAAGCGGAAATCGGTGAGGTTGAGGTGCTGGTTGAGGTTGTGCGTGTAGTCGGCAAACAGCACCAGCGCGGCGAGGCCAGCCGAACCGATGGCATAACCCTTGGTCACCGCCTTGGTGGTATTGCCCACGGCGTCGAGCGGATCGGTGACGCCGCGTACTTCGGGCGGTAGTTCGGCCATTTCGGCGATGCCGCCGGCGTTGTCCGTGATCGGACCGTACGCGTCCAGCGCCACGATCATGCCGGTCATGCTTAGCATGGCCGTCGCGGCGATGGCGATCCCATACAACCCGGCCAACTGATATGCGCCCCAGATCGCTGCACACACCGCCAGCACCGGCAGTGCGGTGGACTTCATCGACACGCCGATGCCGGCGATGATGTTGGTCGCATGGCCCGTGGTGGATGCCTGCGCAATGTGCTGCACGGGTTTGTATTCGGTCGCCGTGTAGTACTCGGTGATCACCACCATCGCGCCGGTCAGTACCAGGCCGATCAAGGTGCAGCCATAGAGGCGACCCACGCCGTAAGACGAGTCGGCCATCAGCTGGCTGGTGATGGGCCAGAACGCAATCGCAGCCAACACCGCCGACACTGCCACGCCCGCATAGAGCGCACTCATGATCTTGGTGCTGCGCGCCTTCACGAAGAACGTGCCGATCACCGAAGCCACGATGGACGCACCTCCGAGCACCAGCGGAAACAGCACGCCGTTGCTGCCGGTCTGTTCGGCCATCACGCCGCCGAGCAGCATGGTGGCGATCAAGGTCACCGCATAGGTCTCGAACAAGTCGGCGGCCATGCCGGCGCAATCGCCCACGTTGT
Source organism: Dyella sp. 2YAF14 (assembly GCF_052114725.1). Taxonomy (NCBI): domain Bacteria; kingdom Pseudomonadati; phylum Pseudomonadota; class Gammaproteobacteria; order Lysobacterales; family Rhodanobacteraceae; genus Dyella; species Dyella sp. 2YAF14. Next base: position 18,968 of record NZ_JBFRFH010000012.1, on the reverse strand, counting down.
CGCCCACGTTGTCGGCGATCACGGCCGGATTGCGCGGATCGTCCTCGGGAATGCCGGCTTCCACCTTGCCCACCAGGTCGGCACCCACATCCGCACCTTTGGTGAAGATGCCGCCACCCAGGCGCGCGAAGATGGAAATCAGCGACGAGCCGAATGCCAGGCCGATCAGTGCATGCAGCGCGTGCATGGTCTCGTAGCCCATGCGGCTCAACACCACGTAGTAGCCGGTGACGCCCAGCAGGGCCAGCCCGACCACCAGCATGCCGGTGATGGCGCCGCCGCGAAACGCGACATTCAACGCGGCGGCCAGGCCATGGCGCGCGGCTTCTGCGGTGCGCACGTTGGCGCGCACCGATACGTTCATGCCGATGTAACCGGTGGCGCCGGACAACAATGCGCCGATGGCAAAGCCAATCGCCGTGCCCCAATCCAAGGCCAATCCAATGATGATGAACAACACGATGCCAACGGCGCCGATGGTGGCGTACTGGCGATTGAGATATGCCTTCGCGCCTTCCTGGATCGCGGCGGCGATCTCTTGCATGCGTGCGTTGCCCGGCGACTGCGCCAAGATCCAGCGCACCGACAGTGCGCCATAAAGAATCGCCAGAACCGCACATGCCAGCACGATCCACAAGCCATACTGCTGCAGCATCGGAGCCTCCCCATGAGTGGTAAACCCAACGTCGGGGACGCCACCGGCTCCCCGACACGGCGGCCGCCCTTGCGGGCGGTCCAGGGGAGTATAGGCAATTGGGATGACGTTCCGTGTTGTGCGGCGCAGCGCTAGGAACGTTCTGATGTGAGTGTGCGCAACATGAATTTCCGACGTGGATGACGGATTGGGCCCACAGATCGACCTGTCTCAGGCCTTCATGTCCCATCAGTACCTGTCGGTAAGGTGCGTGAATGTGATGGGCGCACGCCGTGGAGCACTTGTCGGGACGCATCCGCAGGTTCCGGGCGTTGCGCATCGCCGAAAGATCCAGGGGGAGTCGGCATCCGCCAAGCCCGCTCCTGGTTGCTGTACGACCGATGCAAGCTGGCCCGGACGCTATGTTCCGGCGCCACGCCATCTTTCAGGTCCATCTCGTATTCACCTCCTGAGAGATCCACATGAACCAAGAACAGACCGCCACCGACAGCACCGAAACGACGGCCACCGAAGCCGCACAGACTCACGCCGTCTCCCCTGAGAGCAAGCGCAACGGCAAGCCGTCGTTCTGGCAGACCCGTTATGGGCTGCTACTGGCGCAAGAGTCCAAGGCCACCATGGCTCGTTCGCTGGCCGAATACGGCGAGTGGATCGAACAGGAGCTGGACACGCTCGGTGCCTTGCTCGACGAGGGGCACGTGGCGCTCGAGTACGGCGCTGAATACGGCGCGCAGACGTTGTGGTTGTCGCAACTGGTGGGCGCGAACGGTCAGGTGCATGTGGTTGAACCCCGCCGCTTCGAGCACATTGCGCTGTGCTCGACGCTGGCGCTCAACCAGGTTCGCAACGTTTATCCCTTGCATGCCGCCCTCGGCGACAGCCGCCATGCCACCGTGTTCTTTGCCGCCGCCGATGACCAGCCGGAGGAGACCTCCCGCCAGATCGCGCTGGACACCCTGCGCATGAGCCAGCTCAATCTGATCAAGGTCAATCGCCCGGGCGGCCTGCTGCCGATGCTTGCCGGCGCCGAGGCCACGTTGCGCAGTCATCGACCAAGCATCTATTTCCGCTTGTCCAATACCGACTTGGCCACGGAAGAGATCAACACGCTGAAGTCCATGGGCTACCGCTGCTGGTCGCACCTGCCTTACCTCTACAGCGCGCGCAATTTCGCGGGCAGTACCGCCAACATCTTCCCGGGCTGGGTCAGTCAGAACGTGATTGCGACCCACAAGGAGGTCGCCGCCGAGTTCGTCCACCTCAACGAGCTCTGAGCCAGGTGAGCGCCGCGCGGCCAGCGAAGGGACGATCGCGGGGACGCTCAAGCTGGCGCGTGGTGGAGGCATGCAGCGCGGCTTTGCTGGGGTGCACCGCCCTGGTGGCCTGTTCGCTGGTCAGCCATGTGAACGTGAAGACGCCCCAGCCTGTGCATGAGCTGCCGGAGCCTGCGCCACTGCCCGTCCTGCCGCCGTTCCTGGCCGACGGCGACGGAGTGGCGGAGGTTCTCCCATCGGCACGTGCGGCGGCTTCGCCGGGCGTGCCTGGCGCGCGTGCAGCCGCGGCGCGTCGCACAACGCGGTTTCATTTGTCGCCGCGGGAATCTGCGCCAGAAGGCGCCTCCGTGGATGGGGGCGAGAAGTCGTCATCAGTGGAGCCCGTCGCAAGCATCGCCAGGGCGACACTCGTGCAGCCATCCATATCGGCGGGAAATCAGACGGCCGGCACGCCGCTGGCGTCGTGTTGTGGCGAGGCACATAACCGAACAGGGAAAGTTTCGACGATGTGGCTGCTGGAATGGCGTTATGGGTGGGTTGTGGCGCTGGCCCTGGCCCTGGTGTTGCTGGGTTGCCTGCTGCTTGTGCTGGCGCGTCGCCGCGCGAGGCAGCGGGCCAACAGACGGGCCTTGCCGCGGCTGACCGATGAGGACATCGCCTTCCTCGCACTCAGCTGGGAAGGCGCACCCGCGCCCGATATGGAAGTGGCTCCAGCGCCCGAGCACGCTGAAGTGCTCGAGGCAGCGTCGGCGAGCGCAAGCGATGACGCCATGCCCGCAGCCGTGGCCGAGATATCCTCGCCGCTGGACGCGGTCTTCAACCAGCTCTCCACGCCCGGGGGCGTCTGCGCCACGCGTTCGATCGGCCAGGCATTGCGCGAGCAAGAGCCGATCATTCGTGCCGCCGTCGATATGGGCGAAGGGCCGGGCGTCTCCTTCAAGATCGCAGGCGCCGTGGAATGGCCGCTTTGGGCTCGTCTGTATCACACCGTCCCCGAGGTGATGCCGACCCACACCACGTCGCCCTTGCAGGCGCTGGCTGTCGGCAACCATGAGACGACCTCGTCCATCGTCGAAGCACCCGTGCTGCCCACACTGGAAACCGTCGCTCCCGCTGAACTGCTGGACGCGCTCGAAGCGTTCCTGCGCCAACGTCCCGACGATCTGGAAACCAGGCGGGCCGTGGGACTCAGCTTGTTGGCCGATGCGCAGGATCAGCTTGATGAGCCGACGCGCGCAGGCATGCTCGACGCCAGCATCCGCATCCTGCGTGACGTGGCGCATGCCGATCACGATAGTCTGCCCGTCGTGAAGCTTGGCGAGGCTTGTTATCTGCGCGCGCTGATCGGGCCTGACATCGACGAGGAACTGTTGAACGAGGCCGAGCAAGTCCTTCGCACGGTCATGCAGCAGGATGTTCGGCCGCATTCGGAGGCTGCATGGCAACTGCAGCGCGTATTGCACGCGGCGCCGCGCGGTCTGCCTCGCGGGCGGGTGGCCGAGCGCCTCGAGGAGGCGTGCAGACTGCTGGCCAGAGGCGCGCAAACACCCTGCGGAAACGCGGCCTGGAAGGCAGCGCTGCTGACCACTGAATGGCGTTGGCTGATGACCTGTTGCCAGAACGCGACCGAGCGCCGCCTGCGCCTGCGAGAACTGCATGCGCGATGGTTGCCCGCGATGGAGGCTGAAACGACGGCCGAGGTGCTGGCGGCGTGGGTCGGGCTGCTCTGCGCGATGGCCGAATCGCTTAGCGCGCCACTGGCCCTGGAGCGATACACCGAGGCGCGGGGCGTGCTGCGCCGACTGCTGGCTGACGACGGCGAGAGTGCGCGTTACGCACGAGCCGTGGCGCAGGTGGCGCTGGGCCGGGCGCGTCTGGAGCGTGGTCCGGCGAGGGCTGCGCTGCTGGATCAGGCCGATACGGTCCTGCATCCGTTCATCGATCGCGACGACAGTCTGCGCCTGGAAGCGTGCCGGGTCGCGTTGACTCATGCCCAGGACAAGGACATGGTCGGCGCGCGCAGCTTCTACCTGCGTGCCATCGAACTCGCGCGCCCGCTGACGGCGGCGCCTGCGCTCACCGTCGATGCCCTGCGCTGCATGCTCACGGCCCTCCTCGCGCTCGGCGAGGAAAAGGATCGTCGGGTGTACGCCAAGTGCCTGGAGATCGTCACCGAAGACGACGATACCGACTCGCAGCTGCTTCTGGCGGAGTGTCACCTGCGCAGCGCGGACCACCGCGCGGGTTGCCTGTGCGCCGAAAGGGCATGGCGTGCAGGCGCCGCTTTGCCGTCGACGGTGCTGGCCTTATGGCAGGCCGCTTATCCGGCCTGGGCGGCGCGGGCCGGGCCGTCGGCCGAGCTCGCCAGCAATCGGCAATCGCTGCGCATGGCATCCAGCGCCGCCGGCATCAGTAACCGCGCGGCGCCATGACCACCGATTTCGTGCTGGCGGTTGAACCGATGCGCGTCAGCGAATGACCAGGTCCAGGATCATGCTGTCGCCGATGGAGACCAGCAGGAAGTTGCCGTCGTTGCGCACCCAGCGATAGCCGTAGGGCGGCGGGGCGAGCTGGTAGCCGCGATAGTCGTTGACGATGTACATCGGACCGTCGTAGCGGTAGCCGCGTTCCCAGCGATGCGGGCGGCCGTAATAGCCGCGGTCGCTGTAGTAGCGACGATTCCAGCCGTCGTGACGGTCGCGATCGTGCCAGCCGTCGCGATCATGGCGGCCGCCGTGGTTGTCGTAGCGATCGCCGCGATCATGTCGATCATCATGGCCATGTCCCCGATCGTGGTCGTGCCAGGGGTCGGCCAGCACCGCGCCGCTGCCGGCAAGCAGGGCCAGGGCCACTAGTGCACGGGAAAGGGTCTTCATCGCATCCTCCTGGGATGCCCGCCAACGCCACGGGCGCTGGATCGATCGGGCAGAATCATCGTAAAAATCTGCGTCTGAACGCCGAGCGTGCTTTTTTGAAAGCGTCGTGCAAGCTTTCAGCCTGCGCTTATCGATCTGAATCGCCGTACAGAATCCGCCCGGAGACACCTTGATGTTCCTGCGAGTAATGCTGGTGTTCGTGGCGCTGGCCGTCGTGTTGTACGGCGGCATCTGTCTGGCCATGTTCCTGGGGCAGCGGCAGCAGATCTATCACCCGGAGGCGAGCTGGCGCGTGCAGCAGCCACCGGATTTCGATTTGGCCAACGAGGGAGTCAGGCTGCGCGGGTGGGTGATGAACCCAGGGCGTGCAAAGGCCTTGATCTATTTCGGCGGCAACGGCGAGCGCATCGAGGATGCCCGCAATGAACTGGCTCTATGGTTTCCGGATCGCACGATCTATCTGCTGCCCTATCGCAGTTATGCGGCGAGCGCGGGAAAGCCCACCGAGCAGGCCCTGGTCAGCGATGCGCTGGCCTTGTTCGACCATGTGGCGCGCGAGCACGCGAGCCTTGCGGTGATCGGACGCAGTCTGGGCAGCGGCGTGGCCGTGCAACTTGCAGCGCGTCGGCCGGTGGAGCGCCTGGTGCTGGTCACGCCATTCGACAGTCTGGTGCGCGTGGCAGCGGGTTACTTCAGCTGGCTGCCGGTGAACGCGCTGATGCGTGATCGCTACGAATCCTGGCAGTACGTCAACGACATCCATTGTCCGGTACTGGTGATACGTGCCGAAGATGATGAAATCATTCCCGCCGAACGCACCCTGGCCTTGCTGAAGGCATTCAAGCAGGCGCCCATGGTGCAGGTGATCGCCGATGCCGGCCACAACACGGTCCAGGATCACGCGGACTATCGCGTGAGCCTGGAGCGCTTCCTGAAATAAGGCTCAGCGCCCGAACGGCTCGAGCTTGCGCGCCACCATGGTGTTCTTGAGCGTCGCGTACTGCGGTAATCCGTTCTTGCCATACGGGGGAGGCGCTTCGCCCTGGATCAGCGGGCCAAGGTAACGACGTGCGGCGGCCGTGATGCCAAAGCCGTCGCGCGTGATGAAACTCGCCGGCATTTTCTTTTCGCGATTGGCGATTTTCGACAGCGGCGCCGGTTCGATCTTCCAGCGATACGGCGCGTCGCTGCTGCGCACGATTACCGGCATCACGGCATTCATGCCGGCCAAGGCGTATTCGACTGCAGCCTTGCCCACCGCGTAAGCCTGATCGGCATCGGTTTTCGAGGCCAAATGACGCGCCGACCGCTGCAGGTAATCGGGCAGCGCCCAGTGGTATTTGTAGCCGAGTTTTTCCTTGACCAGCGCGGCGAGCACCGGCGCCACGCCGCCGAGCTGGCTGTGACCGAACGCGTCGCGCGTGCCTGCCTCAGCGAGGAACTGGCCTTCGGCGTTGAGCAAGCCCTCCGACGCAACGACCGTGCACCAGCCCACGCGTTCCACGGTGGCCTTCACCTTGGCGAGAAAGGCGGCTTCATCGAACGCGCGTTCCGGAAACAGGATGATGTGCGGCGGCGCATCCGTGCCTTCGCCTGCCAGGCCTGCGGCAGCGGCAATCCAGCCGGCGTGGCGGCCCATCACTTCGAGGATGAAGACCTTGGTCGAGGTGTCTGCCATCGAGGCCACGTCAAGGCTCGCCTCCAGCGTGGACACGGCGATGTATTTCGCCACCGAGCCAAAGCCGGGGCAGCAGTCGGTGACGGCCAGATCGTTATCCACCGTCTTGGGCACGCCGATGCAGCGAATGTCGTAATTCATTGCCTTGCCGAGTTGCGAGATCTTCAGCGCGGTATCGGCCGAGTCGTTGCCGCCGTTGTAAAGGAACCAGCGGATGTCGTGCGCGCGGAATACGTCGATGAGCCGCTCGTATTCGGCGCGATTCGTATCCAGCGATTTGAGCTTGTAGCGGCACGAACCGAACGCGCCACCGGGTGTATGACGCAGGGCTGCGATCGCGGCCTTGGTTTCCTTGGAGGTATCGATCAACTCCTCGCGCAAGGCGCCGAGGATGCCGTTATGCCCCGCGTACACGGGCACGCCTTTGGCACGCGCCGCCTCGATCACACCCGCGGCGGTGGCATTGATGACGGCGGTGACGCCGCCGGACTGGGCGTAGAGCAGGCGACCGCTGGGCTTGGCTTTTGTCGTCATGAGATCTCAATCCGGTAAGGCGAGGTTGCCCTGGCCATCAAACACGAAGTAGGGGTTGAACGCGAATTCCCATAAATGGCCATCGGGATCGGCGAGGTAGCCCGAGTAGCCGCCCCAGAATGCCTCCTGCGGTGTCTTCAATTCGCGTGCGCCGGCGGCCAGCGCCGTGGCGAACCAGGCGTCCACTTCGTCCTTGGAGCTCGCGTTGCGCGCCAGCGTGACGGCGGCAAAGCCCGTGGGCAGGTCTTCGGTAAGCGCGTCTTCGGCCAGCGCATCGCGCCCGTAAAGCGCCAGGACACCGGCGCCGCCCTTGAGGAAGACGATGTTGTCATTGCTCGCCGAGGAGGCCTTCCAGCCCCAGGCCTCGTAGAACTGACGCGAGCGCGCCAGGTCGCTGACGCCCAGCGTGACGATGTGGATACGGGGTGCAGACACGGCGTTTTCCTCCCAGTGGTCCCGGCGAGCTTAATCCGGCCCGCCCGCGGCGTCCCTGTGACAACAACGTGTCAGGGTTAACTCTTTTGGCAACAACTACTTGCCGTTTCCGAGCCGCTTTCTCGGTTTGACGTTGACGCTGCCAGAAGTTAAGTTGAACGCCATTTTCTTGCATCCCCGGGTCCCGCAGCGTGCGCGGCCTTCGGATACCTTGGAGCACTATGCGACTCGTCCTACTCGGTCCGCCCGGTTCGGGCAAAGGCACCCAGGCTGCGCGTCTGAAGGTGGAACTCGGCGTCCCGCACATCTCGACCGGCGACATGTTGCGCGCGGCGGTGGCCGCGGGTACGCCGACGGGCCTGAAAGCGAAGGCGGTGATGGACGCAGGCAAGCTCGTCTCTGACGACATCCTGCTGGCCATGCTCGAAGAACGCCTCTCGCAGGACGACGTCCGCGGTGGCTTCATCCTCGACGGCTACCCGCGCAACCTGGCCCAGGCCGACGCGCTCGATCATCTGCTGGCCAAGATCGGCCAGCCGCTGGACGCTGTGGTGAAGCTGGACGTGCCCAACGAAGTGATCATCGGCCGCTGCGAAATCCGTTTCGCCGCCGAGCACCGCAAGGACGACGATCCGGTGGTGGTGCGCGATCGCCTGAAGGTCTATGCCGAGCAGACCGCGCCCGTGGCCGATTTCTTCTCCCGCCGCGGCAAGCTGCAGGTGGTCGACGGCGTGGGCGAGCTCAACGAAGTCACCGCGCGCGTCAAGCGTGCGCTGGCTGACGAATCGGCCGCCGCCAACGGCTGACGCTCTGGGCCGCCGCAAGGCGGCCCGATGTTTTTGGGCTGGCGCATCGGCTGGCCGGGTTCTATCGAGCAGGTAACACATGCGTCTGCACATCCTGGGCATCTGCGGCACCTTCATGGGCGGCGTCGCCGCACTGGCGCGTGAGCTTGGACTCACCGTCGAGGGTTCCGACGCCAACGTCTATCCGCCCATGAGCACCCAGCTCGAAGCCTTGGGCATTGGCCTGATGAACGGCTACCGCGCCGACTACCTCAAGCCGGCGCCCGACCTGGTGGTGGTAGGCAACGCCATGACGCGCGGCAACCCGGCCGTGGAATACATGCTCGACGAGCAGCTGCGTTACATCTCGGGGCCGCAGTGGCTGGGCGAGACCCTGCTGCCGGGCCGTGAAGTGCTGGCCGTGGCCGGCACGCACGGCAAGACCACCACGACCAGCCTGCTGGCGCACCTGCTGGAGAGCGCAGGCCTGTCGCCCGGCTTCCTGATCGGCGGCGTGCCCGGCAACTTCGAGACATCGGCCCGCGTGGGTGGCGGCAAGCCGTTCGTGATCGAAGCGGACGAATACGACAGCGCCTTCTTCGACAAGCGCTCCAAGTTCGTGCACTACCGCCCGCGCATCGCCATCCTCAACAACCTCGAATACGACCACGCGGACATCTTCCCCGACGTCGCCGCGATCCAGCGCCAGTTTCATCATCTGGTGCGCACCGTGCCCGGCAATGGACGTCTGATCGTCAACGCGCACGATCAGCATCTCGCCGAAGTGCTGGCAATGGGCTGCTGGACCCCGGTGGAAACCTTTGGCATCGGGCAGGGCGACTGGCAGGCCGAGCTGATCGAGGCCGACGGCTCGGCCTTTCGCGTGCGCCACGGCGCCGATTTGATCGGCGAAATCCATTGGCCGCTGCTCGGCAACCACAGCGTGATGAATGCGCTGGCTGCCTTGGCGGCTGCCGCGGCCGCGGGCGCCGATCCGCGTGCATTGCTGCCGGCTTTTGCGAGTTTCCAGAGCGTGAAGCGCCGCATGGAAGTCGTGGGCGAGGCGCACGGCGTGCGCGTCTACGACGATTTCGCGCATCACCCTACGGCCATCGCGACCACGCTTGCCGGCTTGCGCGCCAAAGTGGGCAAGGCGCGCATCGTCGTGGCGCTGGAGCCGCGTTCCAATTCCATGCGGCTGGGTGCGCATGCCGAGGCACTGGCGCCGTCGCTGGCCGATGCCGATGCGGTGGTCTTCCTGCATCGCCCGGAGCTTGCGTGGGATGCCGGCCGCGTGACCGCCGCCTTGAACGGCCGCGGCAGCGCCGTGCCGACCGTGGATGCGTTGATCGACACCTTGCGCAACCAAGTGCGCGCAGGCGATCACGTGGTCTTCATGTCCAACGGCGGCTTCGAAGGCGCACCGCGCCGTTTCGCCGAATCGCTCACCTCGTAACGCGCCCCGGGCTGCCGCTCCCTTCCCTGGTGGGAGCGCACCCTGTGCGCGACTGGCCTCGCGATAGGAAACCGATTTTTCGGTCGCGCACAAGGTGCGCTCCTACAACGCAAGCCCGCGGTTAAACTCATCGCATGGCTGCCAAGACTCCATCGATCGACCTCCCGCTATTCCCGCTGAGCACCGTGCTGTATCCCGGTGGACAGCTGTCACTGCGCATTTTCGAGCCCCGCTATCTGGACATGATTCGCGAGTGCGCACGCACCGGCAGCTCGTTCGGCGTGTGTCTGATTCTTGATGGACGGGAGGCCGGCGCCCCTGCCTTGCCCGCCGCCGTCGGCACACTTGCTCGCATAGTTGATTTCCATAATCGCGAAGATGGGCTGCTGGGCATCCTGGCCGAAGGCGGCGAGCGATTCCGCGTGCTGCGTACGCGGGTGCGTTCGGATGGACTGGTCCGCGGCGACGTCGAACCATGGGCCGCGGAGCCTGCACAAGAAGTACCGGTGGAATTGACGTTGCTGCAATCGATCCTCGAGCGCTTGATCGAGAACCTGGCGCCGCAGTGGCGCCACGCGCCCAAGCATCTCTACGAGGACGCCAGCTGGCTTGGCTTTCGCCTGGCGGAACTGCTGCCGTTGCAGACCGACGAACAGCAGCGCCTGCTTGAACTGACTGATCCCGTACGACGACTGGGCGAATTGCGCGACATCCTCCCGCGTTTCCAGCGAGCGTGAACGCGTTGCACTTTGCGCCTGCATGAGGCGCTTCTACACTCGTCCATTCACAAATGAGGTGACCCTCCATGAGCAGCCTGGCCGGTAAGACCCTCTTCATCACCGGCGCCTCGCGCGGCATCGGACTGGCCATTGCGCTGCGCGCCGCGCGCGACGGCGCCAACATCGCCATTGCCGCCAAGAGCAACGTGCCCAATCCGCGATTGCCCGGCACCATCTTCAGCGCAGCCGAAGAGATTGAAGCGGCCGGCGGCAAGGCCCTGCCAATCAAGTGCGATATCCGCGAAGAAGACGAAGTGAAGGCCGCCGTGGCCGCCACCGTCGAGCGCTTCGGCGGCATCGATATCCTGGTCAACAACGCCAGCGCGATCTGGCTGGCCGGCGTGGCAGATACGCCTATGAAACGCTTCGACCTGATGCAGCAGGTGAATGCGCGCGGCAGTTTCCTTTGCGCGCAGGTGTGCCTCCCGCATCTGCTCAAGTCCGACAATCCACACATCCTCACGCTGGCGCCACCGCCGTCGCTCGATCCAAAGTGGTGGGCGCCGCACACCGGTTACACGCTCGCCAAGATGGGCATGAGCTTCGTGACGCTGGGGCTGGCCGGCGAGCTTGGCAGCAAGGGCGTGGCAGTGAATGCACTGTGGCCGCGCACCATCATTGCCACCGATGCGCTCAACATGATTCCGGGTGTGCCGCTGGAACGCTGCCGCAAGCCAACCATCGTGGCGGACGCGGCGCATGCCGTGCTCACGCGACCGGCCAAGGGATTCGCAGGCAAATTTCTTATCGATGAAGAGGTGCTGCGCGAGGCGGGCGTCACCGACTTCGCGCAGTACGCGGTCGATCCCTCGCAGTCGCTGCTGCCCGATCTGTTTCTGGATTGAGCGTCGTGTCCTGCCCGTTCTGCGAGATCGTCGCTGGTCGAGGCGCCGCCAGCGTAGTGGCGCAGACGGACAACGCGCTGGCCTTTCTCGATCTTCGGCAAGCGATGCCCGGTCATGTGTTGGTGGTGCCCAAGGCGCATGTGCAGGACATCTACGCCATCGATGCCGCGCTCGCCGGCGAAGTGATGCAGCTGGGTGTGCGCGTGGCGCATGCCTTGCGCGAAGTGTTTCACTCGCCCGGGCTCAATCTGTGGCAATCCAATGGCGCGGCCGGCGGGCAGGAAGTGCCGCACTTCCATCTGCACGTGCATCCGCGTCGCGTGGCCGATGGCTTGTTTCGCGTCTATCCGCACGGCGTGCCGACACCGTCGACACGCGACGTGCTGGATGATCTGGCGCAGCGGATTCGACTGGTGCTTCCCCACGATGGCGGCGTCCCCACGCCACGGAGTTCTGCATGAAATATCTGCACACCATGATTCGCGTGCGCGACATCGACGCAAGCCTGCGTTTCTTCTGCGATGGACTCGGGCTGAAGGAAACACGTCGCAGCGAAAACATCGCGGGTAAGTTCACCCTGGTCTTTCTGGCCGCTGCCGATTCGCCGGAGGCGGAAATCGAGCTGACCTACAACTGGGGCTCGAGCGAGGACTATGGCAGCGCGCGCAATTTTGGCCATCTGGCGTTTCGCGTGGACGACATCTACCAGACCTGCGCGCACCTGCAATCGATGGGCTACACCATTCATCGCCCGCCACGCGATGGACACATGGCTTTCGTACGCTCGCCGGACCTGATTTCGGTGGAACTGCTGCAGGACGGGCATCTGCCGCCGCAGGAGCCGTGGGCATCGATGCCCAATACGGGTGTCTGGTAGGGCGCTGGCTGTCGCGTGGCTTGCTGGAGGCCCTGGCGGGCCTTCGGCGTGGGTCCAAGGACTCTAGGCCATAGGTGCTAGCCCAACTGCCTGCCTCCGGCTTACGTCCGACGGTTTTGCGCCATTGGTAGGGTGACTGTGAGGCGCAGAGTTGTATATTGTGTGACCCATATCACATTTTTGTAGCGGTCGCGGGTTAGCTTGGCGCGACGGGCGTGGTAACCGGGGGGTAGCCATAGGACATGGCAACGACCGGCCGAAACCTGTGACCCCTAGAGGGGTTGGGGGAGGGAACCATGGCTGTAATGAGGGAGGAGGCCAGGCGATGCGTCGTCTGGTTTGGTCAACCGGCCGGCGAAGAGCGGGCAGGGTTGGCCAATGCGGGATGGATTATCCGCGTCGCCGATGCCGGTACTCAGGGCGGCGTCGGCATGCGAAACAACGATACGGTGGTGGCGCTGGCCGACCTTAGGCACGGCGATCCTGCTTCCGCCCAGGCCATGGCTCAGCTCATGGCTGATCACCCCTGGCTGCCGTGGGTGGCGCTCATACCACCGGCCATGTCGGTGCACGAGCCGCTTATCGATCGCGTGCTGGAAGCGAGCATCGAATACTTCGCCACACCGGTGGATGTCGACCGCCTGGTCGAGGCGCTTGCCCGCGTGGGCGGCGACCAGCCGCGCGCGGCTGAGCCGGGCGACGTCGGCGTGACTGGCCGCAGTGCCGCCATCGGTGCCGTGGTGGCCAGCGTGCGCAAGTACGCACCGGTTGAACTGCCGGTATTGATCACCGGCGAAACGGGCACGGGCAAGGAGGTTGCGGCGCGGGCCCTGCATAGTCTTTCGGCGCGTGCCGATCGGCCGTTCGCCGCGATCAATTGCGGCGCGCTGCCGCCCAACCTGGTGCAGTCCGAACTGTTTGGTCATGAGCGTGGTGCATTCACCGGCGCCAACGCCCGCCGCATCGGCCATTTCGAAACAGCCGCGGGCGGCACCGTGTTTCTCGACGAAGTGGGCGATCTACCACTCGACGCACAAACCAGCCTGTTGCGCTTCCTGCAGGAAGGCACGCTGGAGCGCGTGGGCAGCAGCCAGTTGATCAAACTGGACGTGCGCGTGCTCGCCGCCACCCACGTGGATCTGGAAAAAGCAGTCGAGCAAGGCCGCTTCCGCGAAGATCTCTATTACCGCCTCAACGTGCTGCGCCTGCGCATGCCGCCGCTGCGTGAGCGCGAGGACGACGTGGTGCTGTTGGCGCAGAAATTCCTCGACGCCTTCCGCGAACAGCATGCCAGCCGCGGGCGCGCCTTCAGCGCCAGCGCGCGGCGAGCCATGCTCGACTTCAGCTGGCCGGGCAACGTGCGAGAGTTGCTCAATCGCGTGCAGCGTGCAGCGGTGGTGGCGGAAGACGCCCTCATCAGCGTCAACGACCTGGATCTGGCCGACGTGCTCACCAAGCAGGCGGCGCGCTCCAGCCTGGGCAGCACGCGCGTGGCAGCCGAGCGCGATGCCGTGATCGCGTGCCTGCGCGAGAGTCGTTTCAATGTGAGCGAATGCGCGCGTCGACTGAAGGTGTCGCGCGTGACCATCTACCGCCTGTGCAAGAAGCATCAGCTCGCGCTCGACGAGCTGCGCTAAGCGTACGTCCGAGCCTCGCAAGGGCGCCCCACGGAAAGAATCATGCTGGCCACCCCTTGGGGTGGGCGGCGCGTGCGCATTCCTTCTAGCGAATGCGGCGATGTGCCGCCCGATGGGCGAGTGCACCCACGACAAAAAGGAAGGCCCCCGACCCGCAGGGGTCGGGTCGGGGGCTTCCATTGGTGCCCCGGCCACAGGGGTTGCCGGGTTACCGCCCTCATCACCGCCATGCGGCGGAATGCTTTGACGACCTCTCAGCAAGCTGAGAGGCGCGGAAAGGGTGCTTCCAATGCCAGCTGCGAAGTCCGTGCCGACTTGCCCCGGGCCACCCAGAAGCGTCGCCATCCTGTCGTCGCGAGATCCTTATCGCGGCGTCCGGCGCGTTTATCGCAGCTGGCCCTTCCCCCTTCCCGCCTGTACGGGGTTAAGAGAGCAATCGCCGTGCCAACGATCGCCAATGGCTGAAAAACGGGGGTTTTAGCGCCTTTGCAGCACAGTGGACGATTTTGAACCGTGCTAAAGGCGTTACAGCCCCAGCCTGAAATGTGGCCTTCGGAAGGCGCTTAACGCGTGCAGTTAAGCGGTTTCGCGCAGGTGTAACAGGCGCTTTACGGCGGACAGGCGAAATGTCACACCTTTTGCCGGCGCAGCCGTGGTCCGGGCAAGTTGGCTGCGTCTCAGTTGCCGCGTCCTCGTTTCTTCCCGTTCAAAGCGCGTCCACCGGGTCCGGAGCCGTGCAAAGGCGCTACTCAGGGCTTAGGATGCAGGCGCGCCGCTGCTTGCGACGCATCCCCATCCCCGATCCCCTTTGAGCATGGTGTCGTCGCCCTCGACGATGCCCGGAGTACGACATGCACGCGCAAGACCCGTCCGCCCAGTCCCTGATCGATCTCGGCAAGCGCTACTGGTTGCCGGTGTATCGACCGCGCGATGTGGTGCTGGATCACGGCAAGGGCGCGCGGGTGTGGGATACGCAGGGCCGCGACTACCTCGACTTCGGCGCCGGCATCGCTGTAAACGCGCTCGGCCATCAGGATCCCGATCTGCTCGAGGCCTTGACCACCCAGGCCCACAAGCTCTGGCATACCAGCAACGTCTTCTACACCGAGCCGCCGCTGCGCCTGGCCGAGGAACTGGTGTCGGCGTCAGGCTTTGCCGAGCGCGTGTTCCTGTGCAATTCCGGTACCGAAGCCAATGAAGCGGCTATCAAGCTGGTGCGCAAATGGGCTGCCGCGCAGGGCCGTGCGGCCGATAAGCGGGTGATCATCACCTTCCGCGGCTCCTTCCATGGACGCACCCTGGCGGCCGTCACGGCCACCGCCCAGCCGAAGTACCAGGAAGGCTACGAACCGCTGCCCGGCGGCTTCCGCTATCTCGATTTCAACGATGTGCCGGCCCTGGAAGCGGCATTTGCCCACGGCGACGTAGCCGCCGTGATGCTCGAGCCGGTGCAGGGCGAGGGCGGCGTGCTGCCGGCCGCGCCCGGCTTCGTCCAGCGCGTGCGTGAGTTGTGCGATCAGCACCTGGCGCTGCTGGTGCTGGACGAGATCCAGAGCGGCATGGGCCGCACCGGCACCTTGTTCGCCTACGTGCAGGACGGTGCCAAGCCCGACATCGTCACCATGGCCAAGGCCCTGGGTTGCGGCTTCCCCATCGGCGCCATGCTGGCCGGCCCCAAGGTGGCCGAGGTGATGCAGTTTGGCGCCCACGGCACCACCTTTGGCGGCAATCCGCTGGCGGCCGCCGTGGCGCGCGTAGCGCTGCGCAAGCTGTCGTCGCCTGAGTTGCTGGCCAACGTGGCGCGCCAGTCGCAGGCCTTGCGTGATGGCCTGACGCGCATCAATGCG
Source organism: Dyella sp. 2YAF14 (assembly GCF_052114725.1). Classification (NCBI taxonomy): domain Bacteria; kingdom Pseudomonadati; phylum Pseudomonadota; class Gammaproteobacteria; order Lysobacterales; family Rhodanobacteraceae; genus Dyella; species Dyella sp. 2YAF14. Next base: position 3,290 of record NZ_JBFRFH010000012.1, on the reverse strand, counting down.
TCATTGCAGCTGTTTGATGAGGTTCGCGGCCGCGGCCTGATGCTTGGCGCCGTGCTCAACGAGGCGAACAAGGGCAAGGCTGGCGCCATCCTCGATCACGCTGCAGCCCACGGCTTGCTCGTGTTGCAGGCGGGTCCGGATGTGCTGCGTTTCGTGCCCGCCCTCAATATCAGCGATGAGAATCTGGCTGAAGGCCTTGCGCGCCTCGAAGCGGCGCTACGCAGTTTCGTGGCGAGCTAAGCGACGTCACCCAACAAGCGCTCCTGGCTTCAGGAGCGCTTGCCGAGGGCCTCAGCCTGCTCGCGCCGCGCGCAGCGCACCACGTGCCGCTTCCAGCGTCTCGGCGATGTCCTGCTCGCTGTGCGCACTGGACACAAAGCCCGCCTCGAACGCCGAGGGTGCGAGATAGACGCCACGCTCCAGCATGCCGTGGAAGAAGCGGTTGAACATCGCCGTGTCTGCCGCCGTCGCCTGCGCGTAGCTATCCACCTTCTGCCGGGTGAAGAACAGGCCGAACATGCCGCCCACGCGATTCGTGCTGAAGGCCACCCCTTCGCCATCCGCCACGGCCTGCAGGCCATCCGTGAGAAGGCGCGTGCGCGCGGCGAGCTGATCGTAAAAGCCCGGCGCCTGGATCAATTCCAGCATGGCCAGACCCGCTGCCATCGCCACCGGATTACCCGATAGCGTGCCCGCCTGGTAGATCGGTCCAGAGGGCGCGATCTGCTGCATCAGGTCACGACGACCGCCATAGGCTCCCACCGGCATGCCGCCGCCGATGATCTTGCCGAAGGTGGTGAGATCCGGCGTCACGCCGTAAAAGGCCTGCGCGCCACCCAGGGCCACGCGGAAACCCGTCATCACCTCGTCGAAGATCAGCAGCGCGCCGTGCTTCGTGCACAGCTCGCGCAGGCCCTGCAGATAGCCGTCCCTGGGCGGAATGCAGTTCATGTTGCCGGCGACCGGCTCGATGATCAGGCCGGCGATATCGTGGCCGTGCTCGTCGAACAGGCGCACGGCAGCATCGAGATCGTTATAGGCCAGGGTGAGCGTGAGGTCCGCATTGGCCTTGGGCACGCCGGGCGAGGTCGGCACGCCAAAGGTGAGTGCGCCCGAACCGGCCTTTACCAGGAAGCTGTCGCCATGGCCGTGGTAGCAGCCTTCGAACTTCACGATCAGGTTGCGACCGGTGGCGCCACGCGCCAGGCGGATCGCCGACATGGTCGCTTCCGTGCCGGAATTGACCATGCGCACCATGTCGATCGACGGAATCAGGCGCGTGATGGTCTCCGCCATGGTGACTTCGGCGGGGCAGGGCGTGCCGTACGACAGGCCGTTCTTCACCGCGCGTTCCACCGCCTCACGCACATGCGGGTGGTTATGGCCCACGATCATCGGGCCCCACGAGCCCACGTAGTCGATATAGCGCTTGCCTTCGACGTCCCACAGATACGGGCCATCCGCACGCGCCGTGAAGAACGGCTCGCCGCCCACCGACTTGAAAGCGCGCACCGGCGAGTTCACGCCGCCAGGCATCAGCTGCTGCGCGCGTTGGAAGAGTTCGTGGTTGGTGGTCATCGTGGGTGTCTCAAGGCGTAGTGAAGAGTTGGGCGAATCGTGCAGCGGCGCCGCGCACGTCGGGATCGCCGAAAACCGCGGAAATCACGGCGAGATAGTCGGCGCCGGCGTCAATCAGCGACTGCGCATTGTCTGGCGTGATGCCGCCGATCGCCACTCGCGGCACACCGAGCGCGGCGCTCTGTCGCAGCAGGTCGAAGGAAGCACGGCGTGCATGCGGCTTTGTGGGCGAAGGAAAAAAGGCGCCAAAGGCGATGTAGTCGGCGCCCGCGGCGGCGAGCTCGCGCGCTCGTGCCAGCGAGTCGTAGCAGGACACGCCGATGATGGCGTCTTCACCCAGCACCGCGCGAGCCGCGGCCACATCGCCGTCCTCCTCACCCAGGTGCACCCCCGCGGCGCCTGCTGCGTGGGCTAAGGCCACGTCATCGTTGATGATCAGGGGTACCTGACGGGCGGCGCACAGGGCGCGGATGGCGCGGGCTTCGGTGAGCCGGCGCGCGTCATCGCGCGTCTTGTCGCGGTATTGCAGCAGCCGGGCGCCGCCGGCCAGGGCCTGCGCCACCGCCTGGAACAAGTCGGGGCGCGGGCCATCGGTAATCACATAAAGGCCACGGCCCTGGAGTTTTTCACGCATGCCAATCGATCCTGGAGAGCTGCGCCATACGCTTTCGCATCGGCGGGGGAGTTGCGAGAATGACCTACTTATTCTCCATAGCAAGCCATTGACGATGAATCAGAGCACCAACGAAACCGGCACCCTGCGCAAATGGATGTGTGTCGTTTGCGGCTTCATCTATGACGAGGCGCTGGGCGTGCCCGACGAGGGCATCGAGCCCGGTACGCGTTGGGCCGACGTTCCCGATACCTGGACCTGCCCGGATTGCGGCGCGACCAAGGAAGACTTCGAGATGATCGAAATCGACTGAATCCCACCGCATTGCCCTCAAACGGCCCGAATCCGTCATCGTACGGACCGGGCCGTTTGCTTTAATGCTCCTGCGCGCCGGAAAAACCGCGCAACCCCGGCAGGAGCAGGACCATGCAGCAATTCATTCCGTTCGAAGACGAGTGGGACATCCTGGAAAGGCTGAGTCTGGAGTCCCTCATCCCCTATCACGTCGGCGTGCCCTGCCGGCATGACCTGGCGGCCAACGGAGACGGCGCCACGCCCGTGGCGGCCAATGCACCCGTGGCAAACACGCCGATCTCATCCGCAGCCAAGGGCAGCGAGGCGTAAATAGCCCTTCCAGTTCTCCGCGGGCACGGAATCACTGCCAGAGCGCCATGAAATAGCGCCGGTCTTGCCACTGCAAGGCCGGCGTATCCGCGCGTCGTGCGTCGCGTCCTGTCACGAACATGAAAAAAATTCGTATAGACCCCTTCCCAACCCTGTGGAGGGACGCTATAGTTTCGCTCCTCCCCGGACGACTCGCTCTTCAACGGGGTTCCACTGAAAACCCACAGCAAAAAAGATTCACGCTGAGGTGTTGACGGACCGGAAAGATGATGTAAGATGAGCGGCTCACTCGGAACGAAATGTTCCAACGCAGAAACGGCAACGTGCTGCAAGTGATTGAGATCTTTGACAGTGTGCGCAGGTGACTTGTGTGGGCGTCTTGCGACGGACGATTGAATGTCCAATATATGCAAGCGTCTAACCTAAGAGTCAATTCAAAAGCTTGACGTTTATGGTTAGGAACAACGCTTCAGAA